>CAKSQS010000003.1 GCA_934486705.1 uncultured Eubacteriales bacterium
GTCCGCACGGCGGACAGGGTAGCCTACATAAATCACGATATTGACGACGCGGTGCGCGCGGGGGTAATAGCCGAAAGCGATATACCGCGAGATATTGCGGCGGCGCTGGGCGACACAAAAAGCCACAGAATAAACACGCTTGTTGAGTCGATAGTTAAAAACAGCGACGATACAATTAAAATGGACGCCGAAACCGAGAAGTATTACGATAAGCTGCACGAATTTCTGTTTGAAAGCGTTTATAAAAACCCGGTTGCAAAATCCGAGGAGACAAAGGTTTCGGGAATAGTGGAGGGGCTTATAAAATATTTCTTTAAAAACCCCGAAAAAATGCCGGAGGAATATTTAAAAATAGCGGCGGCAGAGGGCAAGGAGCGCGCCGTTACCGATTATATTGCGGGAATGACCGACCACTACGCCGTGACGGTATTTTCAGATATTTATATTCCGAAGGCTTGGTCGATATAAAAAAATAAAAGCGAGGAGGCGGTTTTATGATACCCGAGGAAATTATAAGCGAAATTAAATACCGTAACGATATTGAAACCGCCGTATCGCAGTATGTCAATTTAAAGCGGCGGGGCAAAAATCTTGTGGGGCTCTGCCCTTTTCACAGCGAAAAAACGCCGTCCTTTACCGTATACCCCGAAAACGGCTCGTTTTACTGCTTCGGCTGCGGCGTGGGGGGAGATGTCTTCACCTTTACGGGGCTTATTGAAAACCTTGATTATATAGAATCGGTAAAGCTTTTGGCTGAGCGCTCGGGAATAACCCTGCCGCAGGACGGCTACGACGACTCTATGCAGCGCCTTAAAAAGAAGATATACGATATCAACCGCGATACCGCAAGGTTTTTCCACGCATTTTTAATGTCGCCGGGCGGCAAATGGGCGCTTGATTATTTAACGGGCAGAGGGCTGACCATAAAAACAATAAAGCATTTCGGTCTGGGTGCTGCGCCCGACAGTTGGGACGCGCTTATACATCACCTAAAGGAAAAGGGCTATACAGAGAGCGATATGCTCGCCGCAAACGTTATAGGCAAAAGTCAGCGCGGAAGTATTTACGACCGTTTCAGAAAGCGGGTAATGTTCCCCATAATAAACATACGCGGCAATATAGTCGCTTTCAGCGGCAGGGCAATGCCGGGAGATGATAAACAGGGCGGAAAATACGTAAACACGGCAGATACGCCCGTTTACAAAAAGAGCGAAAACCTTTTCGGCATAAACTTTGCGAAAAACGTTTGCTCCGAGCGCGTAATATTGGTAGAGGGCAATATGGACGTAATTTCCCTGCACCAGGCGGGCTTTGAAAACACCGTAGCCCCCTTGGGCACGGCGTTTACTACCGAGCAGGCAAACCTGCTTTCGCGCTACACAAAGGAAATTGTGCTTATGCTTGACGCCGACGCGGCGGGGCAAAAGGCGGTGCGCAGGGCGTCGGAGCTGCTTGAAAACACGGGGCTGTCAGTCAGGGTGGTAGTAGTGCCCGACGGCAAAGACCCCGACGAATATATAAAGAAAAACGGCAAGGAGCGCTTTGCGGCGTTGCTTGAGGGCGCGGTAAGCGATATGGAATATAAGCTGCTTACCGCCGCAAAGGATATAAACCTTGATAACGAGGACGGCAGGCTTAAATATTTAGCCGCTGCCGCGGAAATAATAGCCGCGTCGGACGATATTATGACGCGGGATATTTACATAGGCAGGCTTTCTGAAAAGTACGGCGTTTCAAGAACCGCGCTTACCGCCAGAATTGAAGAGCTGCGCAAAAGAAACCGCCGCCAAAAGCAGAAAAAGGAAATATCCGATATTATTCGGCCGAAATTCACAAAGGACGATATAAACCCCGAAAGGCGGAAATCGCTAAAGGGCACGGCGGCGGAAGAAACGCTTATAGCGGTGCTGCTTAAAAACCCCGATTTTTGCAAAATCGCCGCTGAAAAGCTGCCGCCCGAAAAAATGCTTACATCGCTTAACCGCAGGATATACGAAACCATACTTTCGGTATTAGAGCGCGGCGGCACGCTTGATATTTCGGCATTTGCCGAAAAGCTGCTGCCGGCTGAAATAGGGTATCTTGTATCCCTGCAAAACAGCGAAAAAGCGGGTAAAAACCCTGAAATTGTATTAAAAGATTGCATAGGGGTAATATTAGAAGAGGATATGCTGCTGGAGTCTTCCGAAAAGTCGGAAAATTCGGTTGAAGAATGGGCGGCGGGTCTTCAGAATCTTATTGACAAAAAAGCGAGAGGAAAGTAAACAATGGAAAAGAACAAAAAAACAGAGGAAATTAAAGAGAAAACCAACCCGGAGACCGATATGTTTGAAACCGAGGAGGAAAGAAACCTTACGATAGACGATATTGAAAACGCGCCCGACGACCCCGAGGAGCTTTTTTCGGAGCCGCCCACGCTCGATATTGATTTTGACGAAGAGCCGACCGACGATGAATTAAAGCTTGAGGAAATGGACGTTGACGCGCTTGACGACCTTTCCTTTGATAATATGAACCTTGACGACCCGGTTAAAATCTATCTGCGCGAAATAGGCAGAGTGCCGCTGCTTTCATCCGATGAGGAAATTGAACTTGCGGTTAAAATTTCCGAGGGCGACGAATACGCAAAGCAGCGCCTTACCGAGGCGAATTTGCGTCTTGTGGTAAGCATTGCGAAAAAATATGTGGGCAGGGGTATGTATTTCCTTGACCTGATTCAAGAGGGCAATGTGGGTCTTATTAAGGCGGTTGATAAATTTGATTATCAAAAGGGCTTTAAGTTTTCAACCTACGCTACTTGGTGGATAAGGCAGGCTATTACCCGCGCAATAGCGGATCAGGCGAGAACCATACGTATTCCCGTGCATATGGTGGAGACCATTAACCGCCTTAAAAAGGTGCAAAGCCAGCTGCTGCACGAAAACGGCGTTGAGCCGAGCGAGGAGCTTATTGCGGAAAAAATGGATCTTCCGGTTGAGCGCGTGCGCGAGATAATGCGCGTGGCGCAGGAGCCTGTTTCAATGGAGACCCCCATAGGGCCTGAGGAAGACTCGCGCCTTATGGACTTTATACGCGACGAGGACGCCTTAGCGCCCGACGAGGCGGCGCTTAAAACCATAACCAACGAGGATATTGACGGGGTGCTTAAAACCCTTACCCCCAGAGAAGAGTCGGTTATACGCCTGCGTTTCGGCTTACAGGACGGCAGATGCCACACGCTTGAAGAGGTGGGCTCGGAGTTTAACGTTACAAGAGAGCGTATTCGCCAAATAGAGGCAAAGGCGCTGAGAAAGCTGCGCCACCCGGTACGCAGCAATAAGTTCAAGGAAAGATAAGAGGTATAAAAGCAATGGAATTTTCATATAAAACTAAGGGAGTATGTTCAAGAGGAATCCTCATTGACGTAGAAGACGGAATTTTAAAAAGCGTCAGATTTGACGGCGGCTGCAGCGGAAACACGCAGGGCGTGGCAAGGCTTGTAGAGGGAATGAAGATCGACGACGTTATAGACCGCCTTGCCGATATTAAATGCGGATTCAAGAATACCTCGTGCCCTGCGCAGTTAGCCGAGGCATTGAGGGAATATAAAGCCGCAAAGGGTGAGTAAATTTGTATTCGGACAGCGATATTAAAATTGCGGGTGATAAACCCTCACAGGAAATAAAAAAGCGCAGAGAAAGTGCGGTTCAGCCCGAAACGCTTAAAAAGGACGATATTAAAAACGCCCGCGAGTGGGGCGCGGTTATCGCGCGCAAATTTATAGCGGACGCGCATGACGCAGCCGAGGGCGCAGAGCCCGATAACAGCGAAATGATAATTCAGCGGCGGCTGCTTTTGTCCTTTACGGCGACCGTGGGCTTTGAGCAGTTCTGTCGTGATGACGCTTTATGCGGCATAGCGCAGAAAAGCTTCATCGATACCGTGAAAAAAACCGACCCAGAGCTTTACCGCTCTGCGGGCGATACGGGAGCTTTCTCGTTTTATTACTTAGCCTACCGCCGCGGCAGCGAGATAGACCGCCGCATCGGTCAGACCTTTGCCATGCTCTGCTCGCATGATGGTGATCCGGTTTACCAGGAGCTGGGCGAGGCGCTTTACTGCTGGTTTTTATCGGCGGTAAGAAAATCGGCTACAGAGCTCGGTCTCAGATAAATTTACAATACCCCGCCCGAAAATACGTTTTTTCGGGCGGGGGCTTTTTTTTTGAAATTTAATGTCTGTAAATAAAAAGTCAGCATACCCAAAAGAGTATGCTGACTTTTTGTGTTGGCATCTACTTATTTTCCCGGGCAGCTTCCCGCCGAGTATCTTCAGCGCAAGCGAGCTTAACTTCCGTGTTCGGTATGGGAACGGGTGAACCCTCGCCGCAATCAACACCAACTGTATATGCTGTTTTTTCGACAGCTTGATTATTATATCACTGCTTTTTGCGTTTGTCAAGTATTTTTTTAAAAATTTAAAAGAGCTTGTAAGATTTTTTAAGTTGGTGCGGGTGACAGGACTTGAACCTGCACGCCGGGGCGCCAGCTCCTAAGGCTGGTGCGTCTGCCAATTCCGCCACACCCGCATACGATACACGATATTCTACCTTAAAATGCAAGAAAAGTCAAGAAAAATATTGAATATTTCGGAATAAAAGGTTATAATTTATTAACACACCGAAATTCCTTTCGTAATATGTATTGTAGCTTGCGAAAGGTGTGTGATAATATGAAACATCGGCACGGAAATTGCTCTGCGTTTTGGCGAGTCGGCATTACAATTTTGCTTATTTGCTCGCTTATTGTTTCGGTATTTTTTATGCGAATGAGGCCGGTTATAATCAAATACGCCGAGAGTGTAGCGCAAACGGCAATGTACAACGCCGCAAACGAGGCGGTTTTGGAAATTCTCAGCGAAAACGGCATTACATACGACGATATTGTGGTGCTCTCACGCGGCGAAAACGGCAGCGTTACCAGTGCGGAAATCGATATTGTGAAAATAAATACGCTGAAAAGCGCCATATCCGGCAGGCTTTCGCGCAAGGTTGACGAAAAAGAGTATTACGAGGTTAAAATACCCGTGGGCACTTTTTTTTCAAACGTATATACAAACGCCTTAGGACCTAAATTGCCCTTTAAAATGCAGCTTACGGCAACGGCGGTGGTCAATTTTTCGCATGAGTTTAAATCGGTGGGTATAAATCAGGTTTTGCACATAATAATGATAGATATGAATATTTCGGGCAGCTTTGTGATGATAGGTTACAGAGGCGGCGTGACCGCCGCGACCTCGGCAATAGCCGCACAGACCGTGATTTCGGGTGCGGTGCCGGGGGCGTATACGAACGTTATAGAAAGCGAAAACGATAATACGGCGGGACTTATTAACGATTACGGCGCGGTTGCCGAAGATTAAACGGAAACGGAGAAACTGTAAAATGGACGTAAAGGCAGCGGAAGAAAGAATTAAATATTTAAGCGATACCCTTAAATACCACAACAAAAAATACTATATTGACGACGCACCTGAAATAGAGGATTTTGAATACGACGCGCTGCTGCGCGAGCTTGAGGAGCTGGAGAAAGCATACCCGCAGTTTAAGCGTGAGGACTCCCCTACCGTGACCGTGGGCGGCGCGGCGCTTAAGCTTTTTGCCGAGGTTACGCATACCGTAAAAATGGAAAGCCTGCAGGATGTTTTCAGCTTTGATGAGCTGCGCGCATTCGCGGAAAAAATAGATACATCCAGAACCGTGTTTTCGGTAGAGCCGAAAATCGACGGGCTTTCGGTATCGCTTGAATACAAGGACGGACTTTTCTTTCGCGGTTCAACACGCGGCGACGGCGTAACGGGCGAAGACGTGACCGCTAATTTAATGCAGATAAAGAGCATACCCAAAGCCATACGCTTTGACGGCGAGCTTGAAGTGCGCGGCGAGGTGTATATGCCGAAAGATAGCTTTGAAAAGCTTATTGAGCGACAGGAGCTTATGGGTGAATCGCCCGCTAAAAACCCGCGCAATGCGGCGGCGGGCTCTTTAAGGCAGAAAAACCCGAAAATAGTTAAAGAGCGCGGGCTTGATATATTTGTTTTCAATATTCAGCGAATAACGGGCAAAGAATTTTCCTCGCATATTGAAACGCTCGACTTTGTAAAATCCCTCGGCTTTCATACATTGCCGACATATAAGCGTTGTGATAATATTGAGGACGTTATTGCGGAAATTACGCGCATAGGCAATTCGCGCGGCGGCTTGCCCTATGATATTGACGGCGCGGTTGTAAAGGCTGATAACCTTGAATACCGCCGTGAGCTCGGCAGCACCGCTAAATACCCGAAATGGGCGGCAGCATTTAAATACCCGCCTGAGGAGAAAGAAACGGTGCTTAAAAGCATAGAAATAAACGTAGGGCGCACCGGTGCGCTGACGCCTACCGCAGTATTTGACCCGATACAGCTTGCGGGCACTACCGTGAGCCGCGCAACGCTGCACAACGAAGACTTTATAAATTCCAAAGGTATAGGCATAGGTGATACAATAGTAGTGCGTAAGGCGGGGGATATTATTCCCGAAGTGCTGAATGTTTCTAAGAAGGGCGATAATTCATCGGTTTACAAAATGCCCGATAAATGCCCCTCCTGCGGCTCGCCCGTAACGCGCGAAGAGGGCGAGGCGGTTTTGCGCTGCACCAACGCCGATTGCCCCGCACAGCTTTTGCGCCACCTGATACACTTCACCTCGCGCGACGCTATGGATATTGAGGGCTTGGGTCCCGCAATGCTTGAGCAGTTGCTTTCGGCAGGGCTTATTCACAGCATAGACGATATTTACTCGATTGACTACGAAGAGGTTAAAAAGCTTGAACGCGTAGGCGAAAAGAGCGTGGAAAACCTTAAAAACGCGATTGAGAAATCAAAGGAAAACGACGCGGCAAAGCTGGTTTTCGCTTTCGGAATACGCCATATAGGCAGCAAAGCGGCGGCGCTTTTAACCGAGCATTTCGGCAGCGTTGAGGCAATAGCCGATGCCTCTGCCGAGGAAATAGAGCAAATTGACGGCATAGGCGGCGTTTTGGCGGAATCAGCGGCGGAGTTTTTCTCGCTGCCCGAAACCGCGGCTATGCTTGAAAGGCTTAAAAAAAGCGGCGTTAATATGAAGTCTTTAAAAGAGGTTAAGGACACGCGCTTTGCGGGGCTTACCTTTGTGCTTACGGGTACATTGCCTACCTATACAAGAAACGAAGCTGCCGAAATAATTGAATCGTTCGGGGGCAAGACCTCCTCATCTGTATCTAAAAAAACCTCGTTTGTATTAGCGGGGGAAGAGGCGGGCAGCAAGCTTGACAAAGCGAATAAGCTTGGAGTCAGGGTCATAAGCGAAGAGGAATTTCGGGAAATGATACTATGAAAATTTCCGACGATTTGGTTTATGAAATATTATCGGCGGTATCGGAAATACCAGAGGGCAAAGTATCAACCTATGGGCAGATAGCCGCCATTATAGGCAGAGAGCGTAATGCGCGGCTTGTAGGCAAGGTGCTTAGCGTTGCGGGCTATTACGGTGATTACCCATGCCACAGGGTAGTAAACGCTGCGGGCAGAACCGCGCCGCATTTTTGGGAGCAGCGCGCCTTGCTTGAAGATGAGGGCGTGGAGTTTAAGGAAAACGGCACGGTAGATATGAAAAAATATAAATGGGAATGTTAGACAATACAATCAGACAAATTTTCTGCTATGGGAAGCATTGTACCCTGATTGTATTGTCTAATGAATTTTATGGCGCACCGCAGGGAAAAATATCAGCGGTGATACTATGAAACTTTTAAAAAATAAAGGCGTACTTACCGCGGGCGCGGGGCTTGCGGTAGGGCTTGTAAACGGTCTTTTGGGTGCGGGCGGCGGTATGATAGCCGTGCCGCTTTTGCAAAAATTGGGGCTTGACCGCAAACAGGCGCACGCAAACGCGGTTGCCGTAATTTTGCCCATAACCGTTTTATCGGCGGCGCTTTATCTTATAAAGGGTTACGTTTCGGCTTCGGATTCGTTTATATTTATTCCGGGCGGCATTATAGGCTCGCTGCTCGGAACGCTTATTATGCGCAAAATATCCCCTAAGTGGCTTAAACGCATATTCGGCGGGTTTATGATATATGCAGGCGTTCGCCTGCTGTTAAGATGAATTTTGCAGCCCTTTTGGCAGGGCTTTTTTCGGGAATAATAGGCGCAATGGGGCTCGGCGGCGGAGCGGTGCTTATAATATATCTGTCGGTATTCACCGATATGCCGCAATTAAAAAGTCAGGGCATTAACCTGCTGTTTTTTATTCCCATAGCAATAGCCGCCGTTGCGGTTTACGGCTTTAAGAAACAAATAAAATGGAAGCTTGTGCTTAAAATTGCCGCCTGGGGGCTTGCGGGAACGGCGGGCGGATTGCTTTTTACAGATCTGCTCGGCGGGGATATAACCGCGAAAATTTTCGGCGCAATGCTCATAATAATAGGCGTAGGCGAGCTTGGAATTTTCGGGAAAAAAGAAAATTGATATTTTTATAATTTAACTTTCAATTACCGATACACCCCCAAATTTTGTTATATTTGTATATTGACGTAAAGTTTCAGACATGCTATAATTTTTTTCATATTGGAATATTTTGGGGGTATTATATGTATAAAAAGTATTTTAACGCTTTTATTGCCGTGCTTTCAGCAATAACCTTAGCCTTTGCTACTCCGATATTTTCGGAAGCTGCGGATGAGCATACGCATGTACATGTACATTTACATGAGGAAATGATACAGTCGGATTGTGCGCACTCTTACGGTGAAAGCACGGTAATAGTTGAACCCACATGCGTCAAAGTCGGTAAATCGCATAAGTTTTGTTCTCTTTGCGGAAATGAGCTCTTTGAAGTTATTCCCGAAACAGAGCATAGCTATGATGCATCCGGAATTTGCGATATTTGCGGTTATTCACTAAGTGCAGCTCCGGGGGACTTTGACAACGATTACAAAATCACATCATCTGATATGGTTTTGCTTAAAAAACACCTTTTGGGCATTGAACTGCATTCCAGCATTGATGTATCGGGAGACTTAAACGGAGATTTCGACGTTGATATTATTGACGCCGTTCGTATTAAAAAGCATCTTTCTTCGGCTGATATTACTTCAATGTTAACATATTCGGTTACCGACGGTCAGGTTACCGTTACCGGATGTAAACAAGAACTTTGCGGAGCGGTAAATATTCCGAGATTTATTGAGAACCTTCCCGTTACTGCAATAGATGACGGAGCTTTTAAGAATAATACCGAAATATCGAGTGTTTTATTACCGTCCTCGGTTGAGAAAATAGGAAATAATGCCTTTGAAGGATGTACGGCGTTGACGGGATTGGCTTTGCCGGGCAGCGTTACATATATGGGTGACCGTGCATTTTACGGCTGCGGGCTGAAAAGTATTCGGTTATCTGAGCAGTTATCGCATATAGGTTCAGATTCTTTCGGCAAATGCCTATCTTTAAATGAGTTCCGCATACCTGCGTCTGTTAACTTTATCGGCGACGGAGCTGTAAGCTCCTGCGCTTCTTTGAAAAATATCAAGGTGTCTTCGCAAAACACTTCCTACATCGTTGATGATGGGGTATTGTTTAATGCCGACAAAACCATGCTTTGTTGCTTCCCGGCAGGTAATGAAGCAGAGACATACTATATTCCGGGGTGCGTTAAAAAAATTGCCGCTAAGGCTTTTGCCGAATGCAATTCAATTAAGCATTTGGTAATTCCCGATAATTTATCGGAGATTGGTGTCGAAGCTTTCAGCGGCTGCAGTTCTTTAGTACAAATAAATTTACCCGGTGAGCTTACCGTACTTAACGACGGCGTTTTCAGCGGTTGCTCTTCGCTTGTTTATATAAATTTGCCTGAAAAGTTGGAAAAAATTAAATGCTACACCTTCTATGGCTGCGAAAAGCTTGAAAGCGTAAACATTCCGCTTACGGTTGTCAGCATTGAGGACGGCGCATTTAAAAATTGCACCTCCATTCTTTCTATTGTTATACCGTACAGCGTATCCGAGGTAGGCAAAAACATTTTTGAAAATTGCAGCAAAGCGCTTGTCGTTAAGGGCTATGCGGGCAGCGCTTTTGCGGAAAGCGCCGCTAAAGAAGATCTTACATTGGATATTATTGAATGCGGTCATTCCGTTTATACATATATAGGCGCGAAATCAGCTACATGTACCGAAGCCGGAGCAACGGGTGATATATATTGTACCGTATGCGGTAAAAAAATCGGGGAAAGCGCGATAATTCCCGTTTCCGGTCATATAAAAGGCGTGCTTAATAAAAAAGACGCCACCTGCGAAAGCTATGGCTATACGGGAGACACCGGCTGTGTAGTTTGCGAAACAATTTTTGAAAGAGGTAGGTATATTAACCCGACCGGGCATTATGCTGCCGATATGAACGGTTATGTTGCGGCGACTTGCACCGAGGATGGCAACACCGGAAACTTTACATGTGAAAGATGCGGCAAGCAAATCGTAAATACAGTAATACCGAAATTAAATCATTCGTACGCTTATATAAGCGGTATAATCTATGCCGATTGCAAAAACAACGGTTACACCGGTAATACATATTGTCACTATTGCAACATCAAGTTAGCAGAGGGAACAACAATTCCGGCCGGCAAGTGTCGATATGTTTTGAAAAACAAAAAGGATGCCACATGCACCTCAACCGGATATACGGGAGATTACATCTGTACAGGCTGCGGGAATGTAGAAACATACGGCAGTGTAATACCTATGGAAGACCATACTCCGGTGACAGAGGGATATATTGCGGCAACCTGCACAACCTCGGGACATACAGGACAATCAAAATGCCTTAAGTGCAAAAATATCCTTTCCGACGACGAGGTTATTCCGGTTTTAGGGCATAGATCTGTGGTTATAAACGCCAAAGAGGCAACATGTACGGAAAGCGGCCATACCGGTCAGCAAATTTGCACCGTTTGTAATTCCTTGGTTTCGGAGGGTGAGGAAATACCTGCCACCGGACATTCCTTATATATCAGCGGTGCGATTGAACCTACCGCAACCGAAAAGGGATATACCGGTGATGAGGTTTGCAGAAATTGCAATAAAATTATCAAGTACGGCAAAACAATACCCGAAACAAATCATGTTCACAAAACCGAAACCAGGGATAAAACCGAACCTACCTGCACAAAAGAGGGGTATACCGGTGACGAGAAATGCACTGATTGCGGTGAAATTGTGAATTACGGTGAAACAATTCCTATGAAAGATCACACCTACGAGGAATCTGAAACCGTTGAGCCCACCTGTACCAAACAGGGATATAAATTGTCGGTCTGCTCTGTATGCAAGCATGAAGAAAAAAGCGACTATACTCCCGCAGCGGGTCATTCATACGGTGAATGGCAGGTAACCAAGGAGGCAACCTGCACCGAAGACGGCACGCAGCAAAGAACATGCGAAAAGTGCAATAGTGTTGAAACGAAAGATATAGAAATGCTTAAGCATACCTATGATGAAAGCACCGTTGAACCTACTTGTACCGAACAGGGATATAAATTATCGGTCTGCTCTGTATGCAAGCATGAAGAAAAAAGCGACTATACTCCCGCAGCGGGTCATTCGTACGGTGAATGGCAGGTAACCAAGGAGGCAACCTGTACCGAAGACGGCACACGGCAAAGAACATGCGAAAAGTGCAATAATACGGATACACGGTCAATTGAGGCTTTGGGACACAATTACATTGACGGAGTTTGTACCACATGCGGCGAAACGGAGACAAGAGAATTATTATGCCCTTATTGCCTTACGCCTCTTGATTCGGCAGGATATTGCTCAAGTTGCAACAGGCAAATGGAGACATGCCCCTTATGTGGAAATTTAAAACCGATTGGCGAAATGTGCCCGAACTGCGGCAACGTGACATCTTGCCCCATCTGCGGAACTATTATTCCTCCGGGCAGTCCGTGCCCGAACTGCAGCGGAATGATGGCGTCCTGTCCCGTTTGCGGCAGCCCTATCGGTCCGGACGGTGCGTGCCCAAATTGCGGATCAATAATAGATGATTTAGATGATTTTTGACTCTGCACAATAAATCGGAATCCAAGAGGAAACTAAATCTTTCTGTCAATGATATATGTCATTTTCTTTTTACTCACATATTATATAATATAAAATTGTGCACCGTTTAAGGTTTAGAACCTTTACGGCGCGGTTTTACGGAGTGAAAAGAAATGAAGAGGTATATTATTACAACGGGCACCGTGACCTATGCCATAAAGGGCCGCGATTTGCTTAAAAGGAAAGGCTTTAATGTTAAAATTGAGAGAATAACCTCGGGAAAAGGCAGCGCAGGTTGCGGATACAGCATAATAACCGACGGTGATATAACCGCCGCCGAAAAGCTGTTGCGGCAGGCGGGGGTCAAAATTCTTGAAATAAATACGGAACAGTAAAATTACGGAGTTGCGGCATATCGGCGGCAGCTCCGTTTATTTTCGAGAGGAGGAAAGCAATGGTTTATCTTGATAATGCCGCCACCACCGGCAAAAAGCCTCAAAGTGTGCTGAATGCCGTTAATACGGCGCTGCGCGAATATTGTGCAAACCCGGGCAGAAGCGGGCATGCGGCTTCAATGAAAACTGCGGCGGCAGTGTATAATACACGGGAGCAAACAGCGGAATTTTTCGGGGCGTCGGGTGCGGAAAACGTTGTTTTTACGCTTAATTGCACCCACAGCATAAACTGTGTTGTGAAAGGACTGCTAAGAACAGGGGATCATGTTGTTACATCCTCACTTGAACACAATGCGGTAATGCGGCCGCTCTACAAGGTGGGCGCTGCGGTTGATATCGCGGCGGTTTCAATGACGGATGATAACATAACCGTAAGTAACTTTGAAAGGCTTATACGCCCCGATACAAGGCTTGTTATCTGCACGGGGGCTTCAAATGTTTTGGGGAAGGCTCTGCCCATAGCGCAGATAGGCGCTCTTTGCAAAATACGCGGCGTACCCTTTGCGGTTGACGCCGCGCAGATTGCGGGAGTTTTCCCGATAAATATGCAAAACCAAGGCATAGATTATCTATGCATAGCTCCGCATAAGGGATTATATGCGCCTATGGGTATAGGCGTTCTGATTTGTGAAAAGCCGATTAAAAATACGCTTATTGAGGGCGGAACAGGCACAAATTCAGCCGAGCTTGTCCAGCCGGATTTTCTGCCCGAAAGGCTTGAAAGCGGAACGATTAACGTACCCGGAATAATGGGCTTGGCGGCAGGGCTTAAATATGTAAAAACTCTCGGAACGGAGAAAGTTTACGCACATGAAATGTCGCTTTGCGAAACGCTGTATTCGGAGCTCGGTAAGAACCCCAAAATAAAGCTTTATGTGCCGAAACCGACCTACGGCGGCTGGGCGCCGCTTGTAGCGTTCAATGTTGAGGGGCGTACAAGCGGAGAAACGGCACGGTATCTTAACAGCAAGGGAATATGTGTGCGCGCGGGACTGCACTGCGCGCCTACCGCGCACAGGCTTATGGGAACTATAGAAAACGGGGCGGTAAGGGCTGCCCCCGCAACCTTTAATACCATGGCTGATATTAAAGCGCTAACATCTGCGCTTAAAAGTATTTGAACGGAAAATTATTATGACAAAATCCCGTCGATTTTATTCGACGGGATTTTGTCACGCTTTAGTTGAGCAAAAAATGCGGCAGAACAATTATTCGGATTTGACACCGTAAATAAATTCTCTGAGCGCTTTTGCGTTTGTATCAAAATCCACCGAGAAAAGGCTGCGCCCGCCGAGCCCTCTCATTCCGCCGTAGCTGCCGCTTATAGGAATAGTAGTCTGCTTAATCTGCACCCCGCGATATTTCGGGGCTGAAAGCAGCAGCTCGGTAATTTCAAGCCTTGTAAGGTTTGTTTGCACAAGCGGAAGAACGTTATTTAAGAGCGTGTTAAGCTCGCCGATGCTAAGATCCTTTGTTTTTGTTACTACCGCCTGAATAACGTTGCGCTGACGTTCTATTCTGTGCCAGTCGCTGTCTATATGCCTGCAGCGGGCATAAGAGAGTGCGGCAACGCTGTCCAAATGATTTTGTCCTTCGCTGTATATTTTTCTTACCGTATTTTTATTAAGATAGGCGGCCTCAGCGGCAGTAAGCGTAATGTCTATGCCGCCCACAGAATCTATTCCCTTCTTAAACGTGGTGAAATTTACGCGGATATATCTTTCAACATCCACCTTAAAGCACTCTCGCACCTCGCGCATCATAAGGTCGGCACCGCCGTAACGGAAGGTGTGGGTAAGCCAATCGTACTGCCCCTTGTATTTTCCGTCAAGTATCGGCACGCCCATACCGCGCTCAAGGCTTGCAAGCTTTAATGAGCCGTCCTTTTTGCCTATCGACATTATCATACAGCTGTCGCCTCTCGCGTTCTCGCTGAAGTCAATAGTGTGCTCGTCCGTGCCTATAAGCAGAATATTCAAAAACCTTTTATCTTTATAAATTTCACCCGTAGCGTCAATAGCGTCTCTTTCTTCAAGGTCGGCTATTGCCTCGTTCATTCGGCTTTCTTCGTCAAGCGTATCGCTGTCGCTCATATCGGGTGAGCCGCTCCATGTGAATTTCCCGTTGCTGAATTTAATTAAATTCAGCTTAGAAAGATAAAATATTACTCCGCTTGCAAGCAACAGCACAATAACAAGTACAATCGCTATTATAATTTTAACGGATTTTTTAATCTTTTTCATTGTTTCCTCCACACCATTTTATTAACCACGCCCGTGTAGGACTGTATCAGCTTTACAACCTTGGTCGATACGTTTTCGTCGGTATAATTGGGTACGGGTGTGCCTATATCGCCGTTTTCGTTCATATCTATTGCGGTTGTAACCGCCTGCAAAAGGCTCTTTTCGTCAATACCTGCCAGTATAAAGCAAGCCTTATCAAGCGCCTCGGGGCGTTCGGTAGAGGTGCGTATGCACACAGCGGGGAACGGATTGCCCACGCTTGTAAAAAAGCTGCTTTCTTCGGGCAGAGTGCCGCTGTCTGATACAACGCAGAATGCGTTCATCTGCAGCTTATTGTAATCATGAAAACCGAGCGGTTCGTGCTGAATAACGCGTTTATCAAGCCTGAAACCGCTTTGCTCTAATCTCTTTTTAGAGCGCGGGTGGCAGGAGTACAGTATAGGCATATCGTACTTTTCCGCTAACTTGTTTATAGCCGTAAAGAGGGATAAAAAGTTCTTTTCGGTATCTATATTTTCTTCTCTGTGAGCCGAAAGCAAAATATACTTTTTAGGCTCTAAGTTAAGTTTTTTAAGTATATCCGATTGCTTTATTTCCTCTAAATTTTGGTGCAGCACCTCTGCCATAGGCGAGCCTGTAACATATGTCCGCTCTTTCGGCAGCCCGCACTCGGCAAGATACCGGCGCGCGTGCTCGGAATATGCCATATTAACATCGGATATTATATCTACAATTCGTCTGTTGGTCTCCTCGGGCAAACATTCATCCTTGCAGCGGTTGCCCGCTTCCATATGGAATATGGGTATGTGCAAACGCTTTGCCGCAATAGCCGAAAGGCAGGAGTTTGTATCGCCCAAAATTAAAAGCGCGTCGGGCTTTATCTCATTCATAAGCTTGTATGAGCAGTTTATTATATTTCCTACGGTAGCGCCTAAATCATCACCTACCGCGTCCATATATACCTCGGGGTCTTTGAGTTTTAAGTCTTTAAAGAACACGCCGTTAAGGTTGTAATCATAGTTTTGACCCGTATGCGCTAATATGCAGTCAAAATATTCACGGCATTTGTTTATTACCGCCGCAAGCCTTATTATTTCGGGGCGCGTGCCCACAATTATTAAGAGCTTTAGCTTGCCGTCGTTTTTAAACTTAATATCGCTGTAATCGGTTTTTATTTCCATTTTTTATACCTTCTCAAAATAAGTGTCGGGGTGGTTTGGGTCAAATTGTTCGTTAGCCCACATAAGGGTTACAAGGTCTTCCGTATCGGAAAGATTTATAATATTGTGGGTGTAGCCCGGCAGCATATGTATTGCCTCTATTTTTTCGCCGCTTACTTCAAAGCGCAAAACCTCGTCGCTGCCGATTTTCCGCTCTTCAATAAGTCCGTGGCCCGATACCACAATAAAAAATTCCCACTTAGAGTTATGCCAGTGCTGACCCTTTGTAATTCCCGGCTTTGAAATATTAACGCTGAACTGACCGCAGTTTGCGGTTTTTAAAAGCTCTGTAAAGCTGCCGCGGTCGTCCACATTCATTTTAAGCGGAAAGCTGACCTTTTCTTTCGGTAAGTACGAAAGGTAGGTTGAATACAGCTTTTTATCAAAGGAATTATTCGGTATTTCGGGCATTAAAAGCGTTTTGGGTTGGTTTTTAAACTGCTCCAATAAATCCACTATTTCACCGAGGGTTACTTTGTGTGTTGTAGGCACGGCGCAGTATTTTCCGCTTTCGGTAATTACCGTGTTTATGCCGTCAAATTCGCAGTGGTGCTCTTTTTTCTCAAGCGCATCCAGCATTTCGGCAACCAAATCGTCTATGTATAAAAGTTCAAGCTCTGTATTGCGGTCGTTTACGGTTATGGGTAAATCGTTTGCGGTATTGTTACAGAAAGTGGCAACGGCGCTGTTGTAGTTCGGTCTGCACCATTTGCCAAAGAGGTTCGGGAAACGGTAAACAAGCACCTTTGCGCCGGTTTCTTCGGAATACTTAAAGAACAGGTCTTCCCCCGCTTTTTTGCTTCTGCCGTAGTCGCTGTCATACCGTCCTATTAAGGTCGCCTGAATAGATGAAGACAGCATTACAGGGCATTTATTGTTATGCTTTTTAAGCGTATCCAATAGCTCACTTGCAAACCCGAAATTTCCCTGCATAAACTCGGCGGTTTCTTTCGGTCGGTTTACGCCCGCAAGGTTAAACACAAAGTCCGCCTTTTCGCAAAAGCCGTCAAGTAATGCTTTTTCGGTATCTATATCATACTCGAAAATTTCTTCTATTTTAATATTCCGCGTTCTGTCCTTGCCGTCGCGTATGTTTTTAAGCGCCGTGCAAAGGTTTTTACCTACAAAGCCTTTAGCGCCTGTTATCAGTATTTTCATCGTTTTCTCCATAATTATAGTCCAACCCGACAAATTTAAGTGACTGGTGGTATATATCGGTGTTTTTATCTGCCATGATTTTGGAATCGGAATAAAATCGTTTTATTTTAGCGGGAGCCGAAAATGTTACGTTTATGCCTCTGGCAAACCACATAATCGGTAATAAGAGTGGGATTTTTTCCAAGAACGGATACTTTTTGCACATGTGTTTATATGGCAAAAACACTGTTTTAAGAATTTGCCTTGCACGGGTATGATTATTATGACCGGTTGTTTTTTGTTCCCGTATCATAAGAGCTGATATGTGATTTTGCCAATTTCCGTACGAGCCGCTCTCAAAAATCACATTGGTAATAAAATCTGTTATTGCATTTGAATCGGCATCGGAAAACCAGGCTTTTAAGGTCAATAAAATATTATTATAAAACTCCAATAATTTCAGTTCGGATAATTGATCTTCAATATATTCGTTATCCAATGATGGATGCGTTTGAATGTATACCCACAAATCGGTCATATGTTTGATGCCTATTCCGCCGCTGCGGTAATGTTTGGCAAAATGCGCAAACAAATAAATAAACGCGTCTTCAGGTTTCATTAAATATTTACAGTGCTGGAGTTCATCGGCTTTTCCGAGTTTCCATCCGTCTCCGAAATATCGGTAAAAATCCTTATTGTATGTTGAAATGATCCTTTTGTGCAGTTCAATAAATATATTATTCTTTCGCCAAGGCAATTCGTGGTTACTTTCTGCTTTTTCGGTATAGCCCATATTTTCAAACAAAACTTTGATTTTACCATACTGCTCCGGTTTGATCAATATATCAATGTCACTCATTGAACGCATTTCCGGTTTGGGATAAATTTCCTTTAACAGTATGCCTTTGAGCGGCATATATTCAATTTGATTTTTTTGAAATTCGGCGGTTATCTTTCTATACTCATATGTTTGCTGTTCATTTAGAGCCATAGCGCAACAGGTTTGCGAAAACAAAAGCTCCATTGATGGCAAATCTTCAGGTATTCCGCAGTTAAGCGCACCGTAATATATAATACTGACAGTCTGACTTTCGGCGGCATATTTCGCTGCATTATCAATATTAAAACCATCGGGCAATTTGTATGCGATTCCTGTAAGCGCACTTTTTATAAGTGTAATTATACCTTTTTGCTGAATGTTTTCCATATCTGCTGTTACTCCGGTTTTAATAACTCATTCTGTATGTATTTTAGGGCAAGAAGCCTCTGCTTAACTTCTTCCGTATTCAAAAGCACAGTATTGTGCGAATTAAACTCGGTTAAGGTGTTGCGCTTTTCATCGCCCTCTTTGAAGTATTTATCATAGTTAAGCCCGCGGTTATCTGCGGGAACACGGTAGAAGTCGCCCATATCCACCGCTTTTGCACATTCCTCATTGGTGAGCAGTGTTTCATACATTTTCTCGCCGTGGCGTATGCCTATAACCTTTATATCCTCTGTCTTGCCGCCGAAAAGCTCGCACACCGCCTTTGCCTGCGTTTCAATTGTGCAGGCGGGGGCTTTTTGTATAAGCAGGTCGCCGTTTTCGCCGTGCTCAAATGCGAAAAGAACAAGGTCAACCGCTTCTTCAAGCGACATTATAAAGCGGGTCATTGTGGGTTCTGTTATTGTAATAGGCTGACCGTTTTTAATCTGGTCTATCCACAGCGGAATAACCGAACCGCGCGAGCACATAACGTTACCGTAACGGGTGCAGCAGATTTTAGTTTTGCCCGAATTGCGCGAGCGCGCAACCGCAACCTTTTCTTCA
This sequence comes from uncultured Eubacteriales bacterium, assembly GCA_934486705.1. Taxonomy (GTDB): domain Bacteria; phylum Bacillota; class Clostridia; order Oscillospirales; family Acutalibacteraceae; genus UBA737. The sequence continues at coordinate 18,958 of CAKSQS010000003.1, forward strand.
ATCGCTTTTGTTATGCCCATTGCGTTTATGGGGTAGGCGGCTTTGTCGGTTGAAAGGCATATAACGCTTTCCACACCCTCGTCAATAGCGGCAGTCAGCACATTGTCCGTTCCTATAACGTTGGTGCGCACCGCCTCCATTGGGAAAAACTCACAGCTCGGTACTTGCTTTAAAGCCGCGGCGTGGAATATATAGTCCACACCGTGTATAGCGTTTTTAACCGATTGTAAATCGCGCACATCGCCTATGTAAAACTTTATCTTATCCGCCGCCTCGGGCATTTTAGCCTGAAATTCGTGGCGCATATCGTCCTGCTTTTTCTCGTCTCTTGAAAATATGCGTATCTCGCCTATATCCGTATTAAGAAAGCGATTAAGAACGGCATTGCCGAACGACCCCGTTCCGCCGGTTATCATTAAGGTTTTATTTTTAAACATTTTTTTGCCTCCAACTTAGTGTTTTATATAGATTAAGCAGATTTACTAAAAAGAGATTTACACATTTCAAATACATATTTAAAAAATTTATAATTCATCGCACACAAAAGAACGAAAATACATACCGAAATTACAAATGAATATTTAATGTTTAATATCATTACAAAAGCTTCAAGCAATAAAAGAATTATGTTGATTATGTATTTACCCGTTTCGCTTTCTATTTTTATATATTTTTTCACATCTACCCTGCGAATCATAAAAGCCACAAAATAGCTGACAAGAGTTGCTATTGCAGCTCCCATTGTTCCGAATATCTTTACAAGTATAATGTTTAACACAATATTGCAACCGGCGGCAATTGCTGTTGAATAAAACAGTATTTTGGTTTTTTTGACAGTTGTATAAACCGTACCGAGGTATCCGGCAAGAGAATGAAACAAATATCCGATTATCAGAACAACCGAGTATTTCCAAGCCGAAAAAAATTCTTTTGAATAAAGTATTCCGCCTAAAAAGCGGGAAAGAGCGATTATGCAGGCGCTCATCAGAACTACTGCCTGAACAAAAATTCCGTAAACTCTGTTAAAGAAATCATTTCCCTCGCGACTTCCGAAGTCTTCTACAACAGAGATCTGCCATGCTTGCATGAATACCGACATTATTACAGAAAAAACGGAGGGAATTTTATAAGCTACCGAATATATTCCGTTTGCAGAGGCAGAAACCAAATAAGTTACAATGTATCTGTCGGCAGAATTATTGATCCACCACATTGCCGAATTTGGAATCATCGGTATGGCATATGCGAGCATTTCCTTTATAAGAGTCTTTTTTACTGTGCTTAACGGAATTATAAACTTATAGGTTTTTCCCGCAATTGTAATAAAAATTGCTGAAACTACATATGAAATCACGGTGGCGGATAAATATCCTATAATACCCATATTGAATTTTGCAAGGAAAATGATGTTCAGTGAAACTAAAACTATAGTATTAAGAATTCCAGCTACCGCCAGAAGCTTTAGTTTTTCCTTGCCTTTAATAAATTGAGCGTTCAAATTGTAGAGATTATAGGTAATGTAATACAATATAAATATCCACCAATAGTTCGCGAACAATGGGATATATTTAAAGGTAAAATAAGATAATAAACCGATAATGACGGCTCCGAAGAGTATAATATAAAGACCAGTGCTGAAAATTCCTTTACGGTCTTCGCCATCATCTAAGGAAAAACGCATGACCGCTTCCGCTATGACAAGTGTAAAAAAAGGGGAAGCAAGAGACACAGTTGTTGAAATTAAGTCGACGATGCTGTATTCTGTTGTTGTAAGAATGCTTGTGTAGAACGGAAGCATGAAAAACAGAATTATTTTAGATGATATATCTCCTACCGCGAATACAAGCGAATTTCCCAATAGCTTTTTGCTTTTTCTTTTTTGTATATTGTCCATTAATACACCTGTTTCTGTTTCAGATAAAATTTTAATTTATTTGTTCTATTGTCTTTTTAAGTGATTCAAATGATTTTGTTCTATGTCTGTCAAAATTAATATCGTCATAATTAATTGACCCAAAATTTATCTTTTCCGGACTGTCGATTATTCGATTTTGCAAATCAAGAATGGCAAGAAGATCATAAATTCTGGAATTTACATTTGTCTTTACCGGCAGCGGTTCAACATAAAATTGCTTTTTAAAATTGACCGAAAATGCCGTTCCGTGAAATGAATTTGTTACGATATACTCGGCATTATCAAAAAGCCAAAGCCACTCGGTCGGTGTGATTTTACTCACATTTTTAACCCCCGGCTTATTAAAAAGAAATTCATTTATATATATTATCTGCAATCCGAATTTTTGGCTGATTTTTTTCGCAGCGGAAAAAATCGTCGGGGTGGCGGTGATCACATAAACCAAAAGGTATTTGCCCGGCTTCTTTTTTGGCGCGGTGGCTATTTTACGCCATTCCTCGGGTTTTAAAAGCAATGTCGGATCCAGTGCAACCTCTGCCGAAAGCCCCAGTTTTTCTAATTCCTTCTGCGCTTGGGCTTCTCTTACCGAGCGAACGCTGAAATCGGAAAGCAGCCTTTTGTACTCGTTGCGTATCTCGGGGCTCTCAAGCTTAATTCCGACACTTGCCGCATAGGAATATTTTTGTTTTCCGTCGGGAAGAAAATCCAAAAAGTAGGTTTTATCAAAATTGGTACAGTTATAATTCCATACCTGATCGCTGCCTACAATGACCGCTTTGTATTCGTCTGCGGCATCCTTAATGTTTTCGCGATTATATACCTTGCTTAATTTTAAGTATTTTTCCGAAAATGAATAAAAAGCCCTGCGATTATCTTTTTTAACGGAATTTCTCAGGATTGCGTATCCGTAACGCAAAATGCTTTTGTATTTTCTCAGATCGTGCGGATTATGCAGCTTTTCCAGAAAATCGCTTCTGTAATCAAGAATTTCCGTATCGTAACCGAATTTTTCTATGCTTTTTTGCAGAGCATATGCCTGCAGCACCGCACCGTAATTTATTGCTCTGTGAAATGTAAGTGTAGCAATTTTTTTATCACTCATAATCATTTGTCCTCAATGCTTTTTATAAAGTTTATAAAGTTGCGGTAATATTGCTCTGTATCGTGGTCTTTTAAAAAGTCTTGCAATTCACTGTCGCTTTCGGCGATGTAATTATATTTCTGGGCTCTGAGCATCTCTTCGGAAAGATTTTTAACAAAATCACCGTCAACCTTAATCAATACCGAACTGTTTTTAAAAGCAAACTCCGGAATACCGCCGATGTCCGACGCTATAACCCTAAGTCCGCAGGCCTCGGCTTCCAATACGACAAGGCAAGCCGCCTCTTTGTAGACAGAGGGAACTACACACACATCGGCAGCCGAATAATAATCGGATATTTCACTATGTTGAATATAGCCTGTAAACACGATTCTGTTTTTGATATTTTCCGAAAGCTCGATAATCTCTTTAACATATTCCGTTTTTTTGTCGGTATCGTACCAGCTTGCGCCTACGATCATCAGTTTACAGTTCTCTCCGCATACGGAAAATGCCTGTATCAGCTCTTTTACGCCTTTGCCGGGTTCTATTCTTCCGCAATAGATATAGACAAACTCGGAATCGCTTATGTTGTATTTTTTTCGAATCTTCTTTCTTGTTTCGGAACGGTCTTGCTGTTTGAAATCGCTCAGGTTAATACAGTTGGATAATGCCGCAACCTTATCCTTATGGACGATATCTATTTCGGAAATTGTTTTTTGCGTATACAGGCTGTTTGCCAAAATATAATCGCAGTTATTAAAAATTTTTTTCGCAAACGGAGTTTCCTTTGTAAAGGTAATTACCGTGTGTATATGTAAAATCAATTTTCCTTTGTAATTGCGTCGGAAAATATTTACCTGGTTTTTATCGCCCTCCATTAAAATTGCGTCATATCGGCTTAAATCCACCGTTTTGCAAAGTCTTCTTGCAAAAGATGACGGTATGTTGAGTTTTTTAAGAAATACAAGCCGCAAAATTCTGAAAAACTGGGTATAAAGATGATCGAAAAACGACGGTTCAATATAATGATAATGAATATAATCGTTGCCATCAGAATAATTCTGCTTTTTAGCGCAGTTTGAAAAGACGTCAATATACAAATTATCCGACGGCTGAATTTTGTTCAATAACTGCGTCATAAGAGTTTCGGTAGCTCCGCCCTTGTAGGCGGGTATTGGCATATTTGAGGCTGTTACCATCATAATTTTCATTATTTTGCTTCCACCTCTTTAATTAAATCGTTTTCGGAGCTTTCATAATAATTAAATAACATTCCGATAAAAGCACACAACAGCAAAAAGTAATTGGATACGAATATTGATGTAGAGAACATAAATATTATAAGCATTTGCGTAAACGAAACGACGGCGATATAAAAATACCTTTGATTGGACATGTTTACAATTATCCTTTTTCCGGCGGCAACAAACCAAGAAACAAAAATTAAAAAGCCTAATATACCGAAAGCGGTAATTATTTCAAAGAAGTCGCAATGCGCGGAGTAGCCGGTCACTTCGACTGCAAAACCAAACCCAAAACCGAATAATTTTTGGATAAGACTTCCGTTTTTGTAATTAATAAATATACTTCTCCATATATCAAATCTTCCGTTTCCGCCGCTTTCAATATCCGATGAAACAATATCGTTTAAGTTCATTCTGGTGAATCGTGTAAACAGTAATAGCAGCAATATAAAAGCAAGAATTCCCGCGGCGAACATCAATATATTTTTCTTTTTCGCTCCGGCAGATAAAGTTAAGCATATTAAAATTGAAAAAAGCACAATTATTATAGCGGTTGCTTTATCGGATTGGAACGAAAGCAGCAAAATTGAAACAACAAATAATATTTTCAAGGGCTTGCTTTTAAAAAGAAGTATAAACGGTATTATTAAAGCTAAATAATATATTGAGTTAACAACACCGGGTTTATTACCTACAAACCCATTGTGGAGAGCATATTTATAATAAAGAGCAAAAAATACTAAAGAAAATGCACCTACAATACCGTTCAACAGCTTTACAGATCTTGGAAATCCATAATAATTAAAAAGATATAAAACCGCAACCCAGGTTGTTAAGTTTGCTGTATTGACAAGTGTTATATTTTTTAAGCTGATAAAATAAACGATCACTGAATACAGCCAAAATAAAATTGCTCTTACGCATATTTTGGAAACGTTTTTGCCGGTGAAAATATCAGAGACAAGGCATATTACAAAATTCATTATAATGAAGTAAAGAACCAACATTCTGAAATATATTCCGAGATTGGGCAGGGAATTGGCGCGTAAAAAATTACTTATAAATTCGATAAATAGTAAAGACAGCAAAAAAATCGAATAATTACTGTTTTTGGTTTCAATCATTTTCCATAAGCTCCGTATAAAGATTGTAATAATGATGCGCCATAACCTTTGATGAGTATTTTTCTTTTGCCGCTGAGGCAATTAAATTCTTGTCTGTTTCGGCGTTTATTTGTTTTTCAATTGATTCTTTGAGCAATTCAACATTTCCGTATTCCACAAAATCAGAATATTGCGGTATTGCAATGCTTTCAGGTCCGCCGGCGCAAAAACCCGCAACCGGCGTTCCGCAGCACAGGCTTTCTGCCACCGGCATACTGAAGGTTTCTTTTTTACTTGTAAGTACGGTAAGGTCGGCAAGTGAATAGAACTTTGCCAAATCGCTTTGATTTTGAATAAAATTAATATGCTTTACATTTTCTAAACCGCAGCAGTCAACATTTCCGGAACATATGATTATAAAATTATATTGCGGCAGTTCCCGTGCCAGCTGCAAAACATATTTACCGCCTTTAACCTCGGAATAAAATGAGGAAGTTATAAAAAGAACGGTTTTTTTATAGAAATATTTTTTTATTTCATCCGATATTTCTTGATCCGAATATTTTCTGAAGCAATCGGTATTAATGCCGTTAAGTATGGTTTTGACGGTCAATTTTTCTGTTATTTTTGAAGATACGGTACGGTTACGCAACCAATCGGAAACAGACACTACCGTGGCGGTTGAAAAATTATCAAACGCCTTTTTGAATTTTTTCCAGTTTCTGCCCGTAGAATCATAAAGCTTTGATTTTACTGCGTAATAGAGTCTCGGACAATCGTGGCATCCGTCAATCCAACGGTCGCATTCAAAAGCGTAGGCACAGTTTCCGGTATGGAAAAATTCGGCGTGTTCTGTGATTACCGTCCTATAACGGTATTTTTTCAGAAACTTGAATAATGAATAAATATTTACATCGTAACCGTTAATACAGTGTATATGCACTATATCCGGATTGATTCTTTTTATGTATCTCTTTAATTGGAAGGTTGAAAAAAAGGCATATCCGTACCTGTTACCCGTGACCCGGGTAAGTAATGCGCAAATACATCTCTCGATATATGTGCTGTATTTAAAGAACCGAGTAGGGGATTCTTTTGGAAAGCCCGTTTCCCAAACATAAGCTATATATGTTTCCGCGCCGTTTTCATTTAGATAATCGTTAATGTCCTTCTCTATTTTACCCGTACTTCCGTAATTGAAATACGGATTTATCTGCAACACTTTCATTGGCTTAAATCCTTTAAATGAAATTATTTTATAGATTTAAAAAACTTTTCCGTTACGGTAATATAGTTTTTATAATTGAACTGCTCTTTGGATACATTTTTATTTATCGGAGCGGCTAAAATATCTCTCAGACTATGTTCTAAATTTTTTTCATCCACAAGATAACCGTTTTTTATATCATTCAGATACAGTCTTAAATCGCTGGTATCATTGGCGATTACCGCAGTGCCTACTGATATTGCTTCGGCAAATTTTGTGGGGAATCCCGCCATTGTAACCCGTGTCCGCGGGCGTATAATTATTGCGTAGTCGCTTTGTCTTACCGCGTTTAAAGCCTCTTTGTGCGGAACTCTGCCGCGAAATTCAATCTTACTGCTTTGGGGAGAAAAACCGTATATGGCAGAAAACTGCTCGGCTGTTACTCCCACAATTATCAGCCGATAATCTAAATCAGTTATATTATCAAAGCACCTGACAACATCACCCAAAGACTCTTTAGATGCGCTCGGACTGCCGGAATACACAAATGTGGGAACATTGTTTTCCGTTTTCGGGGTTTGAAAAGCAAATTTTTCATCACTTAAATCAACCAAAGGCGGCAAAACCATTATGCTTTTAACCGATTTTTTGTAATACTCGGCAAGATAATTGCTTATAGCAATCATTCCGTCGCATTTTTTTTGGAAAACGCACATACACAAAAATGTATCAATACATTTAATAAGTTTAACGGGATTAAACGAGAATTTATTTTCATACCACTCTGTGCAATCCGCAACAATTTTTATATTATTCCTGCGGCATAAACGAATAAGCTTTGCAAGCGGGGCGGCGTGCAGGTTATAGCATATAACAATCTTTATATCCGAAAATTTATTTATCAAATATGAATACTGCCCGATGTTAAGCATTTGTTTCAGCCACTGCTTGGTACTTTTAGGATACGGAACAGGGTAGCTTTCAAACCCCGAAATTATTTCGGCACTCTGTGCAGAGGCGGAGATTTCTCTGTCAACCCCGCAAAATACTACGTTATATCCAAGCTCTCTTAAAATTTTCGCATTGTTCAAAACCCTGTGCGCAGCCGCATTTTTATCAGGCAGCTCAAAGCCGCCGACATACAAAACCGTGCCTTTATTCTCGGGCATCACAAATTCTCCTTATACCACTCAATAGCAAGTTTGATTCCGTCCTTAAAGCTGTATTCCGGCGTGTAACCGAGCAGCCTTTGCGCTTTGCTTATATCCGCGTTGCTGTGCTTTATATCGCCCTTGCGGTCCGGTCCGAAATTCGGTTCAACATCAAGCCCCAAAGCCTTAGTAAGCCCGTAATAAATATCCAACAGGTACTCTCTGCCGCCGTAGGCAATGTTAAACGCCTCGCCGGCAGCCTCGTGAGAGGCAAGGCAGGCTTTAAGGTTAGCCTCAATAACATTTTCAATGTATGTAAAATCACGGGATTGCTTGCCGTCGCCGTTTATGGTGGGCGTTTCGCCCTTTAAAAGCTGTCTGATAAATTTCGGAATAACCGCGGCATATGCGCCGTCGGGGTCCTGACGTCTGCCGAAAACGTTAAAATAGCGAAGACCATAGGTGTCAAGCCCGTAATGGCGGGTGTACTGCTTTGCCCATTCCTCATCGCACTGCTTACTTACGGCATAGGGGGAGAGCAGATTACCCTCTCTGCCCTCGGTTTTCGGTAAATTGGGTTCATCGCCGTAAACGCTGGAGCTTGAAGCGTAAACAAATTTTTTAACACCGTTCCGGCGAGCCGCCTCAAGCATATTAAGCGTACCCTGAATATTATTTGCGCAGTAGAAAAGCGGCATTTCAATTGAGCGCGGAACGCTGCCCCACGCCGCTTGATTAAGCACGTAATCCACGCCCTCGCAGGCCTTCATACAGGTATCAAGGTCCTTAATATCGCCCTTTATAAACTCATAATTCGGGTTGCTTAAAAACATATCAATATTTTTCTGCTTGCCTGTAGATAAATCGTCAAGGCATCTTACCCTGTAACCGAGGTTCAATATTGCCTCGCACAGGTTGGAGCCGATAAAGCCGGCTCCGCCCGTCACGAGAAAAAGTGAATTTTCGGGGAATTTTAAATCTTTATAGCTCATTATTAAAGTCTCCAATAGCTGTAGCCCGCAGCCTCATATTCGTTTCTGTCAAGAATACCCTTAACATCAACAAGCACCTTTTTGCCATTTCCGAAAAATTTATCCATATCCGCCATTGCGAATTTTGTAAATTCGGTGTGTGCAACCGCAAGCACAACGGCGTCCATATTTTTAACTTCCTTAATATCGGTGAATTTAACGCCGTAAAGCCTTTCCGCTTCGTCGGAATCGGCGGTCGGGTCGGTAATTACAGGCTCAATGCCGTATTCGCGCAGCTCCTTTACAATATCGAACACCTTGCTGTTGCGGGTATCGGGGCAATTTTCCTTAAAGGTAAAGCCGAGTATTGCAACCTTAGCGTTTTTAACCGGCTTTTCCGCCTTAATAAGGTTTTTAACAACATTTTCGGCAATGTATTTACCCATATCGTCGTTAATGCGGCGACCCGAAAGAATAACCTGACTGTGATAGCCCATCATTTCGGCTTTATATGTAAGATAATAGGGGTCAACGCCTATGCAATGCCCGCCTACAAGACCCGGATAAAATTTTAAGAAATTCCACTTGGTACCCGCAGCCTCAAGAACCGATTTTGTATCAATTCCCATTTTATTAAAGATTATTGAAAGCTCGTTCATAAACGCTATGTTTATATCGCGCTGGCTGTTTTCTATTACCTTTGCAGCCTCAGCCACCTTAATGCAGGACGCGCGGTGTACGCCTGCGTCAACAACAAGCTCGTAAACATTCGCGATTTCTTCAAGCGATTCTGCGTCCATACCGGAAACTATTTTCTTTATTGTTTCAAGTCGGTGAACCTTGTCGCCGGGGTTTATTCTTTCGGGGCTGTAGCCGATTTTGAAATCCTCGCCGCATTTAAGACCAGATTCCTTTTCAAGAATCGGAACGCAGACATCCTCTGTAACACCCGGATAAACCGTAGACTCAAATACCACTATGCTGCCTTTTGTAAGGTTTCTGCCCAAAATACGGCTCGCACCCTCAACCGGGGTAAGGTCGGGGGTATGGTCGTCGTAAACAGGGGTCGGGACTGCAACAATATGGAATTTTGCCTCTTTGAGCTTTGTTTCATCGGCGGTAAACTCAACCGTGCAATTTTTTATTGCCTCGTCACCGACCTCGTTCGTCGGGTCGATACCCGATTTATAAAGCCCGATTTTCTTCTCGTTTAAATCGTAGCCTATAACCTTTACCTTTTTAGAAAAGGCAACCGCTATCGGCATTCCCACATAACCGAGACCTACCAATGAAATTTTTTCCTCACCGTTAACTATTTTGCTGTACAAGCTCATTTTTCTCATCCTCTTTAATAAATTTTTTGATTATGCTTAAATATTTGTCCACAATAATGTCACGGTTGAATTCCTTTTCCATTTTCTTTCTGCCGGCAACGCCCATTTGAGCCCTTTCTTCATTTGAAAGAGAAAGGAATTTTTCTATTGCGTCAACCATGCTCTTAACATCGCGCGGTTTGAAAGAAATGCCGGAAACACCGTCGTCATACGTTTCCCTGCAGCCCGGAACATCGGTTGCGATAATTGGTCTGCCGCAGGCGGCGGTTTCAAGCAACACATTTGACATTCCCTCATGGTATGAAGCGTGCAGTGTCGCGTGACTTTCCTTTATATAGTCATGAATGTTGGGTTTAGAGCTGAAATATTCTATGTATCCGTCCGCAACGGCACTGTCGAATTTTTCTTTTGAATATCCGTCGTTCGGACCGATAAATCTGAAAATGACATTCGGATGCAAAGGCTTCATAATTTCAGCGGCTTCAAGTATTTCATCCGTACCTTTGTCTCTCATTATTCTGCCTATGATAAGCAAAATGATTTTTTCGTCGTTATTCGGATATTTTTCAAAGCCGTGCTGCAAAAGATTGACGCCTGAACCCGGAAGAACGTCATAATTGTTCTTTATAATTTTGTTTTTCAGCATAAAATCTTTATTGGTGCTGTTTTGGAAAAAAACCTTTTCAGCCTTTTTCAGCCCGATTTTATACAGAAAAAGTGTCAGCTTCTGCATAAGTCCGCCGCTTTCAACCGCACCGCCGAGACCGGTTATATTTGCAATATATGGAATTTTTTTCAATGAGCATGCTAATCCGCCGTACACATTAGGCTTTATCGTGTATGTTAAAACAACGTTCGGCTTTATTTTTTTCAGGAGTTTTATATAATTTAAAAAGAGTTTAAAGTCCTCAAACGGATTGGTACCGTGTCTTGAAATTTTTGTATCAATACATTCACAGCCCAATTCCGTTATTTGATCGGTTCTATCCGAAAACGGGAACGAACAGTATACATCATTTTTTTCCTCGATAAGCCTTGTGAGCAATTCTTTTCTGAATTGATACAATCCGGTATCCTTGTTAGCTAAAATTAAGATATTCATGTATTCTCTCTTTCAAATGAATTTTACTGATTTAAAATCAAACACCGCTGGCTCTGTAATTCGGGAAAAAGTTTTCATCATTGATTTGTACTCTCATTTTTTTCAATTCTTCATATTTTCCCTTGTTAAAAATTTTTTTACCTATATAAAAACTGTTTAGATCGTCCTTTCTGTAAAACGACTTTTTAAATTTAAACAACGAATCTTCTCCGCTGCCTACTCCGCCGCCCAAATATAAAGTACCGTATTTGTTTGCATTCCCCCAAAGAGCGGCATGATATAGCAATAAATTTGTAGGGGCAAGATTTGAATATTCTCTCAATGAGCCGGAAAGGTGATAATTCATAAATCCGTTTGCTCCGAGCATAATCGCGGAAGCAATAATCTTTTGTTCATATTCGGCAAAAAAGACCTGCGCGTTAAACGGGAGATCGTTTTCTATACTTTTGTAAAACTCATCGGAAAAGTAATAGTATGAATCAGCGTTATCCTTATCCATCGTTTTATCATAGATATCTTTAAAGCTTTTAAATAATTCCGGATATCTGCCGTTATAAATTCTTACACCGTTTTTTTGAGCTTTTCGAATCATATTTCTGTTTTTGCTGGTGAAATTATCCCAAATAGTTTCAGGTGAAGATAAATCAAGCGTAACGGTTTTCCCGAGTTGTGATACAACATAGCTTTTTTCACAGACTATGCTGTTTTTTATAACAGGATGAAATCTGACAAATTCGCTGATTATATTATTGTTTCGACACCATTCCTCGTACTCGGCAAACAAACCCGGATTTTCCGTATCTCCTTCGATTAGCCAACCGCCGTAACCGTAAGGAGACGAAAAATCAAATAAAAGATTCTCCGGTATTTTTCCCTTGAAATAATTGCATTCGGAAATATCCCTTTTCATTACAACATTTATTCCTCTTGCATTTTCGGAAGCATAGTAAAACAACAATGCTTTTCCGTCGCCGTGCAATTCAAATGCCTTAACATATCCGCTTAGCCAATATGTATCATATTTTTCAAACGAGGACACTATTGAATCCCATTCGGAAGCTTGATCCGCGGTATAAACTTTCAACATATTTTTTCTTCCTTACAAAATCTTTTAACGGTTTCAACTATTCTGTACATATCCTTTGCACCGTATCGCTGATCACATACCAAACTCAATTCGCGATTATAAATATTGCAGGCAGTTTCGGTAAAATTATGGTATGAAGTCAGCGGCCAATGAACCGGGCAAAAAATACTTTCCTTTATTAAAAAGCTCTTTAATTTATCGCGTTTGTCCTGCCTGATAATTATCGGAACAAATAACGGACAGTCATTTTCTCTTAAACTCTTAAAAATGCAAATATCATTCAGCTCTTGTATTAATATTTCCGCATTTTTTCTTCGCTGAAATTTAATACTTCCGATATCCAATTTATTTGCGATGTTTATGTCTCTGCGGTTTGACTGTGATATCGGCAACCGATCAAGAAGGTTTTCGGCAGCATTAAAAACTGAAAGGAATTTTTTTTCGGGCTTAAGGTCTGATTCCTTGCTTTCTATATAAATCTCCTTATCTTCCATCGCTTGCTTTCTCAGCAAAGCAAAGCCCATATCATTATTGTCGAATACTACCGTCTTCTTAAAACCGTATGCAAAGCCCCCGGTCCAAAATCCTGCCCATTTTCTCAGACTCCCGAAATAATAATCGGCGTCCGAGTATTTTCTTGTAAAAACCGAATGCGTCAGATCGCGAATAACTATCCCGTTATAATTTTTAAGATCCTTTTCAGAGGTCTCAAATCCGAAATAATCCATAACAAACAAAATATCACAATTAAAATTCGGCTTTTGCTTAAACCCATCTTGAAACATCACAGAATAAAAATGCACACTAAAGCCTTCAGATACAAACGGCTCAATCATGCTGTCGCAACACCATGCGGGCAATTCGACCGAGCGACAATTTTTCAACTCTTTTATTATTGCTTTAAGTGCATTTCTCCCCGAAACAAACCATTCGGTTGAAGACGGGAAAAATCCGTTATTTCGGGAAGATACGGGAACGCTCCAAAATTCACTTCCTATTTCCCGCATTACTCTCCCCTTAAACTCTTAAAACGATTTAAGGTTGCCTCATATTTATAATCTTCAAATAATTTGTGTACATCCATCACCGGCTCATATCCCAAATCTTCCTTGGCATTTGTAATATCCATAAGGAAACCGCCGCCGCTTTTCCCGGGATGATACTCAATAACAGAAGGCTTTTCTTTAGGCGAAAAAACATCAATTATTGCCTGACACTGTTCCTTGAGTGATACAGGAATACCTGTACCAACATTGTAAATTTCACAATCTTTGCCGTTAAATAATACAGCCTTGCAAAGCATTTGAGCACAATCGTAAACATGCACCATATCTTTGGCATAATTCGGATCGCCCCAAAGTTCTAACGGCTCACCGTTCTTGGCTCTGTTAATTTGCTTATACAGAGGCCGCATTGTTTTTATACCATTCGGAAAATAATACTGGAAAGTGCTGTATTCATATATGGTTGGGAAACGGAACACAAAGTATTTAAGGCCGTATTCTTTTAAGTAATGCTTGAGCATTTCTATAGCCGTGTTTTTCGAGATAACATACATGGCGTGATCGCCGCTGTAATCAAAATAAGGCGGTAAATGAGGGTCGAGCACACGCTTGCTGTCATCACTTGAATATAGACTTATATCAAATACTGTCTGACTGAACAAAATTCTATCGGCATTTACTTTTCTGCAATACTCCAAAACATTATAAGTGCCCATAATATTTGTGTTTAAATACTTTTCTCCGCTGTATTCTTTCATATAAGACGGTATAGTGGCTGCAAGTAAAATCACCGCATAGACATCATCCTGCGGAAGTTTTTCAAAATCTTCTTTTTTTGTTATATCTACGGGAATGTATTTAACACCGAATTGCTCAAAAACATCGGTTTCTCTTCTTCCTGACGCAATAACCTCATATCCCTTTTCAGGTAAAAACTCAGAGGCATACTTTGTAACATAAGAACCTACATTCCCGGTGGCTCCGAATATTATTACTTTTTTCATTTTGTTTTCTCCCTTTTTAAAATTATTTAACATTTAAAGCGTTTTCTTCTAACTGTTTTTGTCTTACAAGGTTAAACGCTTCCGGTCTTTCCTCGCCTTGACAGACTCCGTCCCGTTTCAGTACAACTCCTATCGTTTTAAAAAGTATTTTTACATCAAGCAGGAATGAACAGTTATCAACATAATAAATATCGTATTCGAATCTTTTTTCCCATGTTGCCGAGTTTCTTCCGTTAACCTGTGCCAGACCGGTTAAACCGGGCTTAACATCGTGTCTTCTCATTTCTTCCTCTGTGTAAAACGGCAGGTAGATTGTTGCCAGCGGTCTGGGACCGATAAAACTCATATCGCCGGTTAATATATTCCATAACTCCGGGAGTTCGTCAATGCTTGCAGCCCGAAGGATTCTTCCGAGCTTTGTCAAACGTTCTTCATCTGTGAGAATGTCCACTCCCTTTTCAATACATTCCAGTCTTTCTTTGTCGCTAAGCCTTTTGCCGTCTCGGGTTTGAGGGTCAAGCATGGTTTTAAATTTATACATACTGAATATTTTTCCCTTGTACCCGGGTCTTTCCTGCTTAAAAATTACAGGAGCGCCTAATTTGAAATATATTAAAACAGAAACGACCAAAAAAACCGGAGAGAGAACAATTAAAGCCAAAGCAGAAAGGACTATATCTATAAATCTTTTTAAAAATTTTATGTACATTTATAAACCCCTATATTTCATAATTTAAAGCAAGACTTGATTATCTCAATTACCTTTGCCTGTTCTTCGGCGGTCATTTTAATATCGCTCGGCAGGCAAAGTCCTCTATCAAATATATCCATACCCGCGTCAACTCCGCCGCCTGCTATGTAAGCGTTGGTTTTGGCTCTGCCGTTGCCCTCTCTTGTCACAAAGCCGTTCATGCGGTATATCGGCTGCATGTGCATAGGCTTCCATATAGGTCTGCCCTCGGCGTTGTATTTCGCCAGTGTTTCAAGTATTTCGGTCGGGCAGGATTTACCCGGTTCCGTTATGTAACAGGCATCGTTATCGCTCCTTACCTGCTTGCACATAGCGTCCTTATCAATTATCAGGCAGGAAAGCCAGAAGTTGGGCTCGCTGTTCTTTTCATCATACGGGTTCATAGAAACAGGCAGACCCTTTAAGCCCTCTTTGTATCTTTGGTAGATTTCCTTTTTAAGCCTTATATGCTCTTCAAGATAGGGCAATTGACCCCTTACAACACCGGCTATAACGTTGCTCATACGGTAGTTGTAGCCCAATTCCTCGTGCTGATACCAAGGTGCGTTTTCCCTTGACTGGGTAGACCATTTTCTTGCCTTTTCTGCGGCTTCCTTACTGTCTGTAAGCAGCATACCGCCCGAAGAGCCTGTTATTATCTTGTTGCCGTTAAAGCTTATTGCGTTGTATGTACCGAATGTGCCGGTTTGCCTGCCCTTATATGCAGCGCCGAAGGACTCCGCCGCGTCCTCTATCATTACGGCGTTGTGCTTTTGGCATATCTCGGCTATTTCATCCATTTTGCCCGGTGTGCCGTAAAGGTTAGCAACCACAACAACCTTTACCTCGGGGTATATTTCAAACGCTTTTTCCAAGGCTACGGGGTCCATATTCCAGGTGTCGTACTCGGTATCAATAAACACGGGCACGCCGCCTTCATACACTATGGGGTTTACCGTAGCGTCAAAGGTCATATCGGTGCAAAAGACCTTATCTCCGGGCTTTATTCCCGCAAGCTTCATACAAAGGTGCAGCGCCGCCGTACCTGCGGACAAAGCCACCGCATATTTGCAGCCTATTTTCTCGGCGGCAATGCGCTCAACCTCGTTAATATTTTCGCCCACCGTAGACATCCAGTTTGTCTCATAAGCCTCGGTCATATACTTAAGCTCTTCGCCGTGCATTGTGGGCGAAGACAGCCAAACCTTATTTTTAAAAGCTTCCATAAAAATTCTCTTTTCAATATAAATTTACTGAATATGCATTAAATACGTTCGCTGAACAATAAATTTTCATCGGCGTAATTTTGCCTTGTCACTGCGCTTTTCATCTTAAACAATCCTATATCATCAAGCTTCTTTTTTCGTGCAGGGCTTAATGTATCGTACTTTTCTTTTTGGTGACGTATCCGGCAACCGATTTTGCAACCGTCAGCCGTGGCATATGCTACCGGGATATTCAAATTACCGTATTTCTTTTTATAATCTCACACTGCCGCATATGATTTTTCCCAGATATTATCGTGCTTTGAGCTCCAGCACATACCTATTTCGTTAAGACGGGCAATCTGCACGTCAGTCAATTCCGCCGAGCCTGACCGATTGCCCTTATAAATTCTTTT
The DNA here is from genome assembly GCA_934486705.1 of uncultured Eubacteriales bacterium. Classification (GTDB taxonomy): domain Bacteria; phylum Bacillota; class Clostridia; order Oscillospirales; family Acutalibacteraceae; genus UBA737. The sequence goes on from CAKSQS010000003.1 coordinate 35,515, forward strand.
AAGCTTTGCAATCCATGCGCCGAGACGTATACCGTCCGCCGATATGTAGTATGTCGGCACATGAAGATTTCCGTCTTGTCGATAATACTCCAGCGCCGCCTGATAATTCTTTTCCCAAAGGTAATCGGGCACGTCCCATACCATACCGATGCTATTCAACATTTCGGTTTTTTCGGGGGTTAAATAAGACGAATTTATTCCGCTTTTTTTATAGTTTCTAAGCTGTGCTATCCATCGCCCCAAGCTGACGCCGTTATAATTGTTATCGCCGATATTGACAAGCAAATTGCCGTGTTCTTCATAAAATCGCTTTGCTGCGGCATAGTATTTTTCCCAGCTTAAATCTCTTATTCCTTCCCAACGCATACCGATTTCATCAAGCTGCGCCACCTGCGTATCCGTAAGCCTTCCGCCGACCTTGCCTGCACGCACCAATCGCTGTGTATTTATCCAAGAGCCTAATGCGTATCCGTCGGGCGTTACATATCTTTTTATAACCTCAAGATTTCCGTTTAATTCAAAATACTGCCGCGCCAGCCCATACATTAAGTCCCACGAGGCTGTAAGCGCCGTATTAAGCTTGCTGAAAATCTCGCGGCAATCGCGCACCTCGTCAAAAATCTCAAAATGCTCATTTATAATATTTTCGTCTTCGCCGTGAGCGCGATAATATGCTGTGGCAATCTGCATTTCTTCTTCAACAGCGCCTATGCTGTAAAGATTTTCTATATTAAGCACAATATCGAAAATAACGGGATTGCTTTTTTTGCCCGCCGACAGCGCGCGCCCGATCTGCTGCTTGTAAATAATCGGAGAAACGGTGGGGCGGAGAAGTATAACCCCGTCAATATCGTCAACGTGTATGCCTTCATTGAGCATATCTATTGAATACAAGAGCTTTAAGTGTTTGCTTACATCCGCCTTAAAAGCAGAAAAAGCCTTGCTTGTAGCAGGGTCGTTTGAATATGCCTTGTATATATGCGGCTCGGTATCTACCTTAGCAAACCATTCTTTTGCCTTGTCCGCCATTTCGTTCATATGGTCAAAGCTCGCGCAGAAAACTATGTATTTGCCGTCCCTTTTCGGCATATGCTTTGCAAACACTTTGTCAAGTCCGTCTGCCTTATCAAGCGCCCTTTTTAAAGCGTCAAGGTATTTTTCACCCTCCGCCCTTACAGCATTTGACCTTGTATTTTTTACCTTTTGCTCATATTTTTTAAATTCATTGCCGTAGCCGAAAACGGACAGCACATATTTCGGCGGATTTAAAATTCCTCTGACGATTGCTTCTCCGAGCGTCATTTCCGAAGCTATGTTTCCGTTAAACAGTTCGTCTGCCATATCCCGCCTGTTATCGAGATAACGTATATTGGTCGCCGTCAGCCCCAAAACAGGGGTATCGGAATACATATTCAAAAGGCGCTTAACGCCCTGTCCCCACATTTCTGCGCCGCAGCGGTGAAATTCATCTAAAATTATGTAATCGGGTTTTATTTCTTCAAGCTCTGCATCGGTCATAAGCATAAGCTTTGCATAAGTAAAAAAAGCAATGTTATTCGGTACGGCAGAGCCTGCTGCCGCAAGGTTTTCACACTGCGTTTTAAAGATATATTCACCGGGGGAGAGCCAGCATATTTTTTTATCGGCATTATCACAGCACAGCTTAAAGGCTATAAAGGATTTACCCGTGCCTGTCGGGTGGATTACGGTGGCTTTGCCTGTTTCTTTAAGCATACGGACGGCTGAAATGTATGCAGTTTCATTATGCTCAAAAAGCTTAATACCGCTGTTATCAGCCATTTAAAACGCCGCCCTTTCTTAATTCTCGAAACCGCCAATTTCAAGAAATAAATTTATGCTTATTATTTTAGCACATTAAAGCGAAATTGTCAATTATATACCACGATTATGTAATATATTTGCAAAACTCGACGATAGATCGGGTCTTTTTTTATATATAAATAATTTTCAGCCGTCAAAAACCCCGTCGGATTTTTTATAATATACTTATTAAATTTAAGGAAGTGTAAATATGTCAAAACGCGGGGAAAATATTTATAAACGAAAGGACGGCAGATGGGAGGGGCGATACAGAAAATCCGATTTAAAATACGGATATATTTACGGCAAGACCTACAAAGAGGTTAAGGAAAAGCTGATTCGGGCAAAGGTCAATTCGGAAAATAAAAGCGATAAGACCAAGGTGGCTGTTCTTTGCGATAGCTGGCTTGCTTATAAAGAGCAGAGCATAAAGGAATCGAGCCTTGTTAAATATAAAAGCATAACAGAAAAATATATAAAGCCGTATTTTAATAAAATATCGGCAAAAAAGACAGATAAATATATTATTGAAGCTTTTGCAAAAAATCTGACTGCGAAAGGCTATTCGCCACAGACGGTTAAAATTACACTTTCGGTTTTGGAAAGTGTTTTTTCATATTCTGGGGTAAACCTTAATTTCTCATTTAAACAATTTATGCCGAAACAGGAGCACAGCGAAATACATATACTAAACGAGAACGAACGAAAAAGGCTTGAAAGATATCTGTTTGAAAGCAACGACCCGTGCAAAATCGGAATAATTTTAACGCTTTACAGCGTCGTGAGAATAGGCGAATTATGCGCGCTTAAATGGGAAAATATTGACCTTATAAACGGTATTATCAAAATAGCGGCAACATTGCAGCGTATTCCCGATATTAACGGCGAATCCGATAAAAAAACAAAAATTATAATAACCGAGCCGAAAACTCCCTCGGCGAAACGTACTATACCGCTGCCGGGCTTTTTGATAAAGAAATTAAGTATATTAAACCCAAAACAGATAATGCGTTTCTGCTAACAGGGAACGAAAGGTTTACAGAACCCAGAGCATTTACATATACATTTAAAAAATGCCTTAAAGAAAGCGGCGTGCCGGATATAAATTTCCACGCGCTAAGGCACACATTTACCACGCGGTGCATTGAGAATGATTTTGAACCGAAAGCTCTTTCGGAAATTTTAGGGCATAGCTCGGTAAATACCACACTCGGAATTTACACCCATCCGTCGGTGGAATATAAACGAGAAAGCATTAACCGATTAACGCTTTTTTAACCGTCGAAATAAGCCGTCAAAAAAGCACGGAAAGCCGCCGTTTGGCAGTTTTCCGTGCTTTTTTCTTGGGATTTGTGGTTCTGCGAAAATTCGCAGGATCAATTTATTGTGTTGTTAATTCACCTATTCTTTTATCTATATACTTTTTGATGTCAACATTGTATTCACAGTCAATTATTACTCCGCTTGCTTGAGCGGATATAGAAAAGTATGGGGAAAGACTTTTTAATCCGCTCACTGTTCCTGTAGCGTTCGGCATTACTGTTTTGACAGCAACTCCATCGGTTTGAATTATCGGAATTTCATTTAGGTCTCCCACATACTCGGAATAGTCTGTGGCGTTGGTTCCGATTTCTATTTGCAAGCTATCTAAAATTTCGGTTTCACTTATATCCGTATCGTAGCCTGAGTGATAAAACCAAACAACCAAGTAGCTTGCATCATCAGTGGATTCACCAGTCAAAACTGTTCCTCTGTTTGTAGCGAGCTTTACATTATTGATTATAACTCCGGAGGCAGGTATCTGTGAAGAAAAACCGAGAGAGAATCTTGAACTTGCAATTTTAGAAACTGTATAAACCGTATTCGGCTCACATGGTATATAAACGGATTTTGTTGACGGAGCAGGACTTAATGCTTCTCCTTCAGATAAAAAATAGCCGATTATAATATTGGGATTTGCCTTGTCAAATAGATTTTTGCTTCTGATGTGGGCTTTTAAATCGTGTTCAATCGGGCTTACATCGTTTGCACTAATAGGGTTGCCTTCTAATTTGTTTTTAATTGCGAGTAAGCAATTATTATTAATATACTGTATACTCACTTCCCCTGTATCGCCTTTTTCCCCCTTTAAGTCTGACAACTGTTCTTCCGTGAAATCCGCATAGGTAAATGCGTCGCCCTTATCTCCTTTTTCACCCTTATCGCCTTTTTCACCTTTAACACCCTGAACGCCTTGCTCGCCTGTATTACCTTTTTCACCCTGCAAGCCGCGAGGACCGGTATCCCCGGTGTCGCCTTTTTCACCTTTCAGCAGTGCTAACTGTTCATCGGTAAAATCGGAGTAAACAAACGGTTCGCCTTTATCTCCCTTGTCACCTTTGTCGCCCTTATCGCCTTTAAACACGCCGTTGTCTGCGTCTGTTCTGACCGATTGAGCTACCTGTTTTGTTGCATTTGCAATGCTGACAAGCTGTTCATATTCAGTAGGTGTAGGTTCTGATGGTGCGTCACCTGTGCCGTAACCGCTTTCTGTCACTCTTATCGTCGCCTGCGAAGTTGTTGCTCTGCTATCGCCCAAAACGCCGAATATCGATACCGTGAATTGCGGCGCTTTTATTACCTCATATGGCACATAACACTCGTTTTCACCGGTGCATAATTTGCTGCTTTTGTCAAGAACAACGCTTACCGTTGTTTCGCCGTTTCTGAATACCGCCGTTTTGGTATATCCGCTCCAGCTTTCGGGAAAAATAAAGCTCATTTTTTCAAATAACACGCTGTCGGCAATGGTATGATTGTAAGGTACAATATGCCCGTCCTCAAAAACATCTATTTTTATCATAATTTTTCCTCCGTTATTTAATGTATATCAAAACTGTGTAATATTTCCTCCTTTCACTCCGCTTATTGTTTTGATACCATTATAAAGAAAGAAAAACAAGCATTGTTTGTAAACGTATATTTATAGGAAAATTAAAAAATAACAATCCCGCTTGAATCTGTTAAGACTCAAGTGGGATTGTTATTATAAATGCAAATACGTTTTTAACCGTATACAGGGTTCGTATCTGCGCGTTATGGCCCGCCCGAAGGGATTTTGTCTCGGCACTGCCGTGCCTATCGCCTCGCTGCGCTCGTTGCCGCGGCTAAAAAACAGTCCGCCGGACTGTTTTTTTACGCCTTGTTCGAATCCATTCGGTTTGGTTGAGCAAAAAATAAGGTCGCATTTTTGCAATGCAACCTTATCGTTATGTGCCTGTACGACGAAATCGCACAATGAATAATCCCGCTTAAAATACGGTGTTTTGGTCTCTGCAACCGTATATATCCTCATATCAATTTGCATTGACGGAATAGCACAATTTCCATTGCTTAATCGCAGTTGCTTTCTTGTTTGTTATTATACATCAATTCAACCGAAAATTCAAGAAAATCATTTGCCTGTGTAAAAAGCCGACAGTCAAACTGCCGGCTTTCATTTATACGGTTTCTGTGGCTTCGGTTCCGAATTTCGTTATCACCTTTATTGTTCCGTCCTTAAAAACTTTAATGCATTCCACCACCCTGCGAATCACCATATCGTCGTATTCCGAAAAGGTTGTATCGTGGCTGTCAAGCCAATCGCAAAGCCGCTTAATCTCGGAATTAACCTCTGTGCTTTTTTCAAGCTTTGCTTTGGCGGTTGCCTCCTGAGCACGAAGGGACTTGATTTCATCGGCAACCTTTTGGATACATTCAAGATACCTTGTTTTGTCACCGCCTGTATTGCGATAGCTTGCCATATAGTTTTCCATTTCCTTGGTTGCTTCTTTAATGTGCTTTTCAATGGCTCCCAAATCAAGGTTGGTTTCATCTCCGGTAACTGCATAAGCAAGATTGGCTTTAATCAAAGCAAGCGCTTTCGCATTTTCATTCATTGCTGCTTTAAGAGCGTGGCATATTGCGCTATGAAGTTTATTTTCCTCCAGCCCCTTTGAATACGGGCAATACTTTTTACCGTGCTCGATTCTGCTGAGGCAACGCCAATATATCCGCTTTTCATCACCCTGCGTCCAAGTTTTTCTCTTATACGGACTGCCGCACTCGGCGCATATCAACAGTTCGGAAAGCGCATACTTCCCGCTATATTTACCGAGAGAGGTAAGCGTTTTGTCGGATGTTTTGCGTTTGCTGCTGCGCCGCACCAATTCTGCTTGTACTGCATTAAACAGGTCGCGGTCAACGATTGCGGGGTGATTATTGCTTACAAGATATTTTGTGCGTTCGCCGCGGTTGATTTTTGTGTGTTTGCTGATGCAGTCGGTACGGTAGGTTTTTTGATAAATCACATCGCCGACATATTTTTCGTTGGTCAGCATTTTCCGAATGTTCTCTTTACTCCAAACCGGTTTTCCGGTCGGGGTTTTTATACTTTTGCTTTCAAGATATGCCTTGATCTGATCGAGGCTGTGTCCCTCATCATACATTTTGAAAATATTTCTTACAACCTCGGCTTCCTCCGGAATAATGCGCGGCTCTGTCTCGCCTTTTTCCTTGCGGTAGCCCAGCATATTAAATCGACAGGCGTAAGTACCGTTTTGCATACGCTTTCGTATTCCCCAAGAGATGTTGGCACTTATATTTTCACTTTCGGATTGTGCCATAACACTGTAAATGCCGATATAGGTTTCGCTGTCTTCCTTGAGAGAATCAATATTCTGTTCCTCAAAATATATGCCGATTTCCATTGCTTTCAGCTTTCGGACATAGCTGATGCTGTCCACAATATTACGGGCAAAACGGGAAATCGATTTTGTGAGAATCATATCGATTTTACCTTTTTCGCAGTCCCGTATCATTTTAAGAAAACCGTCTCTCTTTTTGACCATAGTACCTGTGATGCCTTCATCGGCATACACATTTACAAAACGCCATTTCGGATTTTGATTGATATGCTCCGTATAATACGAGACCTGAGCGCGGTAGCTGTTAATTTGATCCTCTGCGTCGGTAGAAACGCGGCAATAAGCCGCAACATTCAGCGGACGGTTTGAATTTTTCCGTGAAGCAAGCGCCGGATTTGCTTCTATTTTAGTTATTATTTTCTGTCTCGGTGCTGTCACAGCCGTTTCCATTGCTATTCTCCTTATCCTTTGAAATTTCCGCACCGTTTATGAACCTTACGGTTACGGTGCCGTCCTTACTTACTATGATTTTATCTACCGTGTCGCGAAGTACCTGAAGATTGATTTCTTCGGTTATTTGCATTTTACCGAAATAATAGGCAAGCACGGTATTAAAAGCTTTAGCTGTATCTAATGTGCAGCAGTCAAATTTATCCGATATATTTGAATATATGGCCTTTTTAATCGGCATAAAATCGCTGCTTTTTCGTTCTGCCATTCGGTCGGTTTCCTTTTCTGCCCGTAAAACCTCTAATGACAGAGCGTAGGTATTCTCAGCTTTGGACGGAACGATCAGTACATCAGGATTTTCAATTACTCTGCTGAGAACAGAGCGTATTTGACCGTAAAATACGGTATCGTCTATATAAGTATCGGACTTACAACCGCAGGTGCAAAACCATTTTTCACGGGTACTGCTCCAATTTCGTCTGCGGGTGAAGCGCCCGCCGCACTGCCCGCAAACGGTATGGTATTTAAAATACTTTTCCCGTTCGGAATCGATTTCCCTTGTGCCGCATTTTTTCAGCCGTATCTCGTTAGCCCTTTCAAATACCGCTTTATCTACGATAGCGGGGTACTCATCATCTCCCGTATAGTGCGGATTTTCAAGGATGCGTCGCACCATATGCTTATTCCAAACTGTTTTATCTTTGTAATATACGGTGTTTTCGGCAGTTAAGCGGTCGGCGATTTTCTGTAATGTTCCGCCGCTTATGTACTCATCAAAAATACCTCTTACAACCGCACTTTCCGTTTCGTTAATTAAAAACCGAAATTGATGTTTATTATATCCGTAAAGAAGCGTTCTCAGTTCCATATAATTTCCTCCCTCAGTTTTATACCGCACCGAAGCTCAAACACAAGGCTGTCCGGCATTACAGCCACCTTATTTACCAGCTTGTCAAAAATATTGAAATCGAAAAGAAGAATTGACTGCGGTAATTCTTCAAGCTCCTGTATTGCTTCACGCAGCAGCTCAATACACCGCTCCTCCTCGTTATCGTTCATAAGCTTTATACGGCGGCTTCTCAGCTCGTTTATGCGTTGCTTGATTTCCCCGGTCTGTTCAATGAAGGTGATCTCGTCAATAATCTTTTGCGAGTGAAAGCGTACATACATAGCGTTTTGCTCGGCAAGTTCCGCAAGCTCCGTATCAATGTCAAGCACGGCAGAGCTGCTGTTAAAAAATGCTTTTCTCAGTTCCAAAAGCTTTTGATAAGCGTCTTTAATGATAAGCTCTCTGTGCTGCTGCAATCGGTTATACATAAAAACAAAGCTCTTTTTGAGCGCTCCTTCCGATAGCGGGTGTGTTTTGCACCTTTGCCCGGCAACACCGTTTTTTGAACAGATCCAAGTCGGTTCACTGCCGACAATTCTCTTTTTGTATACACGACCGCAATCCCCGCATATGAGCCTGCCTACAAAATTTTCGATCTCCCGCTTTTGTCGCTTACCGTAAATCAGCATATTCCTGTCAAACATTTGCTTGACGGTATGAAATGTTTCCTTGTCAATAATCGCGGCGTGAGTTCCCTCAACATAATATTTCGGAACTTCGCCTCTGTTCGGAATATTTCTCAAGGGGAGAACGGGAGGAGTATAATACTTTTGGTACAGGCTGTCTCCGCAATACTTTTCGTTTGTTAGTATATATCTGACCCTTTCCTTGACCCAAGGCTTTCCCGGCACGGAATCTTTATTCAAGTCGGCTACAATTTTACCGATTCCTTTGCCGCCTATATACTCTCGGAAAATTCTGATGACGATTTCCGCTTCCTCCGGTATGGGAATTAAGGTTTTATTCTCTGCCTTATATCCAAACGGAGCCGTATAATTATAAAACTCTCCGTTTTCCATTTTCATACGAATAGCCGTAGACACTCTTTTCGAACCCGACAGTGATTCGCTTTGTGCAAAGGCACTTTTAATGTATAAAATCATTTCCGAGTTCATAGTTTCGGTATCTATAGCGTCATTCTCAAACAGAACGGTAGTACCGTAGGATTTCAGCAATCGGATGTTTTCAATGCACTCCAAGGAATTTCTTGCGAATCGGGAAACGCTCTTTACAAAAATACGGTCAATCTTCCCGAGGCTGCTGTCCTTTATCATACGGTTGAAATCGTCACGCTTGTTTGTGCTCGTTCCGGTTATTCCTTCGTCGGCATAGATATCCACAAGCTCCATATTTTCCGAACGGTTCAGAAAATCGTTATAATACTTGACCTGAGCAATAAATGAATTTTCCTGATCCACCGAGCTTGTGCTGACGCGGCAATATGCCGCTACACGAAGCTTTTTATCACCGCACAACCCCTTTGTCGGACGAATTATCTTTACATCCTTTTTAATTGCTTCCTGCATTTGTTTCACTCCCTGATGTTTCTTTTCAAAATTGTACGGCATAATCCGATATTTGTGAAATGTGCGATTATGTAGAATGCCGGTGTTTCCGGCATTTTAGGTTAATGAGAAAATGACGGGCAATTCTGCCTGCTTGCTATTTTCTCGTTGAGCCTCATAAAAACCCTTTCGTTAATAACTCCGTCCGACAGCATTTTTTTAATAATCGTGTAGGCGCTTATATAAATTGCTTCTTTGTTCGGAGCATTGTCTTTACATTCACACATCGGCACAGTCCTCACTGTTTATCCTTGTGATTCAGCTCCGGCAGCGCCTTATCCGATTTTGCGTTGTATGCAAGCATAATCTGATGAGCGAACCTGATGTTTTGCGGATGCTCGCAGTCGGTGATAATTTTGTTACGAATGGAAATCGGCTTTTTGCTTTTCAAAGCTGCAATAAGTACAGGCCTGTCATACTTACCGTTATAAAACTGTACAAACTCGGTGATTGCCTTTACGATTTCAAAACGCAAAGAATCCGGCTTGCCGTTCCACGCTTCATTGATAATGCTCAAAGCTTCTGTATAAAGCTTTTTTCCGAGCACCCTGTAAGCGTTCAAGGCTGTGCTGACGCAGGCGATATGCTTTTTGTGCCGCGTTCCTTTCACATCAACCGAAAGTCCGGCTTCTTCTGTTGCGCGGCAAAACGCTTTTGCTTCCTCATCCTCGCCGTACAGGTTGGCTCGTAGTCGTTCACCTGCGCTTGGCTTTGACGAAATCCCGGTTTGCTTGGCAAAGAGCAATGCTTCCTCCTTTTCCGAAAGGCCGTAATACACCTTACAGAGAATTTTTACCGGATTGTTGTCGTTCATTGCTTCGCGGGCAAGAATGGTGTGCTGACCGTCAAATACATGGTAAACGCCGTCGCGCAGGCTTACCTTCGGCTCATTGGCGATTCGTTCATCCCAGGAAGCAACAATCTGCGTTATTTTATCGTTGTGCTGTTTTCTTTGATAGACATTTCTGTCGATCACAAGGCGTTCGCTGTTGATTTCCATGAGTTTATAAAGTGGCTGCATATCTGTTTTCCTCCAAATTTTTAATATAGTCCTTCAGCGGTTGTATAATTTCTTTGACCTGTACAACATATTCCGGCAAGGTCAAGAGTTCGGGAAAATAATCGAGACAAAAGTCCATAGAACTGATGACCTTTTCTATTTCACTCTCAAAGGTCATCAGCATATCCTGCGGCGTGATTTTGTTTGTGTCTGAGGGAATATGAGTTGCATCGCACATCCGTATTGCTTTCATCAAATCCCGTTTATTCTTATTTCGGGCTTTTTCTTCGGGAGTCGGTTTCTTGTAAAGATTTTCCGCAAGCTGTCTGCGTTCCTCGGCATGAGCTTTGGCAATAGCTACAACATCCGCTTGCTTCGGCTTGATTTTCCCGGAGGTAATGTCCTTTGTGACACCCGGCAATACTTCTTCGGCAGCGTCAACACCGTCAACAAATTTCTCGGCGCGTCTGACGGTTTTTTCATTTGTGCCCATTTCGGTAGCAATTCTACTTGATGTGATATGCACATCATCCGGTAAAGGGACATTTTGTCCCTTTACCGACTTTTTGTGTTGATTGCCACGAAAACCGTCAGATGCTCCTCGAGCCATTTTCTCAGTTTTATATCTTCTGCCTATCAGCATCTTCTTTTGTGCATCGTTAAGATTTCTTCGCCCAAGCTGATTCAGGCAAATCCAAGATATTGCTTCGTATCTGTTTTCAAACTCTCGCTTGTTGATCCGATGCTTAATTTCGGGATGTTCCTTTAGAATCTTGTATCGGTGGTGACCGTCAACAATAATGTTGTTCCAAACCACAAGCGGATGGTAAACCTCGCCGTCGTTTAAAACGCTCTCTTTCAGAAGTTCAAATTCTTCGTCGGTAAGCGGCGGAATAACGCTTTCAAATTCCTCATCAATAATTAAATCCGAAATATTCATTGCTTACACATCCTTTACCAACGAAAGACTTATCTCAAGACTGTTCTCGATTGCTCTCATTTCATCCTGCGTCAGCTTCCCAACCTTTTTAATCAGCCGCGTTTTATCCAGAGTTCGTATTTGCTCCAAAAGAACCTGTGAGTCCTTTTCAAGCGCCGCATTGTCCAGCGGAACATGGGTCGGCATATTTGCCTTTTTCCGTGTACGGCTTGTAATGGCGGCTACAATTACCGTAGGGCTGAATTTGTTTCCGACATCGTTTTGCAAAATAACGACCGGTCTTTTACCGCCCTGTTCGGAGCCTTTAACGGGATTCAGATTTGCAAAAAACAGATCGCCTCGATAGATTTTTTCCTGTGTCATATATTTGACCTCCTATGTTTTGTTATGTAGCGGGAAACAATGTTCCCGATGCGCAATGTGTATTACGAACAGCCGGGTTCGCAGAGGATAAATGCAAGGTAGTCGAAAAAGGCATCCTCGATAACCTCATTTAATTTCAGCTTCATACAGTACCTAAGTAAGCAGTAAATAGCTTCATAATCGTCGCGAACCTTTATTATTGTTTTTTTCCGCGTAACCGGGTGGGTAAAAGAACATTCCTCGCACTTGAACCAATTCACAAGGTTGTCGTTTTCGTCAAGAAAGCAATCCGAGGTTGCCGCACATATGTTGTCGGCGATTCTCAAATGGTTGTTTGACAACCGACTGCCGTCCTCATATTTCATTGCCTGTCCGATGTGGAAATATATCGCGTTAATGCAGGTCTTAAAGTCTGACAAGCTCATTTCTTCTTTTGTTTCTCTGCAATACTCAATAATTTCTTTGACGCTTCTGCTCATAATTCAATTACTCCTTGTTCTTCTGAATTTGAACACCCATAACCGTTAAAGCTCTTTTCCGCCGGGCATGAGGATTTAGAATATGTATAAAAGGCAATCTCGGAAGCGACCGCTATGTCCCATGCAATCTGCTTTTTGTCCGGATACCTTTTACATACTCTATTTGTCCTCGACACCCCGAATATGACGGGAAGTCATCAAGCGGCAGACTGCTTATCTGCTCCATGGGAGTCTCACCCTCGCCCCTTCTTTGTGGACCGACCGCGAATTACGGAAGTATCATTGTCCCTTGCGTATGTCATTGCCAACACCGATTGCAATTCGGCTTTTGCCGTATAGGTTTAATCGCTCGTTCCCCCAAAACGGGGTCCCCGAAAAGTCAATGACTTTTGGGGGAGAGGAGAAGCAGCGAAGCTATCAAGCTTTCGTGTTTACACGGAAGCGATAACTGCGAAGCTTGCTTCGACGAAGTTATGGCGCACCTACGGTCGCGGCTATCTACGCAAGTAATGTGCTTGATGAATGGGTATTCAGTTGTCATTTTTTGAGGTTCCTTTTTATGTCCCCTCACTATTAGGATTAAAAAGGTGCCGAATATAAGGTTTTCGGAAAAAGTTTTTCAAAAGTTTTTTTGAAATTCGTTTTGCAGACCGCAAAGCGCTGCGAAACAGCCGCTTGCGACACCTTTTCTCTTGCGGCAATTTCCTCCTGCGTTTTATCCATAAAAACTATTTCGTACAGCAGCCTTGCCTGTTTCGGTTTCATCTGTTTCAAAACCGTTTTCACTTTCTCATCAAGCGGCGGCTCTTTATCCGTCTGATAATCGTCATACGAGGCAAAGGCTTCACCCTCATAATCCAGAGAATCAAGTGATACGGTGTATTTTCTGGCGTATCTGCTTTGGTTGTTTTCGGCTCGCTGTGCCTTTGTCAATGCGTCCGCCACTTCCTTTTCAATCTCTATCTTTCGCTCTATGCCTTCGCCGTCCCTAAAAACAGCGTAATACCTATGTTCGACAACTATTTCGTAGTCGTTTGAATATTTCATTTTCGTAATCTCCTTGAATTTTTGAATTTGGGTTTTAAATCAAAAATTCGGAGATTACGGATATCGGGCTATGTAACAAAGCCACTCATAAAACATAAAAAAATCCCTTTCCCGGACAAGCCGAGAAAGGACTCCAATTACCGTACAAGTATTTTTGCGCACAAAAAAAGCGCCGTACAAATCAAGACCAATAGATATGGTTTTCCATACTATTAAGTCTCAACCTTGTACGGCGCTTGGAAATCACGGTCTTTCGACCGGCTCTGCTTGCACGAATTAAAGTCAGTTATTCAGTTGTTTTCGGCTTTCAGTATAAGCCGTTAAATATTTCACCGTCGATCCCGTAAATGTCGTCTATCGGAATTACGGTTTTATCAGTGAATATCAGCTTGCGCTCATATTCGTCAACGCGCTTGATTACTCCGGTATGTGTCACATACTCTCCGCCGTTCTTTTTACTGTCCAGTTTGAAGTAGGTCACGGATATTTCCGGCTGTTCATCGGACAGTGAAACGGCATAGTTCAGCTTATCATTCAGTGTACTTATCGTGCCGTCATCAAGCTCTATACGCTCGTCCGTCAGCCGTCCGGCTTCCTTTACCTGATCGTCATATCCGGTCAGAGCGGCAAACGGAGAAAAGGAGGCGGCACGGTTAATTCGCGGCATACGCTGCCTTGTTGTCAGTTCGTGATGCGGAAGATTTATAATGTCCGCATACAGTTCTTCTGCTTTTTCGCTCACGCCTTATGACCTCCGACCTGTTCGTTGCGTTCCCGGGCTGTTGCACCTTCCTGAAAGTTCATACCTTTCAGAATCGCGTTCTTGCCGAATCGCTTCTTTATGCCGATAATCGTTTTCTGCATTTGCTTTTCCTGTTCGAGAGCCTGCCTTTCGGATTGCTCTCTCTTTTCCTTTTCAACAGGATCATCGAAAAGCGATATCTGCTCGGCAACAGTTTCGTTTTTTACATCACTTTCTCTGACGAGCTTACAGGTAGCAACCGTAATACGGCGTACAAGCAAATCCTTGTTTATAATGCGGTCAAACAGATTCATTGTCGCTTCTGTTATGATGTGCGATGACGATGTCTTTTTCTCTAAATTTGCCGTGCCGTGCGCGTGTTTCGGTACTTTACGCCCATAGCGGTCGGTTGTAACATCTCCGTGATACTTTGCGCTGATTTTCGGATCGGTCAGATTTTCTATGTCATACCCGATATCGAGCACAATCTGATCTGTTACGAGTCCCTTATCCACAAGGTCAAGCACATGTTGGTCAATCATTTCACGGACAATCAGCTTTGTCTTTTCGTAATTATACGGACATTTGAGCACCTGTCCCACGCTTAAACTGTTGGAGGACGGCTTATACGCCTTTATATCGGTAATAGTGGTCGGCTCCCACCCCCAAGCGCGGTCGATAATCAATTCCGCATTTACGCCGAACAGCTTAAACAGCTTTGCTTCGTCATAATGCGAACAGCGGGCAACATCGCCCATAGTATACATATAGTTTGCTTCAAGCTTTTTGGCAATACCGCTGCCGAGCATCCAAAAGTCTGTCAGCGGCTTATGCGTCCAAAGCTCTTTGCGGTATGACATCTCATCAAGCTCGGCAATACGAACGCCATTCTCATCGGCAGGTATTTTCTTTGCGGTGATATCCATTGCGATTTTGGCAAGGTACATATTTGTGCCTATGCCTGACGTTGCGGTAATACCTGTATTCGCAAGCACATCTTTTATCATTGTCTGCGCGAGTTCTCTCGCGGTGCATTTGTAGGTTGACAGATAATGCGTAAGGTCAATGAACACCTCATCTATGGAATACACATGGATATCCTCGGGAGCAATGTATTTGAGATAAATATTATAAATCCGAGTGCTGTATTCCATATAGTAAGCCATTCTCGGCGGCGCAGCAATATAACTGAGAGCTAAAGACGGGTTTCTTTCAAGTTCAACAGCGTTATATGATTCGCAGTCAAGTTTATGACGCGGCGCATTGTATTTGCGCTGCCGATTGATTTGCTCAACCTTTTGGATAACCTCAAACAGTCTTGCTCTGCCGGGGATACCGTAGGCTTTCAGCGACGGCGTAACCGCAAGGCAGATGGTTTTCTCGGTTCTGCCGACATCTGCAACCACAAGATTGGTCGTCAACGGATCAAGCCCGCGCGTTACGCACTCAACGGAGGCATAAAAGCTTTTTAAGTCAATGCAAAGATAGGTTCTGTCCACTTTTATACCTCCGTTTCCTTATCTTTTAATTTTCCCGATGATATACGGGTTTATAACTAATATGCTTTTCTTTATTCTTCTGAAATAAGCAAGGTTCAGCGGTTCTTCCAATTTGCATTTGCGGCACTTGACCTGAACATATCCGCTTGTCAGCTCGTATATTTCTTCAAGGCGAAAGCCGCAGACGGGACATCGCAGTGTCCTGCTTTTCAGTTTTTTTACTTCTTCACGGGATTTCCGTATCTTTTCGGCAACCTCGGGTGTGAGTTGACCGTATCTGCTGTCATATAAAATCTCTCCGGTCATTTCGCACCTCCGAGCTGCAAGTCGTTCTCCAAGTATACGGTCAGATCACGGGGCATCAGAAGCCCCAATGTTTTAAGCCGTATAACCAAAGCCTGAAAGGATACGCCCATACAGTCAGCCATTTTGCGAAGCTTCAGCTTGTCCTCCGGGGCAAAGACATTCCAACCGTATACGGGCAATCCATTCTCGCATTTGTACTTTCTCATAACCTTTCGCAAAATAAATTGCGGCATAAGAAAAACCGACGAAAGCCTGTCGGCTTGCGTTTCGGAAAAAGACATCAATTCCTTTTGCTCTTTTATTGTATACACTCGCTCGGGATCAAATTCGTTATGAAAGCACCCGACATCCTGCATAGGATTTTGTTTTGCAATAACGCTGTGCGCGCCCTCGTGTCCGAGTGTAAATCTGCGTCGGCTGCTTTCGTTTTCGTGGAGCAATACCTTGTCCATAACAACCGTTCCTTTCGGAAACACGACCTGTATTCGTTCCTCGTTACGGGAAACCCATAGCGGTCGCTTACCGTTGGAAAGAAAGGCTATCTTGTTCGGATCATCTTCCGCAATGTTTTCGTAAACTACGGTAAGTCCCAAATAATCCGTAACCAAACCCTCTATATCCACACATAGGGCGTTATAGCGTTTGGTCTTTCGGAGATACTCTCTTACGATTGTTTCACCGAGTTCTTCAAGTTCTCCGAATGAGATGTAGCTTCTCAACCTGTGTCCACCTCCGTCTGAATCGGCTCAACATACCATTTGCCGCCGATTCGGTATAGATATTTTTCCGCACTACCGATCAATATCGTGTAGCGAATTTCTTCATACTCATCTTCGGAGGTGCAGCAGTGAAGCGTTTTTCGGATATCAAAGGCTCTGCCGTCGTGCCAATAAATCCGAACCGGCTTTATTGCACCGCCGACGAGCACCTGATAATCTACATTGACATATACCTTTTCCAAGGTCAGCACCTCCGTTTACAGCTTAAAGTCCTTTGATAACATTCTGTGCAACGCCTTGGATTTGCAGGTCATAAACCTCAATATCCTTATATCCCTTTGCTTTGTTGGCAGAGCGAAGAACGGCACAGTTCTTTTTCTTATTCCAATAAAAGTATTTCAGATTGTTCAGCCCCTCAAAAAGAGCCACAACAATATCTCCTTCATTTGCGTCCGTCTGCTTACGTACAACGATCCAATCGCCGTCCTCAATACCGGCATCAACCATAGAATCTCCGTTTGCTTTGAGCAGAAAGAGGTCGCCCGTGCCGAACACGGTTTTCGGCAGCTTTACATATTCAAGCACCCGTTCTTCTTCGGGGAGTCCGATACCGCAGGAAACAGAGCAGTCAAGAATGACCGCATTGTTTCCCGGATCGGTATATTTGCGCGTAACATCGGTTTTGATTTCAGAGCCGTTATAATCAATCATTCCGCGCTCAGCCATATCTTTTAAGTATCTGTATACCGTTGCCCTCGTCACGCCGACAGCGCCGGCAATTTCGGAGGTGGAGGGGGACTTCCAATATTCGAGGTAGTATCCTTCTGCAAACTTTTTGATTTCATTCATAAGGTCAGTGTTTTTAGAACGCATTTTTTCGTCCTCCGTTCTATCTGATACAGTCCGTATCGGATAGATGTATTATATCAGAAAGTTTCAGATATTGCAATAGGCAAAAAGAGAGTTGGTAGGTTTTTCTACCAACTCTCTTGAAAATTCTTTTTGTTCGGCTTAAAATAAGGCTTTCAGCCCTCATCAAGCGCTTTGCCCAAAGCCGACTTATACTCATTTACGACCTGCTGAGGCGAAGTAATCTTTATTTTTCCGGCAAAACCGAATACCCAACCGAAGAAAGTAGGGCTTACGGAAACCTTTACCTCTGCCACAAAGCCGTCATCACAAGACTCTGTAAATACATCTTTTCCAAAGCGGTCGATAATTACCTTCATCATATCTGCGGTGCATTTCAAGCGCACGGTTTCCATTTTACCGTCATACATTGCGATAATGCTTTTGAGAAAGGCGACAGGCTCAAAATCCGCAGGCTCTTTTACCGATGGAATATCCGTCGCTTCCGCTTTTGCAATACGGTCAACACGGAACTTTACGATTTTTTCGTGCCGTTCGGAATATCCGAGGACATAATATCTGTCATCGTGCCAGAGCATTGCATAAGGGGAGAACTCATAGATGCAGCCGTTATGCTTATACACCTTTTTCTTTTCAGCCGTGTATTCTATGTATTTGAAGCGTATGCGTTTACGGTCATTGATTGCCTTATGAATCAGATCAACAGTATAGTAGAGCGTCCTGCTGTCGCTTTTCACTCTGCCGTCCACATAAAGGTGTCTGTTTAATTCCGACGCTTGGTGTACACTCGCCATATCATATAACTTGCTGACAAGGCTGTTGCTTTGCGAAGCCGAGATAAAGCGCGATGATTCCACCGCATCTACGAGCAGTTTGAGTTCCGGCAATTCAAATGAGCGCTGACCTATAAAGTACCTGTTCGGAGAGCTTTTCACGCAGACTATATCTATTCCGAACTCTGTAAGCTGTTCTATATCCGGCATAAGTGCATGGCGTTCGACCTTAATATCCTCACTTGCGAGAGCAGAGAGGATGTCTGAAACGGTTGCGGGATGCTCCTCGTCGCTGTTCTCCCAAAGATATTTTAAAACATATAAGGTTCGGTCTTTTGCCGCCATAAGCTTGTCCTCCGGATCAACTGATTACTTAATAATTATATCACAATCCGGGGTGTTTGACAACATCGACTGAGTTTTGAGTTTCCCCATTTTTGACGAGTAAAAGTGAATAAACCCCGGTAAACAAGGGCGTTTACCGGGGTTGCAAAAATGAAATTTCAGGTATAAAAACAGTGCAAAATCCTTTCAAAAATGGTATAATGTAGTTATCAAAAAAACAAACACCAAGAAAGGGTTTTGCACCATGACACAGTATACCACACTTAATCACAATTTGAAAAGAGGAATTTTAAGATTTTCTGAAATAATTTCAAAAGATTTTTCAAAACCGTTTCAAAAATTCATTACACATATAAATGCTAAACTAAAAATGCACAAAAACGCCAACTCAAAATGTACAATTCTGGCGAAGCACCGCCTTGAGGAGTATACTCCTCTCTGGAGGTGCGAATAAGAACGAGCGAAAGGACATTTTAGAGAGGGTGAAGCATTTAATGAAAGAGAATTCTGAAATAAAGGTAAACTGCTCAAAACTGGCACGCCAACTTAACTGCGACCGCCGAACTGTTAGCCGGTATATTTATATAACAAGAAGTCGAATGTGACACATCTAAAAACGAAGAAAGACGGATTTTTGTGGAGATAAACGGTGTACGCACATATGCCGATTTTTTGGTTAAGGATAGCTTTGAAGAAATTTTGAACAAAAGAATAAGCTTTATTGTCGATAAACAGCAATATCACAGAGCCGGAAGTCCGCTTGACGGTGCGTTTTTGATTTACGACAACAAGGAAGAACATATGATTTTTGAGGATTGTATTGCCGACCACAACGCATGCAGGGAAAGAATAGGCATGGGACTTTTGATTGCAAGATATTTGCAATCACACAGAAACAAGAAATTTTATGACGTTTTAATGAGTTATATTGCATTTGTAAAGCGTAATTTTACGACAGTGACAGTGGATATGTGTATAACACGGTGGGAAAGAATAAGACACAAGTGCGTCTTTATAATGCACCGTGGGTGAGTACGTTGTTTACGGAAATGTATTATCTGACGGGCGACAAGGGTTATCTCAATGAAGTTTTAAAGTTACTTGAAGTGTACTATGAAATTGGCGGTGCTAAATTTTACCCGAATGGAATTTCGATGCTGCGCACCGCAAATGCTTTCAAAGTTGTAAATATGATATGATTTATAAAATGTACAAAAATCATGTTGACAATATGGTGTCAAACGGAAGTTCATATCCTAAGCACGAGGTTAACTACGAGCAGACTATCGTATCGCCTGCCGCAATATTTGTATCCGAATTTGCATCGCTGTCGGGAGAAAAAAGATATGCGCAGAGTGCAAAAGAACATATTGAGATATGAAACCCGGGTCAGCAAACTTTCGCTAAAAATATTTTTTTGATATAATAACCTCGCAGATTCGGTAAACTACAGAACCCGTGGAGGTGAGCGGCGGGGCTGTATATCGGCCAACCCCGCATATTTATATGGTTCGGTTGTTCGTTAAGGCATCAACGAATGGCGCAAGAAACAGCCCGTAAACTTATCTCTTTCAAATCGACTCGATTTTGCTGAACAACCAGTCAATGCCGAATCTTCAAAATACTTTATCCTGGAGGTTTTATGGCATTTAAAATTTTTCGTAAAAACTGTTGCGGACTTGATGTCCACAAGACTTGGATCTATGCTTGCATTGGTATTACCGATACAAACGGTCGTACAGAATACAAACAGGCTCGCTTTTCCTCATTCTCTAAAGGATTGACGGAATTGGCTGATTGGCTTGCAAAATATTCTTGTACCGAGGTTTGTATGGAATCTACCGGAAAGTATTGGATTCCCGTGTTCAACATCCTTGAAAAATCTTGTTTTGTGACTCTCGCTCATCCAAAATACACCAAACCGCAAAAAGGAAACAAAACTGACCGCAAAGACGCTAAATGGATTTGTGACCTGTTTATGTGCGATATGATAAAGCCGAGTTTTATTCCGCCGGCGGATATCCGTCAGCTTAGGGACTTAGTACGCTACCGAACAAAGCTGACAAATATCCTTACCGGCGAAAAAAACCGTGCTCTAAACTGTCTTACGGTTTCAAACCTAAAACTTGACGATGTGTTTTCCGACGTGTTTGGCAAATCCTCACGTTCCATCATCAGTTACATTTTAGAACATCCGGGTCAAAGCTTTGATGTTACACCCTTTGTTGACAAGCATTGCAAAAAGCCTATTGAAGGAATTCAGGCTGCTGTTGACGGCGCTATCTCCCGCGAACAGGCCGCAAAACTCAAAGAGTGTCTGCGCCACATTGACGAAATTCGCGCTCATAAACAAAATATTGAGCTTGAAATTCAACGCTTAGCCGAACCGTATGCTTATGCTCTTGAATTGCTGCGAACTATTCCGGGCTTGAATTCCGACCCCATTACCGCAATTTCTGTCATTTCCGAAATTGGTGCGGATATGTCCGTTTTCCCAACTTCAAAACATCTTGTTCCCTGGGCAGGATGTTGTCCACGTAATGACAAAAGCGATTCTAAGGTTAAATCCACCAGTATCTCAAGAGCCGGCACTTATTTCAAGCCTTTGCTTGTTCAGGTTTCCAATGCCCTGATCCGTTCAGACAAAAACCCCGAATTTAAAGAACGATACCGCAGGCTTAAGGCTCGCCGCGGGCACAGAAAAGCTGTTATTGCTATTTGCCGTATGCTCCTGACCGCTATCTGGAACATACTCTCCAAGCTTGAGCCTTATTCCCCGAACGGTTATCTTAAGGATAAGATTACAGAACATTCTGTCCTAATCTCTAAAGCCGAAGATCTTGCGCTGCTTCGTAAAAGAGATTATATTTTCAAGGATGAGGTTGCCGCTTCATCTTCTTGACCTTAACCGCTTTCTAAACTTTCTTTTGGCCGCCTTATTGACGGCTTGTTTGTTATGCTATTTTTTTGATCGTGTGAATACTCATTTTGTTTCAAACTTTGACCTCCTTGAAATCTTGTGCTATAATCATATCAAAGAGGCATCATGTCGGCAAATGTGCGGAGAAATATGTGATCCATCAGCCGAATTTCTAATATGAATTTTAGGTTGGTTATGAACATCCGCACCAAATAGAATATTCATAAGGAATTTTACTTATGAATACTCGATTTTTCTTATATTTGATCTGTTTGTTTGATCTGCACGGTCAATATTGTATGCAATGACGGTCTTTTAATGCCTTGTTTCTGAGAGACTCTCAAAAACAAGGCATTCGATTATCATTATAAAACCGTTTTCCCGTTTTCTATTCTGTCAATCAGAAGTATCATACGCGGAATGTGAAACGGACCTTTAAAGATGTTTCCTTTTAATGTGTTGGCAACCGTTCCGTCGTAATGCAAATAGCCGTACCACTCCCCGGAGTCATTATCGGCAAAATGTGTAAAGGCATATTCTTTTATCTTTTTATACCATACCGAATATTTTTCTTCCTTAAAAATCTCATGGCATAACCTGTTGGCGATCATAGCCTCACACTGCGGCCACCATAACTGCATATCCCATTCCAGCGCCGTGGCCGGTTTATCAAGGCAATCGCAAAAGGCGATAATTCCGCCGTTTCTGTAACCGAGCCTCATAGATATGTCAATAATATTTTTGCCCGCCGACATTAAGCTTGCGTCGTTTTTGTGCTGGCCCTCTGCCATTAAAAACCATGCCGCCTCCAGGCTGTGGCCCGGATTAAGTATTCTTCCGGTAGGCGTATTTATAAACGCACCGTTTAATCCGATATTTTCGAGCAAACCGTATTCGGTGTTGTGCTTCAGTATTTTTCCTATTGTCTCATTTACGATTTTGTCATATTTACCGTAATTGATTTTACGTAAAATCTGTGCCGTGGAAAGCATAATCATTGACGGTGAAAGCGCGTCGTACGGTGCGGTATCGGGGTTGAATTTAGGCGTTGTCAATTCGGGGTGACTGTAAAGCCTGTATGCAATATCAAAATATTTTTCTGCAAGAAACCTTGCTTGCGGATCGCCGCTTGCCAGCCAGTATTCGCAGCATCCGATTGCGGCAAATGTCTCGCTGAAATAGTAACGGCGCTTTTGAATTTCTTTACCATCGCGTGTAACCGTAAAATACATTCTGCCGTTTTCATCTCCGCACATAGGCAGAAACTCATAAATTTTCTTTGCCGCCGTCAGGTAATCCTCATTTTTCAGACCGTTATTATATGCATAAGAAAAAATGTATAACGCCCTGCCCTGAAACCAGACGCTCTTTTCTTCGCCGTAAATGTTACCGCCCTTATCAAGACAGGTGAAAATTCCGCCGTATTCCTCATCAATTGCGTGTTCAAGCCAAAAGGGTAAAATGTTTTCCGTTAAGTATTTTATCACTGTTTATCCTCCTCATATAATATCCTTGAATTTTGCTTTATTATACAAAGTCCACACAGGGCATAAGCGCCGTTTGACAGAGTATATCGTCAACAGAGCGGTTGCTGTCCCACAGCATTTGGGCGCACAGCGCTATGGGGTAATTTATCAAATTTTCAAACATACCGTCCTCAACAAGGCAGGTAATAATTGCGTCCTCACGAAGCTCTTGAATCAACCGAAGGGCATATTCGGCGTTTTTAATCCAATATGCCTGAGTATAACGCAAAATTTTCTTTTGCCGCTCCGTTCTTTGATTGATATATTCTTTTTCTGCGACGCCCATTATATAATTGCCCCTCAAATGCTCAAATCGCGACCAATCAAGGCAGATATTTCCTTTAAGAACGGCGCCGAATCCGCCGCTGTCGCGTAAATTTTGAAGTTGATTGTTTAATACAAGCGTTTGATCGAAGTCTTCAACCCTTGCAGGCGAATAATTATACGGAAACGAGCCCGCGTCCTCCCAGATTACGGAAACTTTGGGATTTACCGTTTTTATAACATCCAGTCTGTTGATAACCGAGCCTGCATGCAAACCGAATAATAATTTTATATCAGGGTGCTTTTCTAATAACCGTGCCGCCGTTCGGTTTACCAAATCCACCACTGCCTCGGCGATAACCACACCGTTAACCGTATCTATTGTATGCTCGGTAAATGACTGAAAATATATTCCGTCGCAGTTTAAATCGGCATATTTCAGCTCATATTCCCGAATGATGTCTTCGGAAATACGCACAATTGACGGCTCTGCTACAAGCTCCTCAAGCTTATCGCACTGTTGATCGTCCCAGCCCCATGAATATCCCAAATATATTTTTATACCGTTGATATGCGCATAGGAAATCACATCGGATATGTTAAGCGGCAGATAGTCGTTCCATATAATTAGGGTATTCAATTTCAATTCCGTCATATTATCTATAAAGCGCCGATAATCGTATACGGTGTATCCCCATAGCCAGATGCCACGCTCCTTAATCATTGCTTTGGCGGTATATTTATACGACTTAAAGGGTTGGCTGAATAAAGGATGAAAATAGTAAACTGGATTATGCTGCCCCGCGTCCTCGGCATATGGCAGATAAATGTTTTTAAAATCCACTACTCCGTACAGCAAATATATTTCGTCCTGCCCTGTGATTTCAATTCTTTGATTTTCTCCGTCGTTTTCACTTACATTGACGGTCAGACCCTCGGTATCGGGTTGCACCGAAAGCTTTATTATGTTAAAATTACTGTCCTCCTCTGTCGAACAAATAAGGTTATAGTCAAGATAAGGACTGACGACGGCATACATTTTTTGAACCGCACGGCAGTATGTATCGTAAACCAGCATCCATTTTTTCATACAGCGCACCTCCTGCTTTTTAATATAAATTATATTTACTTTTATGCTGAAAAACAACCCGAATATTTACATATTTTTTAACCTATATTGACTTATTATAAAAAGCACTCGGTTCAACTTTTTTGTTAAACCGAGTGCTTTTTATATTGCAACGGGCACATACCCGTTATCTCCTTAAAAATCCTCGAAAAATATTGAGCGCCGGAAAACCCTGTTTCCATTGCCGTTTCCGTTACGCTTTTATGCTTTAATATTTCTTTTGCCCGTGAAACTCTGTAAAGCTTTAAGTATTCCGAAAAGCTGCAGTTGAATGCTTTTTGAAACTTTCTGCAAAAGTAGCTTTCATTATATGAAAATGCTTCCGCCATAATTTTTGTATTGAGCTTTCCCGAATAATTTTCTTCAAGTATTTCCAAGGCTTTTTTTGTAAAAATATATTCTTCGGAACGGTCGGTGCTGTTCTTATAATCACTTAAGCAGGAAAAAAATAACAGCAAATTCCCTGCGGCGCGCATTTTCCAATCTCCCGAACCGTCCTTTATCGCATTATAGCACCCGAGTAAGTAAGGCAAAATTTCTTCTGTATTTTGAATGTGATTTAAATAGCGGGGTCGGCTTTCCGTGCGGTTTTTATCACTTAAAAAATTCAGTAATGCAAAATTAAAATCAATGCAAAGATAACCGAAATCTTTACCGGTTATCCTTCCGTAGTGAGGCTCATAAGGATTTATCAATACCACGCTTTCGGGTGTGGCCTCAAATTTTTTGTCCGCCACCTGCATCTGCGCACAGCCGTTTGTTACATAAAGTATTTCAAAATCCCGATGAAAATGCATATGCGTAAAAACCGTTTCGCTTGTTAAATTTTCAAATTTTCTTTCGTATATACTGAAATCGCTGTCTTGCGAATTGAGTATATAGCTTTCATCATAAATACCTTCCATACAATCATATTATTTTATTTTCTGTAAAAAGTCAATACGAAATACGGAGAAAAAGCATAGCTGGGGACGAAAAATAGTCTCCTGCTATAATAGAAGCGGTTTCCGCATTCGGCTTGCCTTGTAATCAAAAACATTTATCCGTTATTCGAGCCGGTCAATATATAATGATGATTTTCAAGGTAGGTGCCGATATTTTCTTTTGTAACAATAGTAATGTCCGTATGATAGTCCGACGGGAATTTTTCATTTAAAGTAAAAAAGTTTTTAATAATTTCAATGCATTTTTTTGATTGATGGTATGGGTTTTGTTCTAATATAAATGAAATGGAGCCGTTAAGCAATAAATCTATATTTTCGGTTGTTAAATCGAAAGCGCCGATAATTGCATTTTTTGAATTTTGATAAGATAATATGGACTTCGGTAAATGATTAAACAGCGATAATATCAAAACACCGTCGATTTTTCTTGAATTGCAGGTGCTTTTAAGCCGAATTTTCATATCCTTAAGAGGCTCTTTTAAGCTTAAAGTAATAGTATCTAGCAGTTCATAATCCTTTCCGTATTCGCTGTAATAACTCATGGCTCCGTTTAATCGTTCAACATGGGTAGGCTCATCTTTGTCACCTGCAATTACCAAAACAGAGGAATGCTTCGGTAATTGCGAAAGCAACAGCTGCATTGCTGTTCTCGCACTTGAAAAATTGTCGTGACCTATGAAAACATTTTGAATTGATTCGGGAAGTTTATTGTTCAGCGCAACAATAAAGCAACCCTTTTCCTTCAATTGCTTAAGCAAACCGTTAACCTTGTCAAAGGACGGGGTATTAATTATCAGTGCGTCAACATTAAGAGAAATTGCTTTCTGCAGGAGCTTGGAAATTTCGTCTTCGGTACGTACGGAATATCCCAAATTGTGTATTTCAACACCCAAACTTGTTAAAATATTGTAATTATCGGTCAACCCTTTTTGCATAATCTTATCAAAATAAATATTTTTTGTGCATGTGATAACGGCAACCGAGTGTTTCTTACGGATAGTAGCTAATGCCTGACCGTTAGTGTTTGCAACATAATTATATTTTTCCAAGCATTCGCGAACTCTGGTTGCTGTTTTATCACTGACGCGGCCGCGGTTATGAATTACACGGTCAATTGTCCCGGGTGAAACGGAAAGAATTTGGGAAAGCTCCTTGATTGTCATAATTTCACCGCTTTCTGTCATTTTAGTTGAGTATATCATAGATAAAAGATACTGTCAAGCGATTCAAAACCGTAATCGGCAATACAAGCCGGCGTTATTTATACATTTATTATAAAGCAACAGCCTATAATAATTGCGCACGATTTTTCGAGATATTTTAAAAACGCAGGTCTTGATTGTGGAAATTAACCAAAAATATCAATCTGTAATGGTGAAATTTACAGATAAATAAAAAACCGTTGACTTTATCAGCTTTAAATACTATAATGAAATACAGATAGATTTTTCATAATTGCGTGTGCGCACACGTAGATGTGACGACAGTGCTTTGTCGAAAAAAGTGAGCGTGTTATACACAAAAGCGTGTGCGCACACGCTAAAGGGCGAATTAGTATTACATATATGATATGTCGCCTTATTTTTATTGCTTTAAGTGATATGTATCAGCAGGAAGGTTTGATGTTAAAATGAGCATTTTAAGACGTTATGAATTTAATCCGATTCTCTCTCCGGAAAATATGCCGGAGGAATGCTGCGCAATTTATAATTCGGGCGCGGCAAAGCTTAAAGACGGTACTTATGTTATGGCAAGCCGTTTTGAGGAACCTAACAAAACTCAAAAAATCTGGGTTTCAAGAAGTAAGGACGGAATTAACTTTATTCCGGATCCCGAACCCGTTAAAATAATTTGCGATGAATCCGAACGTGAAATTTTTGACGATATTGTTTGGCTTAACCATAATAAAGGACACTTGATCGGGTCATGGTTTGATCCCCGTATTTGCCCGGTAGAGGGGAAGTATTATATTGTTTATTGCGTCGGCGGTGATTATAATTGCCGCATAGCAATAGCCGTTACGGAAGATTTTAAGACATTGAAGCATTGCAGCTTTCCTTTGCATACCTTAAACAGAAATGCGGTTTTATTTCCGGAAAAGATTAACGGTGAATATTGGATGCTGCACCGTCCTCAAAATGTAATGAATACAAATAACGGCTCTATTTGGATAGCTTCATCGCCGGATTTAAAATACTGGGGTAATTGTTATTGCATTGCCAAACCGCAGGAATATTGGGAGAATGTTAAGATCGGGCCTGCCGCACCGCCGATTAAAACCGAAAAAGGCTGGCTGGTAGTTTACCACGGAGTTTTTCCGAATTGCAACGGAATCAATTACGGTGCCGGCGTTATGCTTCTTGATTTAGAAAAGCCGTGGAAGGTCATCGGACGGGGTCGCAATCCGATTCTGTATGTAAAAGAGCAGTATGAAATGATAGGTCAGGTTCCTAATGTCGTTTTCCCCGGAGCCGTTATTCCGGAGCCCGACGGAACCGTTAAGATATATTACGGGGCTGCCGATTATGTTCAATGCTTAGCATTTTCAACATTAGATGAATTATTAAATGAATGTACGCCGGTAGAATAACGTTTTTCAAATTTTGCAAAATTGGTTGTGACAGGTGAGCGCTGTCACTTTTATCACCGAAAGGAGTTTTTTTATGAATAATCTGAGTAAAGTTATAACAGGTATCTTGGCGACGGTAATGATTCTTTCAACGGCAGCGTGCGGCAATGGCAACAGCGCCTCTGATAACCGCAGCGAAAAAGAGTCAAATGATTTTACCGATTCGGCCGAATATACAATTGATGCGACAGGCTCGCCATATGCCGAAGGTATAAAGCTGAAACCGCTGAAGGATGCTACGGTAGTATATATGACCAATACAACATGGGAATTTATTTGTAATGAAAATTTAGAGGAATCTCCCACGCCGTATTATCATGCTATGAAAATATGGAAAGAGGTCTACGGCACCGATGTGACAATTGAGCTTGTAGACTGGGATTCGTATACAAATCATCTTATTACGGCGGTCGCATCCGGAGAAGCACCGGATGTAATGAGATATTATGAAGAAACCCGGCATCCTGTTTGGCCGGTAAGAAATCTTATTGCTCCGCTTGAAGATTATATGTCGCTTGATGACCCTGATTACAATATTGAATACAGCAAAAGATTAGCAATAAACGGTAAGATTTATGCTTTGTTCGGTCAATCAATGAACCTTCCGAGAAAATCAATCGTATACAATAAAACAAAGCTTGAACAGGCCGGCAAAAAGACTCCTCTTGATTATGCAAAGGACGGAGAATGGACCTGGACTAATTTCGTAATGCTTTGCAAGGAAATGACGCGGGCGGATAAGAACGATTACGGTCTCGGCGGATGGGGGATGCCGTCGGCTTTACCGCTTGTATATTTAGCGGCAGACGGGAAGGTTGTAAATAATATTGATAACCCCGATTACCGTACATTTTACAGTAAAATGTATGATTTGGTTGTAACCGACGGAGCAGTTCGCAGAAGCAGTGACCGTATGGAAAGAAAGACCACTATGCCTAAGGGGCAGGATGCCATGTCGTTTATTGAGACACAGGAGTATCCGCAAATACTGAAGGAGGCAAAGGAATCGGGCGGCAACTATGAGTTTGGAATTGCCCCGATACCGGTTTATGATTATTTGGGCGATACCGGTGTAAGAGGGGCAAATAATTGCACCTTTGCGGGAATGGCAATTTCTGCGGCGCCTAAGAATCCGGAAGCTGCCGCCGAGTTTGTACGCCTTGTTACAAAGGTTGCAACAAATATTACGAAGAAAAGCGGAAAATTCGGAGTACTCACAAACTCATTGAGCGAGGACGAGAAAGAGGTATTCGGCAATTTGAAATACGAAAAGGATACCGATTTTGTTGACATTCAAAGTGCGATTACAGGCGCGTCAAAATATCAGGACACAATTTGGGGCAGTGCAAATGTTACAAAAACTGCCGCTCAATTGTTAGAAGCCGACAAAGCCAATCTTGAAGCGTCTATAGCCGAGTTTGAGAATACAATTGGGTAATATTTGAGCTTTAACAAGCTTGATAAAGGTCGCAAAGCTATAAGCGGGAGGAAAAAAGATGAATTTCAGACGGTTGCTTGCCACATCACTGGTTGCAATGCTCATATTATCTTTATGCGGCATAAGAACGGCTGCAGATATAACCGCAACCGTTTCGGAAATCGAAACGGCTGAAAATGCAGCCGACGGCGTCGGTGAAATAAGAGCTTCCGCCGGATTTGTTGATGAAATTTCGGCAGATGTTCCTCAGACCTCGGAATATACGCTGTCTTTTGAGTACCGCTCGGTTTCCGAAAACAGTAATGACGGCGATATTTCGGTAACGATTGATGATCTTACACAATACGACGGTGTGGGCAATCAAAAATTACCGCGTTTATGGAAGATTAAAGAAACAAAAAAGGATTCCGACGGGAATGACCTGCGCGGCGAATATACACTGAGCGATGAATGGACAGAGTATACCGTTCATAATTCAAATTCTTCCTTTTCCGAAGCTTATAGGTTTCAGCTTACGGCGGGCAAGCACAAGGTGAAATTAACCGTAAATGACGGCGATTTTATTATTCGAAATCTTCATTTTGAAAAATATGTTCCTTTAATTTCGTATGAGGATTATCTTAAGGAAAACGGCGATTATCCGGTTTACAGCGGTGAGAATTTAAAATTTGAGGCAGAAAAGCCGTTATTTGTAAATTCAAGAAATATTATTACAGATAATAATATCAACAGTCCGCAAACCACCCCGCAAAATCCCGGAAAAACGCTTTTAAATGTGATAGGCGGAAATAACTGGAATACTAACGGACAACGGATTGACTGGGTCGTGAATGTTCCCGAAACAGCATACTACAGGGTTAATTTCAGGTATTTGCAAAATCTTTACAGCGGATTTAATGCTTTCCGCACGCTTTATGTGAATGGCAAAATACCATTTGATGAGGCGAAGGCGCTTACATTTTCATACAGCGATAAGTGGCAAACCTTTAACGCAGAGCAATATGTTTTTTTGCAAAAAGGAAAAAATACGCTTTCGTTGGAATGTGCATTCGGAGACTATGCGGATATTTACAGTGAAATCAATAATGTTATTTCCGATTTGAACTCTATTTACAGAAATATTTTGATGGTAGTCGGATCTAATCCGGATGCGTACAGAGATTATCATCTCGAAACGGAAATTCCCGATATTTCGGAATCGATGAAGAAATGCGCGGAAAGTCTTCAAAGCATAGATGATAAAATGCTGTCGGCTTCTGTAGGAAACAGCGGGCAAACAGTTGCGGTAAAGGATACCGTCAGACAGCTTAACGATATGTCGGAAAATTTACGCTCCGTTACCAAAGGCGGAAGAATCAGCAGTTTTAAGTCAAATATTTCTTCTATTGCCGCATTCAGTAAAAAACTGTGCGGAACACCCCTTATTCTTGATTCAATCGTTTTGAGCGGGGAAGAAAAAGTCAGCTTACATAATGAAAGCTTAGGCGCACGGCTAAAATATTCTTTTAAGCGCTTTTTTGCATCGTTTGTAAACGACTATAACGGTTCGGAAACAGAAGCCGGCAGGAAACAAATAAAAGTATGGATTAATACGGGCCGCGATCAATTGCAAATAATGAAAACATTGGTTGAAAACGGTTTTATCTATGAATACGGTGTAGGCGTTAATATGCAACTGGTGACCGGTTCTGTTATACAGGCTTTTTTAGCGGGTACCGGACCCGATGTGTGTATAGGACGGACCGAAACGGACGTTGTGAATTTTGCTATGAGAGGGGCTCTTGTGGATTTAAGGCAGTTTGACGGCTTTGAGTCTGTTATAAGCAACTACTCAAAGGACGCGTTTGTCCCGTTTACGTACCGTGACGGAATTTATGCGATTCCGGATAAACAGGAAATGGATATGATGTTTGTCAGAACGGACGTTTTAAGCGAATTGGAATTAAAGATACCGCAAACCTGGACCGAATTAAAGACGGAAGTCATTCCGGTTTTATTACGGAATTATTTTACCGTAGGACTCGGACTGTTGAATAAATCCGCTTCTGTTAATTCATCTAATTTATTTTACACCTTGCTTTATCAAAACGGCGGTTCGCTGTACAATTCCGATAAAACGAAAACCGATATGGATAATAATACTGCCCTTCAGGCATTTGAAGACGCGGTTATGTTTTACCGTGAGTACGGTATTGAGCGTGAGTATGATTTCCTTAACAGATTCCGTACGGGCGAATCTCCGATTATGATTGCTTCATATATAAACTATAACAATATTAAGGCAGGAGCTCCCGAAATTGACGGGTTATGGGAAATGTATCCTATTCCCGGCACGGAGGACGAAAACGGAAACATCAACAGAACTCAGCTAATGACAAGCACGGGATGCGTGATTTTCAGTAATACAAAGAATAAAAACGAATGTTGGAATTTTATTAATTGGTTTAATTCCGCAGAGGTTCAGCGGCTTTTCGGAATTGATCAGGAGGCTGTTTTGGGCGCATCGGGCAGATACCCCACCGCAAATATTAATGCAATAAACGGATTGGGATGGACTAAGTCTCAGCTTGAAATGCTGGATACTCAAAGAAGAGCATCAACTTCGTTTGTACAGATTCCGGGCAGCTATTATACGGCAAAGGAAATTAACAATGCTATTGTTATGTCGGTGACCGACACTTCTGTAATGCCCAGAGAAAAACTTTTGGAAAGCGTTGAGCTTATAGATATTGAATTGGAACGCAAGAGAAAAGAGTTTTCATAAATTGAGAAGGGATGTAGTTAAGTGAACACTTCAAAAAAGCCGAAAGCCCGCAAAAGCGGAGTAACCTCAAACCGCTTTGTAAGTTATGCTATGCTGACTCCGTTTATGATATTCTTTCTTTTGTTTACCGTTATTCCGGTTTTGTCCGCAATAGTTTTAAGCTTTTCCGATTTCAATATGCTGCAATTGCCTGAGTTTATCGGATGGTCGAATTATGAAAGAATGTTCGTTGAAGACGAAACCTTTTTAAAAGCGCTGAAAAACACATTGGTATTTGCGGTTATAAACGGCCCGATCGGTTATTTGGTTGCATTTTTTGTTGCTTGGATGATGAATGAGCTGAACTCAAAGCTCAGAGTCTTTATTACGCTGGTGTTCTACGCACCGTCAATATCCGGCAATATTTATTTTATCTGGAAGTTCCTTTTCAGCGGAGACTCATACGGACTTATAAACGGTTTCCTTTTGAATCTGGGAATTATTAATGAGCCGATACTGTGGCTTTCGAATTCTGCAACAAGTATGATAGTTGTTATTATCGTTCAATTCTGGACATCGCTCGGAGTCAGCTTTTTGGCCTTTATAGCGGGATTTCAGTCGGTTGACGGCGCACAGTATGAGGCCGGCGCCATTGACGGTATTAAAAACCGTTTTCAGGAGTTATGGTATATTACGGTACCGAATATGAAACATATGCTCCTTTTCGGCGCGGTAATGCAAATTGCAAATATGTTTTCTGTCGGCGATGTAACACAGGAGCTTACAGGCGGATATCTGAGTATAAACGGCGCAACATTAACGCTTGTTAACCATATGAATGACTTCGGCACCGTGCGGTATGAAATGGGCTATGCGTCGGCATTGGCCGTAATTCTGTTTTTATTGGTGCTTGTTACCAAAAAAATTGTGTTTAAGCTTTTGAGCTGGTAAGGAGAGAAAAGAATGAAAAAGAAAATAAATCGTTCTTTTTTTGGCACGGTTGTATTGGTAATTATTTTGTTGCTTTTCGGAGCTTTTATGGCGTTGCCTATCCTTTACATATTTTTTAACGCTTTTAAGCCGTTGGAGGAAATTTTCATTTTTCCACCTAAAATCTATGTCCGGCATCCGACGGTTGAAAATTTCGGTCAAATGGCAAATATCGTATCAAATATGTGGGTGCCTTTTTCAAGATATTTATTTAACAGCATACTGGTTACGACGGTAGGCACCGTCGGTTATCTTATCATAGCTACACTTGCGGCATATCCGCTTGCAAAGCATAATTTTCGCGGTAAGAAATTGATAAATACCCTTATTACAACCGCCCTTATGTTTACGGGAGCGGTAACGGCACTTCCAAAATACATAGTTATGAGTACATTGGGATTTATTGACAGCTATTATGCGTTAATATTACCGACATTCGCAGATACAATGGGGGTTTTTCTGTGTGTTCAGTTTCTTGAAACCGTTCCCGATACCCTTTTGGAAGCGGGAAAGATAGACGGAGCCGGGGAGTGGAGAATTTTTTTCAATATAGTCATTCCTAATATAAAGCCCGTAATTTTTACTATACTGATTTTTCAATTTCAGGCAGTTTGGAATCAAATTGCCGCGGATTATATTTACCGTGAGGAGCTGAAGACGCTGCCGATGGTTTTAAGTCAAATAGCAACTGCCGGCATTTCAAGAGCGGGTGTGGGCTCCGCCGCTGCGTTGATTCTTATTATTCCTCCCATATTTGTATTTATTTTATCACAGAGCAACGTTATGGAGACAATGGCTCACTCGGGAATGAAGGATTAAGGTGATAAGTTATGATAAGGAAAACAGTATTATGTATTATTACGCTTATTACCTTGATTTGCAGTTCCTTTGTTGTGACCGCTCATGAGGCATACACATATACTTCATCTGCCGATGTTATGAAGCTGCCGTCGCCTTATGACGCGGAAGGCTCATTCTATTCGGATGAGGAATCCGTTTTTGAAGATTTGATGGCGTATAATAATAAGCTTTATGTATTGGATGCCGCAACATCCGAAATAAATGTCTATAACAGCAATTTTGATTTTGAGAAAAAGATTGATTTTTATAAAGACGGTGAGAAATTCGAAACCGGGAAGCTTTCTTCCTTCTATATCAGCAAAGAGATAATAACGGTCGCCGATTTTGAAAAAGGAAATTTGTTTTTATGCGATATGCAGGGCAATGTGACTAAAACAGTTGCCCTTGGGGAAAAGGAGCTGGGTAAAAACCTTTTCAAACCTACCAAGGTTATTGTTGATTGCACGGGAGCTACGTACGTCCTTTCGGAAAATGAGTATCGCGGCATAATTCTTATAGATAAAGAAGGTAGGTTTGATACATTTTACGGTGCGGTTGAGATTGATTTGACTGCGGAGGTTTTGTTAGACAGCTTTTGGCGTCGTTTCAAGACAGATAAACAAATTGATAATTCCACGCAGTATGTTCCGGGCGGATATGCGGATATAGCCATTGACGGTAACGACTTTGTTTATGCCGTGCGGGGCGTTTCGGATTCTTCAAAAGAGTTGATAAGAAAGTTTAATCCTTTGGGGAATAATGTACTTTCGTATAAAGGCGAATTCGGCGATTTAGAGCTGGGACTTAACGATTCGAGTTCATTTGTTTCAATAGCGGTTGATCATAACGGTTTTATATCCGTTCTTGATAAAACAAGGCAGAGAATATTCCAATATACGCCCGACGGTGAGCTTTTGTATGTTTTCGGCGGAGAGGGCTCGCTGAACGGCGAATTTAAAAATGCTGTTTCGATTGCGTATTTTAATGATAAATTATTGGTTTTGGACAGCGAGACCTCATCGGTCACTGTACTCAAAAAAACCGATTTCGGAGAAAAGGTTACATCCGCCGTTTTATTGTACCGGCAAGCCCGTTTTAAGGAAAGCGAAGAGCTTTGGAATGATATTTTGGTACAGAGCGGAAATTACGAATATGCATATATCGGCTGCGGCAAGATTGCCGAAATGAGCGGGGAATACAAGGAGGCGATGCATTACTATAAGCTGGGAAATTCGCAAAAAAATTATTCTTCCGCCTTTAAAAAGTACCGTTCGGTAATTGTCAAAAAGAGCTTCGGTACGGTTATGACGGCGTTGACTGTCATAGCTGTTTTCCTACTTGTATTATTAAAATTCAGAAAAAAAGGGGCAAATAAAACTACCGGGCTTAAGCTTGAGCAGGGAAATAAGGCTGCGTATGTCCTTTATATATTATTGCATCCTTTTGACGGATATCACGAACTCAGCTTTAATAAAAAATACAGTTTATCGACTGCTTATTTTATTGTAGCCGCATGGTTTTTGGCAACGTGTTTGAACTTTAATTATAACGGCTACTGCTTTAATGACAATAATGTGGAAGATTTTAATGTTTGGATAATAGTTTTCTCAACCGTAGGGGTATTGTTTCTTTTTACGCTTTCAAATGTTCTGCTGTCATCCTTTTTAGAGGGTAAAGGAACATTCGGGCAAATTTGGACCGTACTCTCTTACGCGTTGATTCCATACACCGTATGGCTGTATGCCGAGCTTTTATTTACAAACATTCTTACGCTCGAAGAAATAATGTTTATCTATATTTTCAGGGCAATATTTATTATATGGACATTGGCTATGTGCTTTATTGCAATGATGAATGTACATCAGTATTCATTCGGGACAAATATACTTTCAATATTTTTAAGTATAATCGGGGTATTGATAATTGTATTTATTCTGTTCTTAATATTTAATCTGTGCGCTCAGATATACGATTTTATTTCAACAATTATTAAGGAAATTAATTACCGTAAATTATCACTTTAAATTTATGCAGGCGATTGCGATTCTATTTGTGCCGTATATTATATGGAGGAAGTATTTTGATGTGTATGAAAAAGTATTTATTTACGCCGATAATATGTATTTTATGTATCATTTCTTTGATGTGCGTAACCGTCAATGCCGATAAAAATACCGCCGAAGAAGCATCAAATGCTGCTGAAGCTCTTGTTATGAGTAATGACAGATTTGAGTTTTCTCTTGGCAGGGAAACAGGATGTTTTACGTTGTATGACAAAAAATCCGATAATAAATGGTCTTCAAATCCGAATAATTCCGATGATGATTCGGTTGCGATGGGAATAACCCTTACCGACTTAAAATCTCAGCTAACCGTTTTGTACGAGTCTTCAAACAGAACCGAAATGTTTGCCAACAGTTTTTCCGGATCGGTTATTAAAGGAAATGCCGTTTTCACCAAAGAGGGCAACTCAATTACGGCACTTTTTGATTTTGATTCGTTAGGTTTTTCCGTGCCGATAAGATACACGCTTCTTAACGACGGATTTTCGGTTTCTGTTGATTTGAAAAATATTAAGGAAAAAAAGGATAATAAAATAATTTCAATAGGCGTTCTGCCCTATTTCGGTGCGGGAACTGCCGATGATAAAGGTTATATGGTAATCCCGGACGGCTCGGGCGCTTTAATTGATTTCAACAATCAAAAAAAGCATTTACAGTCATACAGTAAGCCGTTTTACGGAAACGACAGGACGGTTACGTCCGATAAAATGACGTCGGATGAAAAGAATTTAATGCTTCCCGTATTCGGTCTTAATAACAATAACCGTTCGTTTATTGCAATAATCGGGTCGGGTGCCGAAAATGCCTCTCTTAATGCGGCTGTCGGCGGGATCGACACATCGTACAATCACATATATTCATCATTAAACTACAGAAATTCAACTCAGATTGAAATGAAGGATAACTCCTGGACCACAAAGAGCGTCACATTTACCTCAATCAACGGAATTAAAAATGATGCATATACGGTTGATTATTATATGCTTGATACCGAAAAATCCGATTATGTGGGAATGGCTGAAAAGGCAAGGGAGGTTTTAAACCTTTCAAGCGGAAAAAAATCGGGCAATTCGTCACTCGGAATTCGTTTCTTCGGAGCGACCCCGAAACAAAAATCTTTTTTGGGGTTCAGATATACCGGGAAACAAAAGCTTACAACATTTGCTCAGGCAGAAGAAATTATTAAAGAAATAAGCGATTATGCTTCCGCACCGGAGGTTACGCTGAAGGATTTTACTTCGGAAGAATTTTCCGACAGGACCGCCGTGAATTTTTCATTTTTGTATGAGCTTGGCGGGGAAAACGGTTATAAAAAGCTATGCAATACCGTAAATAAGCTTAACGGTAATATCGGCGTTTATTCCGATTTTACCGATTTTTCCAAAAACGGTAACGGATTCAGGTCTACAGGCGGAGTTAATTTCGGGCTTGATTTGAAAATTGCCGAAATTTATCCGTATAAGATCAATACCGCACGGAAGGACGAAACGAAAAAACCGACATATCTTGTTGATTCAAAG
Organism: uncultured Eubacteriales bacterium; assembly: GCA_934486705.1. Classification (GTDB taxonomy): domain Bacteria; phylum Bacillota; class Clostridia; order Oscillospirales; family Acutalibacteraceae; genus UBA737. Next base: position 72,993 of record CAKSQS010000003.1, read on the forward strand.
AAATATTCGTATGCAACTTCTATGATTGAAAAATATGCTTCAAAACGAAATATCAAGGGCATTTATTTTGATGAAGTTGCGAATAGTCTGTCAAGCGATTTCAGAAAGACCGGAAACCGCAGATCCGAAGTTCTTTCGGAAACGGAAAAATCGTTAAAGAGCATATCCGAAAATTACCGCCTTACGCTAAGCGCACCGAACTGTTATGCATTAAAGTATTCCGAAAAAATCATTGATATTCCGGTTTCGTCAAGCGGCTATAAGATTTTTGACAGGGATATACCCTTATATCAGATTATTGTCGGTGAAGGATTTGATTTTATCGGGGAACCCGTCAATATCGGTGAGTATTCAAAGGCACGGATGCTTTCAAATATCGAATACGGAGTAAACCTTAATTTTGCGCTTATGAACAGCCCTTCAAGCGCCATTTCAAAAACCGATTGCGATTATCTTTATCACGCCTCATTTGACAGCATCAAGAGCGATATTAAGGAATGGTATTTGAAAAGCGCGGCTGTAATAGACAAAATAGGTAAAAGCTATATTATCGGACACGAAGTAAAGGATGAGCTTTCTGTTACAACCTATAAAAACGGCTTGAAAATTTATGTTAATTACGGAAAACATAATTTGGAAATTGACGGACTCAATATACCTGCCGAGGACTTTGTTCTCGTATAAATCGGAGATAAATATGAAAATTAATAAAAAAAGACCTTCGGTCGAGAAAAAAATCAATAGAGCGGGTTTATGCTTTCTGATACCGTATATTGTAGGTTTAATCAGTTTTTTCATAATACCTTTGATTCAAACCGTTGTTTATTCCTTCAATGATGTGTCGGTTGTATCGGGCGGGATGAATTACAAGCCTGTCAATTTTAAAAATTACGCTTATATTCTTTTTGAGGAATCGGATTTTGTAAAGAACGTAACGGAATCAATAACGTCTCTTTTGGTTACGGTTCCGTTTGTTCTCATTTTCAGTATGTTCATAGCAATTGTTTTGAATCAGAAATTTGTCGGAAGAATGTTTATGCGCGGAATGTTTTTCTTACCCGTTATCATTGCGTCCGGCGTAATATTAAAGCTTATAAGCGGCGATGTTTTTGCAAGCGATACCATGAATTCCGGTACGGAGATTTTTCAAACCGGACTGTTAGAGGAAATATTGAGCAGATTTAATTTACCGACGGGGGTTATAGAGTTTGTTGCGGGCGCTAATGGAAAAATATTTGATTTAACATGGAAATCCGGAATACAAATTTTGCTGTTTATTTCCGCACTTCAGGGAATACCGTCGTCATATTACGAGGCTGCGGCAATCGAAGGCGCAGACGCTTGGGAAAGCTTTTGGAAAATAACATTTCCTGTTTTGTCGCCTACGAGTATGTTAGTTGTAATTTACACGACAATAGATTCCTTTGTTACGCTTTCCAATCCGGTTATGACATCAATTATCAGCAGATTTAATGATATAAAGTACGGTATCGCATCGGCATCGGCAATAATATATTTTCTTGTTGTTTTAGTGATAATCGGCATTATATTTGCCGTTTTCTCAAAATCTGTATTTTATAATGAATGAGGTGTACGGAAATATGAAAAAAAATCATCATTCATTGAGTAAAAGCCAATTAAAAAACACGGGTATTAAAACACTTGTAAGCGTTTCGAGATTCTTATTTTTCTTTGGAATGTCATACATATTGCTTAACCCAATACTTATTATGCTTTCCCGTTCCCTCAGATCGGCAGAGGATGTTTTGAACCCGACAATTATTTGGATTCCCCAAAATTTTACACTTGCAAATTTCAAGGTCGCGTTTGATTTGATGGATTTTAAGAATACCGCATGGCTGACGGGGAGAATAAGCGTTATAAGTACGTTATTGACAATGGCGATTGCTTCTGTGACAGGGTATTCGTTGGCTAGGTACAAGACGTTTATTTCCAAGCCGTTGATTGTATTTGTTACCCTCACAATTATTATTCCGCCTCAAACCTATTTGATGCCGCTGTTTTTTCATTTCAATAATTTCAATTTTTTCGGAATCGGCAGTATAATCGGTCTTTTTACGGGCAAAACACTGTCGGTAAATCTTACTTCAAATGAAATATCCTATTATATTCTCGCGGCATTGGGAATGGGAATACGCTCGGGACTGTTTATATTGATTTTTTATCAGTTTTTCAGGCAAATGCCCAAGGAATTGGAAAACGCCGCAAGAATAGACGGTTGCGGTGAATTCAGAACCTTTACAAAGGTTATGCTTCCGAATGCCTCGGCACCGTTTCTCGTCACCTTTTTGCTTTCCGTAATATGGTATTGGAATGATACCTTTTATTCAACGGTACTGATGAGAAACAAAATGATGCTGGCAAATATGGTTTCCAATATGCAGGAGCTTATCAGAACCTCTTACGGCGGAATCGGACGGGGAGAGGGAGCTGCGGAAACGGTCATTGTATTTGCGGGGGCATTAATATACATACTTCCGCCTTTGATTATTTATTTGTGCTTACAAAAGTTTTTTATTCAAAGCGTGGAGCGGACTGGTATAGTAGGATAGTATTTATTCCTGTTGAAATGCTTAATGCTTATATTATTCGGAAGTTATGTTCCCAAGCTTTAATAAAAGGCATTCAAAGGAGGCTGGTAAATAATAATTAATTATCCGCTTGCAAAAATAAAACCGTATTGTATAGGAAATACGGTAGAATGGAGATTGTTATGAAAAGATTATCAAAAAATGTGTTAGCTGTTTTATTATCTGTTACCATCTTATTCAGTATTTCAGTGGTAAGTTACGCCGATCAATCCACCACAAAGGAAGATTTGAAAAATTGGATTTCGGCCGCAGATACTCTTCTTCGGCAGCAGAAAAATTATGTTGAGGGTCTTGAAACCTTTAAAGCGGCAGTAAACAGTGCAAAAAGCGATTTATATTTAAGCAATGCCGATTTTTCTCAAGATATAGCAAGCATAAAAACCGCGTGGGCGGGATTAAAGTATTCGGCAACGGCAGAAATTGCTCCCTCTGTTGAGGTCGGCGGTATTGCCGCGGTAACAAACAAGGAAATGTTTAACTATAATAATTTCGGGAAATACGGCGCAAAGGGAAACGGCAGTTGGATAGTATTAAAATATGATCTTAAGTCCGTTGACGCAAGGCTTAGAACCGGAGATGTTTCAAATGCATATGTTTATGCATATGCATATTCCGAAACCGGTACGGCAAAGGCTGTTTCGGGAACAAATCTGCCTGCCGGAACCAATGTCAATGGAAACAACGTTTTTCTTACAACACAGGATTACGGTGTAGACGGAAATTGGACACACGCCGGTATATTTAACATAACATACGACCGTGTTACAAGGTGCGAATGGACCGCCGAAAATCTCGGTCAATTAAATGCCGAAAGAGATTACTTTAATCTTCGCGAAGGCAAAGGCGCGGAAAACACATATTATTTCGGCAGCCTGTTTATTGAGTACAGTATTTATGAAAGCGTTCCCATAAATGCCGAGGCGGCGCGTTGGACGTTTCTTGCCAAAGAGCTTTTGACCGAACAGAATAATGTGAACGGTAAATATTACACTTCCGATACCGAAACCGCATTTAAAACGGCTGTTGCGGAGCTTGAAAATGCCGAGGCGACAAATGCTTCCGCAAAAATCGAGGCACTAAAAACGGCGTGGGCGGCACTTAAATACATAAAAAGCGAAGAAATCGCCAAGCCGGAAATATACAGCGGCGCTTCTCTTTACAATCCCGACGGTTATGATTACGGCCGGGACAAAATCGGATCTGCTCTAAGTGTTTCGAGCAACTGGAATCAATCAATAATCAAGTTCGTAATGCCGACCGATTTAACACCCGAAAAAATAAATTCCGCGGTATCGGTTTATTATTCAATTAAGGGCTCGTTAAAAGATACGCCCGATTCGGGACCGGCAGGATGGACGCTGACCTATAAAAACGCTTCTGCATATGACAGGGATACAGCGGCATATATCGGCGGGGGTCCGGGGGCAAATCCTCACTATCAAGTATATTCTATGGAGAAAAACTGCCTGATTGATAACGGCAATCCGATTAAAGCATATTTTCTGCAATTCGATAATGTAGATAAAGCGTCTGTCTGGGTTATCGGAGGCATATTTATGGATACCTATGCTTATGAAACGCTTCCCAATGTATTGACAGGCAGAATGAAGGTTTGGGCTGACCGTGCCGACGCACTTCTTGAAGCTAAGGGCGATTCATACACCGGCGGTCTTGAAGAATTCAAAGCGGCACTTGACAGCTTAAAGGCAGGAAGTAAAGAAAACGAGGATGAGCTCATTTACAATTTGAAATATGCGTGGAATAATCTTATATACAGGGAAACGGTACTGTTAGGTATGCCTGCGGCTGAAATAGGAATTGATGTGACGCAGACGGAAGCGATAACGGATTTCGGCGATCAAAACCATATTTCCGTTATGTGTAAGGACGGTATTACAATCCGTTTCGATTTTGCCGTTTTCCGTGCGCCGGCATTCTTTGATAATGCGATAGAAGTATATGCGGAGGTAAAGGGCTCAAAGGCGGGAGAGCCCGATTCGACTTCCTCGGCAACATGGGCAAATGTCAACGGAATTAAAACCGACGGCAATTATCCTTATTTCGGTGCTATTGATTTTGTGGGCGCTCAAAAATCGAAAAAGCAATTCAACTTAGATACCGTTAAGACCGCTTTTGCGGAAGGCGAGCTTAAGGGCTGGCTTGTTAAAGCCGAGGGCTGTGAGCTTGATGATGTTTGGTCGGTCGGGAATTTATATGCCGTTGTTGAAAACAAAGAAAAATTATTTGAGCCGGGCGATGTAAATGGGGATAGCTCGGTGAATATTATTGATCTTATTAAGCTTAAGAAGCATTTTGCGTATGACGATAAGATAAATGAAATGGCTGCCGATATTTCGGAAGACGGATTTATAGCGTCGGACGATATGATAAGTCTTCGTAAAATTTTGCTGGATATTGACGCTTTCGGAGATAATGTTGTAAACGAGAGCAAGGTTTTCTGATTTTTAAATTCGGCGGGGCTGTTTTAAGAGACAGCACCTGTAACACATTATAATTCGGCCCCGCCGATAAATTAGATATTTAAAACGGAGAGTAGTATGAAAAAGAACAACATAATTAAAACGGGAGCTTCTGTAATTGCAATAGCGGGAATACTGATGTCTCAGTTAATGCCGTCTGCCGAAACAGTTATTAAGAACGGCGATCTGTCTGTTGAAAAGTGGATATCAAGCGGAGAAAATCTAAATATGAATAATTATGTTCAGGGTGTTGACACCTTTGAAAATGCTCTCTCCGATTTGAAAAGGAAAAATACAGATTATAAAAGGGCAGACGACCCCGAATATGACGCAATTTGCGAATTGTCGGAAGCGTGGGACAATTTGTATTACGAGGAAAGAACAGCCGAGCCGCTTTTGAAGGCGCGGAAGCTTACTTCGGATTCTTTTTTGAATTTCACCTACGGCGATTATTCAAAAGACGGCGAATACTATATTAAATTAACACAGTACAGCCGTATTGAATTTACTTACAGAACCGACGGTCCCAAAGAATGGGGAAACGCCTCGAATGTTCAGGTTTTAACCAAAAACGGTATTTCATCGGATTGGTACGGCGCTTTTTACGGAACTCACGATAAACCGTATTTTCTTTCATTTACCGCCGATACCGTTATAAAGGAAGCGCGGCTTAACGAAACATCAACGGAAATCAGCGGATTTAAGGTATTTATGAATGAGGGAATAACCTTAGCCGAAATTTCGGATATGTACGGATATAAACTTGTGAACTATGCGCGGCCGTCGGATGACGCAACCTTGCCCGAATGGATAAGTGCTGCAGAAAGCATTGATCTTGATACGGCGTATTCGGGAAAGGAAGAGTTTGTTAAGGCGATTGAAGCGGCCAAGGAAGAATATTTTGCGCTTAAAGGGATAAATAAGGGCGAAGCCAAAGCAATTATCAGTCTTCAAAATGCCTGGCGAAAGCTTGCAACCGTAAAGAAGAACGAAACGTCATTGATCGAGCCCGTTGAAGGGGTAGGAAGTCACAACGGTTTTGCTGCAGAATTGAAAAAACCTATAAATCTCGGTAAGTACGAAAAATTAGAAATAGTAATAGACAGCAGCGACTATTATAACGGTGAAGCCGGATGGGGAATTTCCGCAAATTTGCAGTTTTCCAAAAAAGGCGGCAGCTATACAGTAAACTATTTGTGGTTTGGGGCGGACGCAAATGCGAGCAACGGTATTGCCGCTGCCGATATCGGAAGCACGCCGGGTAATACCTTGGAAAGCGTTAAAATTCAAGACGCGAACGATAAAAAAAGAAAATTGATCCTGAAAGCAATATACGGATATGAATATAATTATGCCGCTGTTCCGAGCGGAATTGATTACAGCTTAAAGGCGTGGTATGAAGAGGCCAAAAAAACAGATATTTCGCAATACACATACGGAACAGATGAGTTTAAGCGGGCATTAAAGGTCTGTGAGGCGGTATTTGCCGCCAACGAAGGTTTGGATGCCTATGAAATGACGGCTATTCAAAATCTTAAAACCGCTTGGACGGGTTTGGGTGCAAGCAAAAAGGAAACGGCTTCTCTTGCGGATTCTGTAACAGGTTACGGCAATTCCGGCGGTTTTACGGTATCGTTAAAGAATGAAATCAATTTAGATGAATATGAAAAATTTGATATTGTCCTTGATACAACCGACTACTTTAACGGTGAAGGCGGCTGGGGTGTTTCTGCCGAGATTCAGTTTAATAAGAAGGACGGAAATACCTACGCATGGAAATATCCGTGGTTTGGCGGGGATAAGAGCGAAGCTGTCAATACGATAACCTCCGAAGCCGTAAAAAACAGCGGCGGAAGTATTCTTGCATCAATCAAGATTTTTGACGCAAATACAAAGGGCAGAAAAATAGTTTTCAAGGCAATGTACGGATATAAATATAATAATGCCCCGCTTCCCGATGGTGTTGATAACAGTCTTGAAGCATGGATAAAGGCCGCAGATAAGGTGAGTTTATCCGATTACCGTGTCGGTACAGATGAATTTGCCGCGGCATTAAATGCAGCAAAGGCCGTTTTGACAAGCGGCGGGAATGACGGTGCGGTTAAAGTTGACGCAGAAATACTTGAAATTATGAACCTTACGAAAGAAAAATTCGTTATTGAAAATATTGATTATAATTTGCGAAAGAAAGAGGCATATAATAAGCTTTCTCAAAGCTTAAGCAATTTTAAAGCGGCGTGGCGCGGTCTGAGATTACAGGAAAAGTATTTAATCGCCGTTCCGACAGATTCTCAAAAAAATACCGCTTCCGATGAAATTCCGGATGAGTTCGGTCCTTACTACTATGTAATTAAAAATGCCGTAAAGGAAACAAAGCATTATTATAAAACAGTCGGCGGCAGCTCGGTCAGTCTTGTGGGCGTTGAACGTGTGGAGGCTTATGTAAGAGGAGCTGATTATGTTAACGGAGTTCCCAAAGATACAGGCAAGCATTCCTGTGCCGTTACAATTTCATCGCTTGAGTACGGTAGCGTGGATATGTGGTCATTTGTTCCGTGGATGGCGGAATGGGGAAAAATGACATTTTCTTCAAAAGACAGCTTTTCCGACCGTTTCGATACGCTTACCGAAATCGGCTCCGAACCGATAACATCCTTTTGCTATAACGGTGGTTTCAATGCAACGGACAGCATTGAATGCGACGAGTTGATTTTAGGCTGTATTTATGCCGTAAAATATCATAGGGTACCTTTCCCTAAGGGCGCATTGATTGAAAGCTCGGGCGCAGATTGCACAGAGCTTAAAAAACTCATTAAAACAGCGGAAACATTTAACGGCAATGACTTTTCCTCCGATTCATGGAGTCCGTTTAAAAAGGCGGTAGCACAGTCGAAGGCTGCCATAGACGATCCGTATACAACACAGGCAGAAATTAATGCATTAAAAGAAAAGCTTTTGAAGGCTTGGGGTAATCTCAGGTACTATTGCAGAACGCTTCTTTATGACGCTGCGGCAAATCTTGAATGGGGATTGGAAATTGCCGATAATTTGAGCTTTACTCAATATCAGGCAATCGAGGACAGTAAGCTTCCCGCACATTTAACCTCATATACCGAAATGACATCGCTTCCCAGCGAATGGCATAAGCTGATGTTCCGCAAAATGTCAAACGGTGATACGACCGGCAAGGAATTTATAGAGTTTTATGTGAGATACAACGATAAGCTCAATTACGGTGCAGGCAAAATTTATGTACAGGTAAACGTTGAATATCAGGCTTGGCTGACCATTCCTCCCGGTCAGGAGAATAACGGTTGGGTCAGAGTGGAATGTGATTTCAAGGACTTACTTTCTTCTTCTACAGGTGCGGTATTTAAGCCCGGCACTACTATAAGCGCTATTTCCTTCACCTTATCGGACGGCACGTCGGGGGACATAGATATAACCTCCGCAAATCTGGTTTATACCGTTCCCGTCGAAGCCGGCAAGCTTCCCAAAGCGGCAGAATATGAATCCAACGTTATATCAAATACTCAGGAGGATTTTTCGGGCGATGTGTTCAATTGCCGATATGAGCCAGCTGATGACGGTGAAAAACCGATAAAGACAAATACTCCGGTGAATAAATCCGCTCCGGGCAACAAAAACAGAATTGTTATAACGTTTATAATAATAGGCGGGGCTGTTTTGGTTGCGGCGGTATCGGCAACGGGGATAATTATTATTAAAAAGCGCAATGAGAGAGAAAATAAGGAGAAGTCAATATGAGAAGGATCTTAGCAACGGTACTTTCGGCAATAATGGTTCTTACCGTTGTTGCGTGCGACAGCAACAATAAGAACAATGATTCCGACAGCCAAAAAGGTAAGGCGGTTAATCTTCTTTCTTATGATAAACCTGTGGAGCGGAAAAATGCAAAAATCAAGAAAATCAATTGTTTGACGCAGGTTCTCAGAGCAGGTAAAAAATGCGAACTGGAGCTATTGCTTGATACGCTTGACGTAAATGTTTTCGACCCCGCGGAAATAGCGCTTGACATTACGGTTTCAAAGGACGATGAAATGCTCAGCTTTCCCGGTTTTTTTTACAGAGCGTACGGTTGGAACGAGGAGGGGCGCTGCGGACCCGCTGTTGAAGGAAGCGACTCATGGCGTTTCAGAATAGTTGTTCCCGAAAAGGGAATTTGGAATTATAAAATTGTACTTACACAGGCAGGCAAGGAAACAGATGAACTTGAGGGAAGCCTGGAATTTGCCGATAAGTCGGAGGATTACAGGGGTATAATCGGAGTTTCAAAAACCGATACAAGATATTTTGCTTTTGAAAACGGGGATGTGTATATTCCTATGGGTCATAATGTGGCCTGGAATACCGAGAGTAAAAGCAGCTACAGTTATATATTCTACCGTGATAAAATAAAAAAGCTTGCCGAAAACGGCGGTAATTTTATCAGAATATGGATGGCTACGTGGGATTTGTCACTTTATTCAAGTAATGCTTCGCCGACGGATTTTTCATCGCGCCTCGGAAATGCCTCCGTATTAGACAGAATTCTTGACGAATGCAATAAGAACGGGGTGTATGTAGAGCTTGCTCTTTATCATCACGGACAGTTTATTGCAACAAAAACCGACGCCGCATGGAGCCAAAATCCTTTTAACGCAAACAGGAAAAACGGTTATCTTGAAAAAGCGGAGGATTTTTGGACGGATGAGCGTGCAAAGTCTGACGCAAAATGCTATTTAAGATATATGGTTGCACGGTACGGTTATTCCGATAATATTCTTACATGGGAATTAGGAAACGAAATTACATCGTCCGACGGTGAAGAATATGATATCAGAAATTGGTGTCATGAAATGGCTGAGTATGTCAGAAGTATTGATATGAAACAGCATATGGTTACGGCAAGTACCGCTGTTGCAGACAGTACATTTAATTTTGATAAGACCTTTGATTTTATTAATATTCATTGGTACGGGTGGGATACCGTTAAGGATATTATGTCTAAAATCAGCGCCTTTTCGATAATGTATAAAAGACCTGTACTTATTGCGGAGCTTGGTAAGGACTGGCAGGGAGATGCCGAGATATATAATGAAACATATCTGCATCAGCAAATATTAGCGGGACTCTTTTCATGCAGTGCAGGTTCATCTGCCGCATGGCAGCCTGACCTTCTTGACGCTCTTCCGGATGATGCGGGCTACAAGGCGTATACCGTACCGGCAAAAATTGCCGCTCAAATACCGTTCGGAAAACAAAAAATGGTTTTTATTACGAATACAACGGCAGGCTTGTCCGATGAAAATCTTACCGTGGGCGGATATAAATGGGATAACGGCATTTATGCCTGGTTGCTTGATAATAATTATACTCCGGCTGATAGGATAGAAACGGAATATAACGGCACAGAGCTTTCGGTTAAGCTTGAAAGCGGGAAATATGTCGTAAAATGGATAGATGGTTGGAGCGGAGAAATTGTTTCAACGGAAAATGTCGATCATAACGGCGGAAAAATATTACTTACCTCTCCGAAGTGGTCAAAGGATATATTCGTTTTTGCAGAGCTTGCTTAAATTGGAGAATTTTACATGGTAGAAAGTAAATTAAACAAATTGTTGGATTCCCTAAGTATTGATCAAAAAATCGGACAATTGGTTCAACTGAACGGTGCGGTGTTGGGGGATAAAGGAGCGCTTGTTACGGGCGAGCTTGACGGTTCGGATTTTCCCGCAGCTCAGGTTAGGAATATCGGCTCTGTGTTATCGGTTTACGATCCGGAAAAAATAAAGGAAATTCAAGATATTCATTTATCTCAAAATCCTATTCCTCTCATGTTTATGGTAGATGTTATTCACGGCGCAACAACCGTCTATCCCGTCGCATTGGCGCAGGGCTGCTCCTTTGACGTAAATCTTTCAAAGCGGCTTTCCGAAATTGGCGCAAGGGAAGCGTCACAGCTTGGAATTCATGTCACTTTTTCTCCTATGGTCGATTTGGTGCGTGACCCGAGATGGGGGCGTGTTGTTGAAAGCTACGGTGAGGATACTTTGCTTAATTCGCTTATGGGAGCGGCGGCGGTCAAGGGATATCAGGGAAAGGGTTTATCCGAAAAGGGCACCGTAGCCGCTTGCGTTAAGCATTTTGCCGGTTACGGTGCCGCCGAAGGCGGCAGAGATTATGACAGCGTCAGTCTTTCCGAACACGATTTGCTTGAGTATTATTTACCGTCTTATCATTCGGCGCTGAAAGCCGGAGCAGAAATGATAATGTCATCCTTCAATACCCTGAACGGAATGCCTGCCGTAATAAATAAAAAGCTTGCGGTAGATATTTTGCGTAACAAATGGGGATTTGAAGGCGTCAACATAACCGATTACGGCGCATTGGAGCTTTTGAAAAACGACGGTGTTTCCGATAACTATACGGATTCTGCGCGGATCGCCCTTGAGCGGGGAACCGATATTGATATGATGTCGGTATGCTATATAAACGGCTTGCACGCGCTTGAACAAAAGGGCAAACTGGATACTGAAGCCTTAAATCGGGCGGTTATGCGTGTATTAAAGCTGAAAAATAAGCTTGGTTTGTTTGAAAATCCTTACCGTTTTTTACAGCTTGACAAAGAAAAAAGGTCAATTTCGTTAAAAGAAAATCGAATTGAAGCGCAGAACAGCGTTCCGAAATGCAGCGTTTTATTAAAAAACGACAACCGGATTTTACCTCTTAATAAGGATTGTAAGATTGCATTTATAGGGCCTTTCGTTGAAAGCCGCAGACTTACGGGACCGTGGTGCTTTGAAACCTGCGATTCGGAAACCGTAATGAATCTTCGCGAGGCAATAGAACGGCTGAAGCTCTCAAAAGCGCCGCTGTTTGAAGTCGGTTGCTCGTTAAGAATGTGCAATGACGCCGGAAAAGATAATGTTGAGGCGAATGACGGTATACTGTTACATAAGGCGTTATCCGCGGCAAAACAGGCAGATGTTGTTGTTATGGCTGTCGGTGAGGATCTGTCGCTTTCGGGAGAATGCAGAAGCAGGGGAAATATTACCGTTCCCGAAAATCAAATCAATCTGTTTGAAAAGGTATACGAAGTAAACCGAAGGATTGTTGTTGTTTTATTCAACGGCAGACCCTTGGATATTACGAATATTTCAGAGCGTGCGAGCGCGGTTTTAGAGGTATGGCATCCGGGCAGTGAAGGTGCAAAACCCATAGCCGATATGCTTTTCGGTTATGCAATTCCTTCGGGTAAGCTTTCTATGAGTTTTCCGAAAACGGTTGCGCAAATTCCGATTTATCATAATATATTACCTGCGCATTACCGCAATAGGGATCCGAAACCGGGTGAGTATATAAGCGATTTTAAGACCCGTTATATTGATTGCTCCGGATATCCGCTATATCCCTTTGGATACGGACTCAGTTATACAACCTTTGAGTATTCGGATACCTTTCTCAGTTCGGACCGCCTTACCGCAGACACAAAAATAATTGCTTCTGCCAAAATCAGTAACACAGGTGAATATGATGCCGAAGAAACGGTTCAGCTGTATCTGAGAGATCCGGTAGCGAGTATTTCCCGCCCGGTCAGAGAGCTGAAGGGATTTAAACGTATAATGATACCCTCCGGAGAAACGATGGAAGTTAACTTTGAAATAGATGAAGAAATGCTGAAGTTTTATGATGAGGACGGACGTTATATTTCAGAGCCGGGCGAATTCCGCGTTATAATAGCACCTAACAGTATGGTTGATTTGGTGGACGACGAATTTAATGCGGAGCCGGTTCAAAAGCGCGGTTATGCGGTTTTTCGGCTGGTAGGGTGACAGTAAGATTAAAAGGTGCAGATAGGAGAATAATATGCTGATTTCACCAAAACAGACTGTTAAAATAAGCGGTGATTATTTTTTGGATTTTACCGCTGTATCATCAAAGCTTGTTACTAATGAGCTTATAGAATTTTCGGTTATTTCAGCCTGTTATTTTAATAAGTATTATGACGAAGATGAAGTTTTTTTACGGATGGAATACGGATTAAACAACTCAAAAAATGTTCAGTACGGATTTCTGATGCGGAATAGGGAGTGGCGGATAAGAATATCCGTCTCCGATGTCGGTCTTTACAGTGCAAAACTGATTCTTTGCGTTAATAGGCAAAAGACCGATGAATTTCAATTCGATTTTGAGGTTTTAAGGGGAACCGATTTGCGGGGCACATTAAATGCGGAACCGAATAATAAAAAACATTTTGCTTTTGAAAACGGCGAGAATTATACTGCATTCGGCGAAAATCTTTGCTGGGGCAAACCGGGTGAAAACAGGCTTGAATATTATAAGAGGATGATTGAAAAGTTTGCAAGGTACGGTCTCAATTGGACAAGAATATGGCTTACGGCGGAATGGTTTATCAATTTAATACCGAAAAACTCTTACCCGTGCAACTTTTTAGAGAAGCAAACGGATTTTGAACTTCTTGATGAAATAGTTTCTTTGCTTGAAAAAAACGGTATATATGTGCAAATGGTACTGTTCAATCACGGCAATCTCAGATCCGAGGGCAATGACAGTAGCTGGAACGATTTCGGCTTTAATAATGAAACAAAAGAGGGATACCTGGAAAAACCGAGCGATTTTTTCATAAACGAACAGGCAATAAGAGACGTTAAAAGCTATATCAGATATATTTCCGCAAGATACGGGTACTCAACGCATATTCTTTGTTGGGAGTTGTTTAACGAGGCAAATGCCGCCGAGGGCGATTCCGAAGCGGTATGCCGGTGGCACAGAATCATGACTGAATATTTCAGGAAAATTGACATTCGTAAGCATATGATTACAACCAGCTCCGCAAGTGTAATATATCCTTTAATTTATGACAATATGTTTGATTTCATTAATATACACCGTTATGGGGAAATAGCAAACATTTACCATTTGATATCCGATGTGTACTGGGCATCGGTCAGCTATAACAGACCGGTTCTTCTTTCGGAATGCGGTGCAAGCTGGAGTTCGGGTGATACAAACGAAGCGGTTGTTCATCAGTATCTCTGGGCAGGGGCTATGTGTAACAGTGCAGGCGGGGGAATGCTGTGGTTTTGGTTTGAACATGATGAAATTCCAAATAATGCAATTTACAAACAATATTATTATACGGCGGAATTTTTTAAAAATATCCGTTGGAATAATAAAAAAATGAGGCATATTCTCTCTCCGGATTTAAAAATATCAAATGAATCGGTTAACGCTATGGGTTATTTGTCCGAGGATTTTGCCGTTTTATGGTTTTATGACCACAGATATACATTTTTCTCGAAAGAATATGAAGAGATTATTGATACAAAATTTACTTTGTCACTTGATAGCGGCGTTTACATTTTACATTGGTATGACGCATGGACAGGAAAAACCGTATTCAGCGAGAGTATAACGGTTGACTTAAACGGTACCGAAATCACAATAAATAAATTCAGCAGGGATATTTCTCTTTATGCGGAAAGGAAAAGAACAGATGAGGATCGTTAAGGATAAAAGGTTGCTTTTAAAGGCTGTTGCAGCCGTGGCGACCGTTGCTTTGTTAATTACGGGCTTAGATATTTTTGCAGCCGCAACGGAATATGACGCTCCGGTAAAATCACAGTTAGAAACCTGGATACAGCTTTCGGATAATCTGTTGAGCCAAAAAAAGAATTATGTTGAGGGTTACTATGATTTTATTGTTGCGCGTGCCAAGGCTAAAACAGCACTGAAAAACGGTACCGATTATTTAGCGTCAATTCAAAAGCTGAAGGATTCTTGGGGAAATCTGGTTTACACTAAGCGAATTCAATTTGCAAAACCGTCTTACGGAACATATAATGAACCGACCGATAATATGTTCGGAGAGTACAAAAGGGTGAGTGTGGGCAATCAACCGCAGATTGAGTGGATTCTTAATAAAGATTTGAATTTTTGGAAAAATGCTGAAAGTATTGATTTTTCGGTGAGCGGGTATGCATCTGCCGCGGGGGCGACTGCTACAGATCCGAATTGGGGACAGGTGCTGATCAAAAACAGCGCCGATGAATATATACCGCTTTGTAATGAAAACGGGGAAAGCTTTGATGTTTTCGGTAAATTCGGAGCTATTGAAAAAGAAGCAAAAAAAATAACAATCCCCGCCGAATACATTGATAATCAAACCGTTTACGGGAGCGGAAAGATTGAATTACTGATTTTTAAATTAGGCGAAAATCGCGGAACGGAAAATACCGTTACTGTCGGAAGTCTTTTTGCAACCGTGAGATATAGCGAAGTGCTTCCTATGCAACCCGCATACGTCGATAAAGCCGGCGGAACAGTAAAATACGGCAGTTCGGTTACGGTTTCCGTTCCGGCGGGAACATCGGCTTTTTATACGGTTGACGGCACAGAACCAACGGTTTTTTCAAAGGCCTGTGCCGACGGTGAGAAAATTACCGTAAAAAATCCTAATCTGAAAATATTATCTGTATGCAAGGATGGCAGTGACACAATACTTTCTTACACATATACTCCGGTAAAGGTTACGAGAAATGAAATAATTTCAGCATTAAACAGAATCGGACAAGCCGGGGATTACTCAAATTGCAATGATATTTTTATTGCCGGCAAGGCCTGTTCCGTAATTTGGGAAAAAGAAGAGGACGAAGCGCTTGCCGAGAGCTTTGCGGAATCGGTTAAGGAAAGGGTGAAATTGTCCGATTATATTGATTTTGCAAACGAAATCGACATTTCATTGCAAGAGGAATGTGCCGATACATTAGTGTTTGAAAGTGTGAATAGTGCCGACGAAAACGGTATGACAGAGCAACAAAAGGCACATAAAAGGATACTGTGCGATGCCATTAATACGGCTTGCACGGTTATTCCCGAAGCAAATATTGTCGGTGGCACAATACTTGTCTCAAATGCCTTTGCCGCAGAAGGTGAAAAGGTCACTGTTGAAATTGTTCCCGACGGCGGCTATAGGCTCAAGCCGGATTCTTTGGCTGTTATTTCCGATATTGGCGCAATATTCCCGCAACGCAAAAATTTCAGAAACGGCAGCGAGGATTCAAACAGCTTTTTATTTGTTATGCCGTCAAATTCAAAGCTGGTCAGGGTTTCGGCTGAGTTTGTAAGTGCTGTGAGCATAGGAAATGCGGGACGGGCGCAATGTGTGACTTATGATGACGGTCAAGATGCTTTAAAGCTTATTTACCGATGTTATAACGTCAATGAAATATTTTCATACGGTGTTATTTTAACCTCATGGAAATCATTTTACGAATCCGAAGAAACTGAGTTTGATTTATCTTACGGAGGCAAAATTACAAAAATAAGTAATAAAAGCCGTAATTTTGAAATATTTGACAGATGCAGCGACTATACCGATTTTTCCGTGGCGGTAACCTATGACAAAAATTCAAAAAACAAGTCTGAAAAGTTGATTTCAAGGGGATATGCAATTTTAAAAGACGGCACAATACAGTATTCCGACATTCTGATTTGTTCATATAACGAGCTTGCAAATTCCAATCTTTCGGATGATATGAATATTTACGGAAACCGTACCGGGGCAAACGGAATAATCAAAAACGTTTTTACGAACGAAAATTCAATTGTTTGCGGAAATATGCTGGAAATGAAAATAGACATTGACGGTTCGTTAAACAACATAACAATTGACAATTGTACCGTTGATGCTGTTTTTACATCGCCCGACGGTGTTGAACACCGAATACCGGGTTTTTATTCGGAGGATTCGGCATACAGTACGGCATACAATAAAAATATAAAGAACGGTAAATGCTATTGGAAATTAAGATACACCCCGTCATATATCGGCGAATGGAAATACAAGTTGATCTTAAAAACAAACGGGCAGACTGCCGATGCGCAAAGCGGTATGTTCGTTGTGAAGGACGGCGACAGCAAATTGCAAAAGGTTTCTGTTCGGGGAAAATCGTTTGTTTTTGAGGACGGAACAAATTATACTCCTATAGGAATAAACGTTGCATGGGAGGAATCTGCCGCAGAGTATTTGAATTACATTAAGAATATAGCGGATAACGGCGGGAATTATATCAGAATATGGCTTTCCGAATACGGTATAGGTCTTCTTGACACAAACGGAAGGGCGGTTGATTCGGATTATAATTCGACCGACGCCGCCTATTTGGACGCGGTATTTAGGTATGCCGAGGAACGGGGCGTATATATACAGTTGGTCCCCCTGTTTCACGGAATGTTCAGCTCGGCGGGGACTGATACGGCATGGGTTTCATGTAGCTTTAATGCGGTTAACAAATACGGTTATTTACAAACGCCGACGGAATTTTGGGTGAATGAAAGGGCAAAATCCGAAATTAAAAATTATTTCAGGTATATTGTGGCCCGTTACGGTTACAGCAATAGCCTTTTATCGGTTGAATTGTGCAATGAAATTCTTTCATCGGAAGGAATAACGGAAACGGTTGCAGACGAATGGTGCAGGGAAATATCCGATTATATCAGAGAAATTGACGATAACCGTAATTTAATTACGGTAAGCAGCGCTTCAAGTCAGATCGATCTCATTTATTCCGATTGCTTCGATTACATAAATATACATAGATACAGCGACAGCTTGGAGCGGTTCTTTTCGGACATAAGCACGGGCAACGATTGTAACAAACCGTTGCTTATAAGTGAAGCGGGTTATTCCTACAGCGAGCCGGTTGTTAATACAACAGTGGTGCATACGCAAAACTGGGCTGCCTATATGGGAGGAAGCGTCGGCGGCGCAATGAGCTGGTATTGGCCTGAAATTGAGGCCTTAACAGATCAAAACGGCACCAATCCCATCTATCGCGATATGCGTTATCTTACCGATTTTTCAAGAAAAATCGGTAGAACAGGATTACCGCGCACAACTATTACTCAATCAAACTTGTATGATTATGATACTAAAAGTAATGCAGTCGGTTTTTGTTGCGGAGCTAATGCTTATCTGTGGTTATATGATAAAGATGCAATAAACGGCAACAGTGATATACACATAAAATCAGATATTACGGTTTCAATGCCCGACGGTGATTATCAAATAGTTGTATATGACACCTATACGGGAAACAAGCTTTCCGCAAATGAAAAAACATCGGCAAACGGATGGATTTCCTTTTCTGTAAATAATTGGAGCAAAGATGTTGTAATAGAAATTATAAAGGAAAAATAGTATGGAATTTATCGCAAAAAAAGAGGCGTTTGAACAAAGATTACCCGAAATATATGAAAGGGTTGTTCTGAAATTCAGCGGAATAGACGGATATGATGTCTATAATTGTTCAATCCCGTTCGTTTATAACGGAAAAAAATATATATTCGGCAGAGTCGAAAAAAGAGACGTATGGGCAGATTCATCCGTTATGATGTTTTTTGAGAAAGAGCCGGACTGCTTTACGGCAATGCCGGAAACCGTTTTATATCCCCTTGAGGATCCGTTCATCTGCCGCTTTAACAACGAGTGGGTGCTCGGAGGGGTTCATGTGGTAAAATCGGCCGATCAAATCAAATACGGATCAATGTATTTTTATAAGGGAACAGATCCGTTTGAGCGGCATTATTTTACCACCGGTCCGAAAGGTATGAAGGATATAAGAATTTCGGGCTTTGAAAATAAATTGGCTGTTTTTACAAGACCCGAAGGGCAGGTTGGGTTTACATTACTCAATTCAGTTGATGAGATAACGGAGGAAAATCTACAAAAGGCGGCAATAATAGATTTGGTAGGAAGAGGAGGCCACGGCGGTGTGAATCAGGCAATACCGCTGAAAACCGGATTGATTGCGCTTATCGGTCATGATTCATACTCTTATCCCGATACCAACGATTGGTATTCTCAAAATCACATCTATTCTGTTACTGCTTCCGTTTTCGATCCGAAAACCGGCGAAATAATTATGAATGAAATTTTGGCTACAAGAAAATGCTTTTTACCCGATACTCCGGAAAAAGTATTGACATCCGGCATAAAAATGAGCGATGTTGTTTTTCCGTCCGGCATATTACTGCGCGCAGACGGAAGGATTGATTTGTATGCCGGCGTGAGCGATGCCTGTATGCAAAGAATTGTTATTGATAATCCGTTCAAAGAATACGGTGAAATTGCGGATGCATTTTTTTAAATAACGAGGAGAGATAATTTTAGTGTCTCCGATATTTTTACACATGAGGGAGAGAAAATTGCCGTTAATCGGGCGGTTTGTCTCTATTGGGTGTAACACTTTGATGTTGCCGACATAAATATCGCCTCCGAATGTGTTGTAAAAAGTAAGCAATGTTTTAATATAATTCGTATTATGATAATCAAAATTATATTAAAATTCAATTTTGTAATACTACATGAATTGACTCATCTTTTATACCCAAATCACAGCAAGGATTTTTATGATTTTCTAACAATACAAATGCCCGACTGGAAAGAAAAAGCAACTGGATGTGAATGTTGTCCAAGGGCTATAAAACGATTGCAAATTGTAAGTTGAAATTGAACACTCGGCAGTAGAAAATGAGCTCCATCATAAGGTTAGTGTATAATTAAAGATTTGGTTGAAAGCGGTATGGGCGGGAAAACCAATGTTTCCAGACATTATGGGCTGCCGCTCGCGATTCTTTCGCTCTTGCGACAGCCCCCATGGACTATTATTACGAATAAACTGCCTCGGCATTGACAATCTCGATTGCACGGTTACGAATGCTATTCATTTTCTGCACCCGCAGCATTTGATTTTCGGCTTTTAGTTTTTCGGTTATGTTTTCTTTTTCAGCTAAGTCTTTTACCAGCCGAGAAAAAGTTGTTGAGCCTGTTGTTCAATATCTGCAAGATAACTGTTCAATTTACCGCCTGTGAGCAAATTGTAATAAAGCACTTTATGATGTTGTTTCAAATATCGTTTATGCCTCTTTGCCCACACGCCGATATTTGCTTGTGTTTCTTCTTCCGCCGGTAAGAAGAGGTCGGGCAACATATAGACGCCGACCTGTGTGTAAGTACCGCCTAATTGTTCAAAAATTGTGTTTGTCATTTTGTTTTACCTCCAAAAATTTATTTAATGTCTACTGAATAAACCGCAAAACGGCATAAATAGTGACTTTAGCGGTGAATTATGGTATAATAAGTGCAAAGAAAAATGCTTAAAACCGTAAAAAAGCTTGCACTTGGAGTGGGAATATGTACAAATACAAAAGCAGACAGATCAGTATAACAGATTTCGGTCAGCCTATGGGAATGCATCTGAATGAAAACAACCGCTGGGTCAAAAAGGCAGCAATGATTCCGTGGAATGAAATTGAAAAGAGGTATGAAGGGCTGTTTAAAAGTCATAAAGGGCATCCTGCAAAACCGCTGCGCCTTGCTTTAGGTGCCTGCATGATACAGGCAGAATACGGTTATTCCGATGAGGAAATCACATTACAGATACAGGAGAACGCCTATCTTCAATACTTCTGCGGTTATGAAGCTTATGACGACGGCAAACCGCCGTTTGATTCATCGAGCATGGTGTATTTCCGTAAACGACTGACGCCGGAAATCCTCGGTGATATTAATGAAATGATAATATCCCGGAACAAGACGGAAGAACATACCGATGACAATGACGGCAATAATGACAGCAACAGCGGAACTATGATCGTCGATGCGACCTGTGCGCCGTCTCAAATCAAATATCCGCAGGACGCAAACCTTTTGAATCAGGCGCGGAAAAGTACCGAGCAGTTGATTGACCGGCTTCATACTCCCGGAGAAAACAAACCGCGCACCTACCGAAAAAGAGCATATAAAGATTATTTGGCGCTTGTACGTTGCCGCAAAGAAAATCCGGAAGGCAATAGGAAAACAACTGTCTTATCTTCGCAGAAATCTTGAATCGATTGAAAAACAGCTACAGCAAGGCAAATCCTTGACCTCCGCCGAACAAAACCGCCTGATTGTAATACAAAAGGTTTATGAACAACAAAAATACATGTACGATAGCGTGATATTACCTCTATTTCATCCGCTGAATATACGCTCGGTCGTGAAGTATCCCTCCTGATTCTGAACTTAGGGAACAATTCGCTGTAAGAAGCCGGTATACTCCCACATTTATATGCAAATTCTAAAAAATTCCTTATAATGGACATATTTTCTCTTGCACCTATGCGTTCATGCCTTTTCAAACTGTCAACATAATGCAGAATACTATCTGTTGAAAGACTGTTTAATGGATACCTGTTCACAAAAAAAGCAATCCTGCTTCTTTTATTCTCAATTGTAAAATCAGAATTGCCTCTTTGTTTTTGAATATCCAAAAAATCCTGAATGAGATTGAGCATAGTCTCTGATAACATTTGTTTCGGTCTTGACGAATACGGTTTCCCATCAATAAAACCTCTATCCTGAAATTCTAAGAGGCATAGAGACTTCGATTTCATTCGAGAATGATATGTTGTAAGTTCATTAAACGTTGTGTTCATGATGTCTATACCATAATGTCTGATACAAGCATTCACAAAATCATCTTTCGACACCTCTTTGTCCCCTATATCTGTCAGCATGATGTGCCAGTATTTAGAGTACTGATCTTTGATTGTCGATTCCATAAAACCAAGTCTTCGTAATTCGTTTTCTGCCATCTTAATTAATTTTGCCATTTTATATCTCATATTCATTCCTCCTTGCTATATTACTATAGCATTATTATGTGGAGTGCGGATGATAAAAGTGGAGTGTTTTCAGTACTTTCCGAAAACACTCCACATAATATTTAACTACTCATAATGTATCTTATGTGTAGCTACACATAAGATACAAAGCAGGCGCACCATTCCACTCGGGAATTAAATCCGTACCATTTCCAATAAGGCTCGCCGCCTTTGTTACCGAGCTGAGAAAGTGCAACCAAAACAATATCCTCGCCGCCGGCATAATAACCGTACAGAACTCCGTTCCACATCTTTTTGTTTTTATCCGATAAAAGCTCTCTGAGTTGTTCCTTTTGCTCATCGGTAAAACCGTACTGCTGCGCCATTTCATCCGGCGTTTTATGCGTTACCCGAATATACAGATAAGTTCTTGTGGCGCTTTCTGTTGTTTCGACAATATTTCCGTTGCCGTCATCCGTTTCGGTTATGACATTTTCGGTCTTTGTCGCAGTGCTGAAAGAAATCTCATTCATTGCCCAAAAGATTTCCTTTAAAATCTGACGCTTGCTTTCGTCAATAGACGCAACCTCCTGCGGATTGTTCGGATCGCCTGCGGTTTTAACGGCGTAAACCGAGAGAACCTCCGGCCATACGGCACGGGCTCCCGACATTTCAAGAACATCATACGCGACCGTGCCTTTTGTCTCGTTTATTTTTGCCTGATACTCGGCGTTCATATCCGAAATAACGGTATGCATATTAAGTCCGTTACCCGTATCGTCACCGCTAAAGAAAATACCGAAGCAAGATCCGGCAATCAGAGCGATAAGGCATATCACCACGATAATAACAACTGCAACCCATCCGCCTGCGGCTATGGCTGCAACAAGCGCCTTTATTCCTGCAATCGCCGCTTTCACAGCGGCGGCTATGGCTTTTGCCGTAACAACCGCCGCCTTGTATGCCGCTTGCGCCGCCTGACGAGCCGCCTGTGCCGCCATTTTTGCGGCTTTTGCAGAGGCTTCCGCCGTTTTCTTTGCGGCTTTGGCGGTTTTCTCTGCGGTTTTTACCGCTGTTTTCGCCGTCTGTTGTGCCGTTTTTACGGTACGCTGACCTGTCTTAATACTCTTTTGCAGGGTTTTGGTTGTTGCTTTTCCCGTAGATTTTGCGGTTTGCTTTATACTGTCCGCTTCTTTTCGGGTTCGGCGAATTTCCTTATACAACCGCTTGCCGCTGTCGTAGGTTTTCTTTGCGGTTTTCCGAGTTGCCTTTCCGGTATCTTCGACAGCCCTCTCCACCATATACTTAATTTTGTCCTCGGCATATTCGTCGGGCGTAATTTGCCCGTCATCGGCAAGATTTTGTACTTGGTCTTTGGTTCGGACCGCCGTGTTCTTTGTCACCTTCGCAAGTCCTGCCGCGCGGTCAAGTGTTTTAATATCCCGTTTGCTTTCCCTTGTTTTGATATCTTTCATCGGGGCACCTCGCTTATCTCACATTGTCTTTGATAGGCGTAGGCATATCCTTTTCGGCTGTCTTACCGTTTAAGAAATCAAGATCTGCTTTCACCGAATCCTTAATACGGTTGTATCTTAGCTTATCGGCAAGATTAAGCGATTTGTGTTCCAAAGCCGAGAATCCGTTGCTCATTTTGGCAAAGAGATTTTGAAGTCTCGCAAGCACACCCTTATCATGCTTTGCAAGCTCATTTTCCTTTGCTTCTTTACCGAAAAATAATCTGCCGGCATTGATAAGATGCTTTTTTGCGCCGCTGAGTTCCATTCGTGCGTTCTGCACATTCTGAACATTTCCGTTCATGGAGACGGCGAAGCTGTGAAAGACCTTGCCAAGCTTATCGAGCGTTTCGGGAATTTTCATTGCTTTTACAGCGTTTTTAAGTGCTTCCTTGCCTTTTTCGCGAAAGACTTTCATCGCATTTACCGCCGAAGCAATCAGGTTGTTTTTTGCCTTTGAAATGGCAGCGACACCCTGACGTATTTTTCCGTCCGCCGTCTGAATAAGGTTTTCGCATTTAGCCTTGACGGAACTGTTATGAATCATATTAACTTCCTTCCGCATTTCCTGCATTTCGGCAAGCATTGCGGAAAGTGTATGCTCCATATCTCCGATATAAGAAACAAGGGCGGAAACCTCGCCCTTTTCCTTATGCATACCGTTTTCCTCGAGCGTTTCGAGCAGTTCGATAATTTGCGGATTGTTTTTTAACTCATCCATTTTTCATCCTCCTCTCACTGTTCTCCGGGCTTGGTTGTCATCAAGCGATAGAGCTGCGTATTCTTCGGAAATTTGTTGACAAACGGAACGAGCGCTGAGCCGACCTTCATAAGTCCGCGTCCGGCTTCTACATTGGTGATATACGAAATCTGCGTATCCGAGATATTGAGCAGTTCTGCAAGCTTGATTCGGTCGGTAGATGCCTGATTGAGCATAATAACAAACTCACTGTTTGCAAGCATAGTCCGTGCAGTATGGCTCTGCAAAAGGTCATCGACATTCTGCGTGATACCGGTACAGAAAGCACCGTATTTGCGAACACGCTTCCACAAGGTAAAGAGAAAGTTTGCCGAATATTCGTGCTGAAACAAAAGATAGATTTCGTCGATGATAATAAAAGTGTTTTTACCCTTTGCGCGATTGGCGGTAATACGGTTGAGGATACTGTCAAGCAAAACGAGCATACCAATCGGCAAAAGCTGTTTTCCGAGATCGAGAATGTCGTAGCAGATAAGACGGTTGTTTACATCTACATTGGTTTCTTTCGCAAATGTGTTAAGTGAACCGTCCGTAAAAAGCTCAATGGCAAGGGCGATTTCCTGTGCTTCGGGTTCGTCCTGTTTGAGCAGATCCGCGCGGAAGTCCTTTAATGTCGGAACCTTGCCTTTATATCCGCGTTTACGGTAATTTCGGTATACATTCTTTGCACAGCGGTCAATGAGCGACTTTTCCTGTGCGCCGAGACTTCGGCTGCCGATAAGCTGTTCGCACAATGATAGGATAAACTCCGATTTCAAAATAAGCGGATCTTCGCCGTCACCGTAATCACTGTTCATGTCCATTGCGTTGATATGGTTTTTACTCGTTGCGGAAATGTCGATTATTGCGCCTCCCATAGCCTTTACAAGCGGAGCATATTCACGCTCGGGATCAATGATAATAATATCCGAATCACCTGCAAGCATAAGGTTCGCAATCTCGCACTTTCCGGTAAAGGATTTACCCGAGCCGGACACGCCGAGAATAAAAGAGTTGCCGTTGAGCAGACACTTGCGGTTTGCAATAATCATATTGTTGCTGATGGCGTTCTGCCCGTAGTAGATACCGTGCTCATGCGCGACCTCCTGAACCTTAAACGGCATAAATACCGCAAGGCTTTCGGTTGTCAGTGTTCTTGTAGCCTGAATCTTTTTACACCCGATAGGAAGCACGGTGTTAAGCCCGTCGGTCTGCTGAAATTTCAAAACGGCAAGCTGGCACAAATGCCGTCTTGCCGTTGAAAGAATTGTTTCTGTATCTGCGTCAAGCTGTTCCTTACTATCTGCCATATGAGCCATTGTAACCGTAGCGCACATCATACGCTGATCGCGTGTAGTGAGGTCATTCAAAAATTCCTTGCTTTCTTTGCGCTGAAGCTCCATATCATAAGGAACAACCGCTGAGAAATTGTTGTTTTGATTCTGCTTTCGCTGCCAATTCGTTATATTTGTCTCCACCCCGAGCAATCGGTTCTCAACCTCTCGTACCGCTTCGTCCATCGGGATAGGAACGATATCTATGGAGAACATCATATTGCGGTTAAGCTCGGTAAGCTCCGAAACCATACTGTCCTTGATATATGATGCGTAATCCTTTAAGAAAAGCACACGCACATATTTTTCGCCGAGTTTTATATAATCGTCGGCTCGTTCCATAGAATCGGGACAGATATAGTCCTTGAAGATGTGTCCCTTTTTCATCATATCCGAAAGATCAAAACAGAAGCTTTCTTCTTCGCCTGCGCGGTAAAAATCGTGAAGCAAACGGAGCTTTTCTTCGGCGTCCAATTCCTCACACTTTGAACCGAGAGCAGAGAAATGTGCTCGCAGATCGGACGCGATACGGGAGAAATAGGTTCGTGCCTCCTCAATATCCTTTTTAACGACCGAAACGGTCAGATATTTCTCTTGAATAATACCGTTTGCGTTGCTCGCCTTATCAAGCAGAATATTGTTGTATTCCTCACGGTAGCAGTCAAGCTCATCACCGTTTTTCGGAATAAGGATTTCCTTTTCAAAGTTCACCTTGTTGATACGGCGATTGTTGATTGTAAGCTTTGTAGTAGCACCGCTGTCAAGACTGTTGAGCAGCTCGGAATAGCAGAGAAACATCGTTTCTTTGTCCTCCTTGCCGGCAACAAGGTAATTGATATCGGTAAACCGAAATGTCTTTGCAAACTTATTGCCGACCTTAAAGATACCGTCCTCCCAAATGGCTGTAATGGGGATATAATCGTGAACCGATTTCGGGACGGTATATTTTTCTTTATCCTGTTTGAGCATTGCTTTGAGTGACTTCATCATATCGTTTTCTTTTCCTCCTTCTGTGTTTTTTTCGTTATCTCTGAATAGAGCGTATCACATTCAAATTTTACCTTGACGGGTTCAATGAATTTTGATTTAAGCCATACCTTTGCTAACTGCTCGGCAGTCATACCGTTATAGGTTACAAAGCCGCAGGCGATAAAGGGAGCAGCGCCGAGCATACACATCCACGAGAGCGTTTCCACTCCGAAAAACGGCTTTAAGATAAAATACATTAGGACCGCCATACCGCAGCCGATAACTGCAAAAATGAACTGTCGCATCGACAGTCCGAAAAACATTGATTCCGTGTAATTCCTTATTTCACGGTTGATTTTAATTTCCAAATAGATTCCTCCTTTACAGTCCCATCATTTCGCGCACAATGCGGTCCGCCATCTTTACAGATCCGACGAGTACCAGCATATTAAAAATGAGTTCCCCGACATAGCTCCACACCTGCGTCACCGCCGCTGCCGAAGTATCGACTGTGGGCGGACTTGAAGCAAACACGGAGAATATGATACAGGCAAGTACGATAATAGCCCCTTCAAGAAGCACCGCACAGTAGCTTTTCAAAAATGTCTTTCCGACATTCTCTGTAGGCTGTCCTGCAAAGGTAGACAACGGAATCGGCGCGATTGCCGAGTACATATAGATTTTGAAAAAGCGTCCGTATACGCTCATGATCATTATGAATGACAGCACCGTAATGAACAGCCCGCCAATCAGAGTCACTGCCCATAGCGGTATCGACTCCCAAAATCCGCAGTTTTCTACTGCGTCAATAATCGTTTGCGGCAGTGTTGCTCCGGAATTGCTTGCAATACCGGACGCCACCATTATTTTTGAAATAACGCCCTGCACAATCATCATCAGTTTAAGCAGCAGTTCAAGACCGTAAGTGATTACGCCTTTTGCAAGAGCAAAACGGACAAACAGTTTTAAGACGTGCTCCGGCTTTTTCACTTCGGTAAAGCTGCCGCAGGTCTTGATTATTCCGACAACAAAAAACAGAACGAGCAAGGCGTATCCGATAGCCTGCAACGCTCCGTGAATAGACAGGATTACCTGCCATATTGCGCCGCCCTTGAAGGTTTCGGGCGATTGAGTGAGCAAAGTCCATATTTCTGCAAGCTTTCCATTCCAGGTATCAAGTGCATTCTGTAAGTTTTGAACTACCCAATTATCGGACATTCGGTTCACCTCCCGTAAGCGCAATATCGCTGTCAACCTCATTGCCCCAAACATCCCATCCCGGCACTCTTTGTCGGGCAAATAGTTCTATACGGGGTAAATCGCCGATAAGCTTAACAATACGCCGCCTTGCTTCTTCCGGCTTTTTACTGTGATTTTCAATATGAGAAATAATAACTTGGTGAACGCTTGCAGATACGCGTTTCGGAGAACCTTTTGTCGCAAGCATACACAACTCCGCATTTGAGCGTGTCCAATGTCCCATACCCCAAAACAAACCGTCTGATTTATGATTTTGCTTAATCCAAACAAAAGCGACTGTCTTATACGAAAAGCCCCACGCTTTCATAACGGAAAAACATTCGTGCAGAAAAGGGATTGTTGTCCACATAAATAAGATGCAATTATCATCTGCATATTGTGCGACAGGCAATGCCCGTATTTTTTCAAGTTCCATCGTGGGATAATGCTTTTCGGCGGAGCGTCCGAGTCCTTTTTCAGAATAGACCTTATACCGCCACGGTGGATCGGCGTAAATAATGCTGTATTTCTTCATCGCTTCCTCCTTTCCGGCAAATAGGGGCAGGCCGTATGCGACCTGCCCCGTGCGCCGTATCTTATTTATCTGCTGTCCCGGTCAGGCGAACTACGGATTACTCCGTACACATCGTCAACGAAGTAACGCCCGGTAAAGGGGTTGTATATAGCGTGACATTTCACGCCGTTATACTCGGCAAGATAATCGTTGTCTCCGATGCGTTCGATAATCGTTGCCTCACCGAGCACATTGGTTTCTCCCTGTTTCAGAGAGTGGATATAGCACTCGCATTTTTCCATGTGCGTCCTCCTTTTTAGCCCGTAATAAGGTTCAAGATTTCCTTTGCGAAGGTGATGACAATACCGCCCGCAACAGTTAGAAAGCCGTTGGCACGCTGTGACGGATCGTGAGATTTAAGGGAAAGTCCGACCTGCACGATACCGAAGCCGAGCATAATAAGACCGATAGCGCGGATAAGTCCGAAGATAAAATCGGACAGATTGTTTACAACGGTCAGCGGATCGTCATTTGCCGCAAATACTGTAAGAGACATAGTGAACATAAGCGCAAGTGCAAGAACGATTGCACAGTAGACGCCAAAGCCCTTTCTGACTTTGCCCGTCATCGGGAGCTTAGCGGTGTGCTTTTTGAGAACTGATTTCTTCATAGTTTTCTTCCTCCAATTTTTCATTTTTTAAGATTTCCTCAATTTCTTCCTCGGTGAGAATAGCGAAATCGCCGACCTCATCGGTAAGTTCAAACGGCTCCATTTTAAGAACAGAACTGTCAAAGCTGATACTGCCGATGCTGTAATTAGGTCGTGCGTGTTCATAAGGCTCTGCGCCGCCGTCCGCCGAGAGTTTAATATTCGGGTGTTTCAAGATATCGTACTTCAAATCCATAATCGGTCGCTCACCTCGGATAAAGAGCAGAGAGTATTTGTTATCCATCATACGAACCTCGTCGGGCGTCATAAGCTCGCGCCCGGTTATCTGCCAATTTGTCGAATAGTTCCCGTTACGCCCTTTGGATTGCCCGTAGGTGTTCATATCAATGGTTTCTTTACCGAGCAGCTTGGAAACATACTCGTGCGTCGATTGCTCGTTTCCGCCCAGATATAAAAACTCGTCGCAGTTGCCGACTATCGACTCCCATTCTTTTTCAAAGAGTTTTTTAAGCTGTGCCAAATTCTGAATGATAATGCTGACAGAAATCTCTCGGCTTCGCATTGTGGAGAGCAGCTTATCAAATTCATCAGGGAGCGCGACGTTCGCAAACTCATCCATGACGAAATGCACATGCACGGGCAGCCTGCCGCCGTGTTTGACATCGGCACTGTAATAAAGCTGTTGGAAAAGCTGAGTATAGAGCATACCGACTATGAAATTGTAGCTTGAGTCGTTATCGGGAATAACCGCATAGATAGCGGTTTTCTTTTCGCCGAGCTTATCAAGCTCCATCTCATCCGATTGTGTAATCGCCGCAAGGCTGTCGAGGTTGAACTTTTCAAGCCTTGCCACAAGGGTTATTTGTATAGATTTAAGCGTTTTGCCCGAACCGGAACGATAGTTGCGATAATATTTAAGGGCAATATGATCGGGGGTTCGGTCAGCAAGACGGGCAAACAATCGGTCGAGCGGTGACATAAATCCATCGTCGTCCTCTTTGACTTCCCCCGAGCGAATCATTTCCATAACCATAGGAAAATTCTGTTCCTCGGGCGGCGCTTCGTAATGAAGGAAAAACACAAGTGCCAATAAAAGCATCATCGCCGCCTGATCCCAAAACGGATCTTGGCTCTGACTTCCTTTTGGCGTTGTGTTCTTAAAGATGTTCGTCACGAGCTTTTGAATATCATTATCCGAGTGAAGATAAACGAATGGATTATAGCAATAGCTCTTATCCATATTGATTAGATCAAGCACCTTAATGTCATAGCCCTTTGATTTTAGGAGATTGCCCGTATCGCGGACATTTTCACCTTTCGGATCGAGAATGACAAAGCTTGTGTTAGCCTGCATAATGTTCGGTTTGGCATAGAATCTTGTTTTACCTGCCCCCGAACCGCCGCACACAAGAACATTTAAGTTTCGGCGATGCTTTCTGCCGTCCAAACCGATTTTGGTTTTCTGCGTGAGGATTTTGTTTTTCTCGGGTTCTGCCTTATTCTCATACTTTTTGTTTACCTGTCCGGCATTGCCCCAATGTGCCGAACCGTGTTCTTCACGGCGGCGATAATTTCTCGCGGTAGAAAGATAAATCCCAATTCCCATTACATACGCGCATATAAAAATGAGGACAGCTTTTACACTGTCCTCGCACCACACGATATGAAACGGGTTACTGAATACAACCGCAAGATTTCTGATGAGGTTCGGAAGTCCCGAGCGAAGAGCCGGAGCTACAAGCAGCCCCAGCCATACAGTCGGAATCAACCCTAAACAGTAGAGAATAACATTTGTCCGAGAGAATTTATCTTCCCTCACGGTCTGCCTTTCGTTTTTCTTTCTTAGTAGGGGCTTCAATGGCTTTAATGAGCAGTTCGTTTATATCCTCGGTAGGCTTGCCTTCCTCCATATATTCGGTTCGCGCCTTATTGATACAGCCGACAAGCAAACGGTGCTCAAAATCATCCATTGTCATAATTCGCTTTGCTTCCGTCATTGCGAAGCCTCCTTATCTTGCGCCGTCATCTTTGGAGCGTTTTGCTTTCTGCTGTTCCTCCATTACACGGCGCATATCCTGAGATACCTCGTTAGCGGAATCGCGAATTTTATCAAGCTGACCGCGAATTGTTTTCGGCTCAGCTTCCTTGAAGCGGTCCGGGGCTTTCTCAAAATTATAATCGCCGGTATCAAAGCCGCTGCGTTCGCAAAGGATATATGACGCGCAATAGGCAGTAAAGGAACAGTCCTCACGGCTGACGCCGTCCTTTGCAAAGTTTGCGATTACAATTTCCTGTGACAGACTTCGGAAAATGTCATATCCGTCAAGACCCTGACGGATATAAATTGCATCGTCCTCCGGCACATATCTTGCGCAGACATTACCCTCAAGTTCATTCGTCATACGAATGTCACAGGGGGAGGAGGCAATCAGTGCTTTCAGCACTCTGCGCTCGTTCGGTTCCCTGCGTGAATAGTTACGCTGACTGTTGGTTTGCGAAACATCAAACATCCTCTTGACATTGACCGAGAAGCCTGTCGTTCCGTCCTCACGGGTAAACTCATTTCCCGGTTCAAGCAAGGTGATTGCCTTTTCGCCCCTCTGCACAAACACGCCTTTTTCTTTCCAAGTCTCAAAATCGGCAAGGTAAGTGGCTTCGTTATTCTGATAGGCAATAAGCAAAGCGTTGCTGACCGAATATTTTCCGAAGCGGCTCTGCATAAGCAGATAGTCGCGGAAGGTTTCGGGATTGATTACTGCCTCGGTTGTAGCCGCGTCAAGCATTTCAAACGCTTCGGCGCGTTCCTGCTGTTTCTTTGCAACCCATTCCTCTTTATTGAACGGGCGCTCCTGCTTGCTTTCGTTTTTCTCGGTGCTTGCGGTAAAAAGTTCATCATAATTACTCATAAATTTATCTCTCCTTCGGTTTCTTCTTTTTGGGCGGAGCTTTATGCTCGGCAGATTTTGCAGGGGTATTTCGGGTTTTGTTTTTCGGCTTTTTCTCTCTGTCCATTTCTTCGCGGATTTCTTTTAGCTCACGCCTTACGGACGGGCGGCGCTCCTCGGGGGAAAGAGTGTCAGCCGAACGGTCCTTTTTGCCTTGACTGCGCTTTGAAGAAGGCACGGACTGATTTGATTTCTCCGTCCGTGCCTCGGTGGGGTTTACGGTATGAGATTCCTCCTTCGTGGGGTTCGGCTTTTCCATCACCGCATCAAGAAATTCGTCCGCATCGCTCTTATCCGGGGCTGTGCGTTCGGGAGCCGCCTTTTCCTTTTCTTTTTCGGGATGAACGTCGGCAACATTTTCTGGAACAAGTCCAAGCCTTTCAAAAATGCGGTCGATTTTTGCTCTGTCCTCCGCCTTTACCATAACCTCGGTAATGCCGTCGTTTTTGTTTCGGTCTTTAAGCACGGTATAGAGCATACCGTATTTCTTTGCCTGCTCACAAAACCGTTTCAAATCCTTATCCGACACCTGATAGATCTCCAGCTTTTTGCCGGACTTAATGAGGTTGGAAAGCCGCATTTGCCCCTTGGTTTTTCTTGATTGCTTGGACAAATCCTTTAAGGCTTTGAAAAGCAGCTTTGCTACCTCTTTTGACGCAGAGCCTGTAATTTTTAGCGCGGCTTCGGCTCCGTTAAGACTCATTCGTACTACCTGATCTGCCGCTTCTGCTGATGTGTTCATTCTTTAACCTATCCTTTCCTCTGAATTTTTCCGATTCAATACGGGCAAGCTTTTCCCGCACCGAATCCATACGCTCTAAAACTGCGTCGCAAGCGTTTATCTCGCGCCGCAGCTTTTTAAGCTGTCTTGTGTAAATATCTATATTGTATTTTGTTTTGCTGATTAGGGCTTCGTCACCGGCGCGAACCGCGCGCTTTAGAGCGTTTCGCATATCCTGCCTAAGCTTTATTACCTCCGGGATTTGTGCCGACGCCGAAGCCCTGTAAGCCGATAACTGTTCTTTCGTTTCGATTTTGTGCTCCGAAAGCATTAAAAGCTGATCGGAATAGCTGCGCATTTTACTCTGATCCTCGCGAACAAGAAAGCACATTTTTTTGCTTGTATTCGGTCTTTCCGTCGTGATTTTCAAAGCCGTAACGAAGCAGTGATAAACCGCCGTGTAATTCATAGCCGCAACGCGCTCGGTTTGTCCGTCAAAAATCTGCTGTGGCGATTCCTGCGGCGGAACTTCCGGGAACTCAGGATATTCATTGTTCCGTATGCGCCCAAAAATTTCCTCCGGTGAATAACCTGGACCGAGAGAATTGAAACGCACAAAGCGTTCTCCGCCTATATGCTTTATTTTCGGGTACTTACCGCTTTGGTCTATGATAAATCCCATCTGATCCATTGCGTCAAGAAATTCAAGTCGGCTGCCCGAACCGCTTACGGCAATATCTATGGCTTCTCGGATAGTACCGCGCACAGTCGGTCTGCCTTCAAATTCTGCTTTCCATTCGGCATAGCTTTTGCCTTTGGCTTTCGGGCTTTTTATAACAGAAAGACCGTACTCCTTGCAGAGCCGATCCGATTCCTTGCGCATACGGAGATAATCGTCTTTTCCGTTATGAAATTTTGAGCCATCCTTGTACGAGGTTGCGCATATTATAAAATGATTATGATAATGGCCGGTATTGCAATGAGTTGCTACTAACACTTGAAATTTATCTCCCCAAAGGTTTTCGGCTAATGTTTTGCCGATTTCGTGTGCGGTTTCAGCGTCGACCTCATCTGCCTTGAAGGATTGATAGCCGTGATAGCAAACTCTTTTGCCTATATCTCCACAAGTGTTCAAAGTTGTTTTGAATCGCTCAACTGCGTTATACTCGTTACACCCGATGCCGGTAACATACATCCTTTTTTCGGTTTTCATCTCATCGGCCGCATATTCAATTACACTGTCTATTGCGTGTAATTCAGATTGAGCCGTATAATTTTTCTCAACCGTTTTTTCAGGATTGCACGCGTATTTCAAAATCACATCCAATCTGCCTTTTATGGGCCATATTGAAGTTACAGCCATTACTTATCTCCCGGCTTAAGCTCAGCCCATAATCGATTTTCGATATCGTTGAGTGATTTTAGATGTTTACGGAGAAGCGGCACATCCACAAAACCTGTGGAATACGCATTTACCAAAAGCTGATTCAGATTATTTCCTATCCGATTCATAGCCTTTGTCAAAGCGTAAAAATCTATGGGAGGATTTTCGTGTATCGGATATCCGAGAGCCGACATTCGCATATATCTTTCGCGCGATAAACCCGACTTTTGGACTTTCGTCATAAGCATATATTTTTCATTTTCATCAAAGTAAACTTCGACTCGACAATTGCGTTTTCTCACATAATAACCACCTTTTCTTTCGGGGTTTTAGGGGCGGCAGAACCTAACAAGCTGTATCTGCACAAGCAGATGCGTTGCTTGCTAAGACAACACCGCCTATTAACCCCACTGTTTTATTTATCGTTCCTCACGGTTGTCTTTGTTCTTTACCTGCTGAGAATGAGCGTACTCATAATCGTCGCGCTGCATATAGCATCGCTCGATTTTCCAAGCATTATCACCGTGCATATATAGCTCAAGACGAATGTTTTGACCGCTTCCGTCAAGGCAGGAACCGAAAATGGAATATCCGCCCACTCCGGCGATATATGCTTTATTATCACTCGAAACAACATAGGTTCGTGACTGCTCGGAATAAGGTTTGTCAAAGCTGTCCTGTGTGAATACGATATATCCGCTGACGGGCGACTTGTGTGTGTCATTGACATAATTGAAAATCTCGGATAACCTCTGATAACTGAGTTCAACCACTCGTTCGGACGGCTCAAACTCAACACCGACAAAATTATCTGCGTCAAGAACATAATCGCCATTGTACCATTTGTCTCCGACTAACTGCATTGCGTCCTCCATGCTTTCGGCTTCAACCGTCACTTTCATTTTGAGGGTTTCAACAATGGTTACATCAAATTCTTTCGCCATTTATCTCACCTCATTTCTTTCAGCTTGTGATTTAACAATGATTTGCTCATCTTTTTTCGGCTCAAAATCAATCTTTTTGAAGCCGAAGCTATCACAGAAGTAAAAACCTTTTTCAACGATGTCGGAGTGCTCAATCTCCACAACATCCGACACCGAAAGAGAGTGACCGGTGAATGACTCGGGACGGGTTTCGTTGAACATAGCATAAACATCTTCAAGCCCGCTGCACTCAACATCGCCGTCAAACACCTTGTGGTAGATTTCACTTCGTATTTTTCCTCTGGTCCGTTTAACAGTATTTTCGTAGTTAAGAAAGCTCAGACTTCCGTTATCCTTATCCCGGTCTATCTGATAGATTTTAATTTTCATCGCACCTGCTCCTTTCGCTTTTTTTGAATTTCGTTTTTAAGAAAATCATTGAAGTCCTTACCACTTTGAGGCGGCTGATCAATGACGGTATATTTGGCAGACAGCGCATCGGTTATTTGCCTTGTTGCCGTTCTGCCGATTTCATCGTTATCCAGATGAAGATAGATAACCTTCGTTTCCTTGTGGCGGTCGAGATAGGTTTTCAGAGCCAGCGGAATATCCTGCTTATTTTCCGTCTTATATACGCCTGCAAGAGAAAGAAGGTCATCGTGACGGGGTTGCCCGCGTTTCAGTTCAAGAGTCGCATAACTCAGCAGATCAATCGCCGATTCAAATAAATGCACGGTTTGTGTTTTGCTTTCGGCAGAGATAAAAAAAGAGAAGCGCTTATCACTTCCCGTTAAATCCCGTTTGAAATCCGAATTTGTACTCCTGACAGCACCGTATTTCGGCGTATCGCCGTCATAACCTAAAAAGATGCAGTTGTGATACTTCTCGTCCTCGTAGAGCAGTCTGTTATTACGGCAATAGTCGATAATCGCGTCGGCGATCCCTCTGTTTTTGAGATACCTACGAACCGCACAGATATCCGAATTGCTTTCGGGCAGTTCCAAGGCTTTCGGCTGATTTGGTTTCTGCACAGGAGTATATACGGGCGGCAAAACTGCCGAATATCCTGTAATTATCTCAACCGCCTGCACAAAAGAAATGCCCTTGACCTTTATAAGATAGTCAAGAGCTGTTTTTCCGCCGATGTGCCGAGAAAACCAATGCCATTTACCGTTGGATATTTTGAGCGAATCGTGTTCTTTGGTACACCAAGTGTCGTGCGAAATCTTTTTAAGATTATTCGGCTCATAGCTTTGCAGATAAGTCAGAAGATCCATCTGCTTTGCTTTTTCAATCTGTTCGGGCTTCACCCACATAATACAATGCCTACCTAAAGTCCCGCGTTGACTTTACGGAAGCTTCTCTGATTTTCTCATCTGCCGTATACTCAATCATATCATAAATATGGTCCATATATTCTGACTCGTAATTTTCCCAACAGGAAAACACCTTGTCGAGTGTGTTTTCCTCAGACAACAGCGCCTTGCACCGTTTGTCTGATAAGATAACTTCTTCCATCTCTGATACAATATCTTGCTTCACAGCATAAGTGTAAGCTTGTTCCAATATTTTATCAGCCGGCATTGAGAGCAAATCTGCTTTATATTCCACAAACTCATCTCTCATTTTCTCATACAATGCATTGTTCAATTCTTCATTCGTCATAGTTAAATCCTCCCTTTTTCATCATACACCTTGCCATTCGGATAAAAACCGTTTCGGGCAGCTCACCCGGCATAACAATCTCATCGTAATGACGGTAGCCGTGTTCTACCACAAAGTTGTAGATATCGGTATCGGTGTCCGATTCGCCGATATATTCGTCCTTATCCTCAAACAGCGCCTCTACGATGAAAACATTGTCGAGC
This sequence comes from uncultured Eubacteriales bacterium, assembly GCA_934486705.1. Classification (GTDB taxonomy): domain Bacteria; phylum Bacillota; class Clostridia; order Oscillospirales; family Acutalibacteraceae; genus UBA737. Next base: position 109,579 of record CAKSQS010000003.1, read on the forward strand.
AGTCCGACAGCCGCGCGTATCGGCATATCGCTGTTTTCAAGAACAGAGAGTACGCGTTTAGCAAAATACAGTTTTTCAAACTCCTCTGACAGATCCTCACAGTCGCAAATCATATTATCAAGTTCATCGCTGATAATACCGTAAACAATGTCGTTGACGTGCATTTCGACAGTGACTTCATCTGCCTTTCTGATATCGTTTTTCATATTCCTTTCACCTCGTTTCTTTTCCGATTCACCCACTGAAAGCAGGGGAGTGGGTATGTAAAAATGGGTATAAAAATAGCCGGACAGTTATAATTCCATCCGGCGTGTGTTCGTTGTATTTACTTGTCTGCAAAGTCCGCTGCATCTCCTGCAATAATTTCCGCAAGAGTTCTCGGCGTGTAGTTCATATACGGCATCATACAGCCCACATTGATAAAGTTGCCGCTGGGCGTTCCGTATCCCGTCGCATTTGCCCTAATGGACTTACGCATTTCGGTCAGATACTCATATTCCTTTGTACGGTGAACATGACCGTAGAGCATATACGCCGTATCCGAAAAACCCGCTCGGAAGAACGGAATGGGATAATGACACATCACAACATGCTTGCCGTCATCCTTGATTTCCTTTAGGTCCGTGATATCCTGAAACATATTGCGAACAGTGCGGCTGAATTGTCTCGGATCGTGGTTGCCGCGTATTAATACCTTATTGCCGGCAAGCGGGCCGACGAAGTATGTCCATTCGCTTTCCTTTGCCCAAATGAAGTCACCGAGAATATATACGGTATCGTCCGTCTTTACGCGGCTGTTCCAATTCTCAATGATTGCATTATTCATTTCGTTTACATCCACGAACGGTCTGCCGTCAAACCTGATTACATTCGCGTGACCGATATGCAGGTCGGATATATAATAGTTCATAGTGTTTCCTTTCCGCTACGCTCGCAGCTTTTTCTTAATCTTCATCAGCTTGCAAAGCAGCTCATCCACATCTTCGGTGGGCTTTCGCTCGTCGATATATGCGTTCCGCGCTTTCATAACCAAACTGATATATGCGTTTATTTCACTGTGATTTATGGTAAGATACCGTTTTACATCTTTGAATTTCATAGAAAAAACCTCCGTACTCTTGTTTTCTGTAACAATTATACGGAGATTTATGCGACTTTTCAAATGTGCGATGACGCAAGCGCTGTTATAATTCCAAACTGTCTTTATCCAGTAAAAACTCTTTCACGCCCATCATAACATATCCTTTTTCATCGCGACGCGGCTTCATACTTTTTTCAACAATGATTATCTTCTTGAAAGAATCAAGCGTTTTATCAAAGGAAGCCGTTTCCTGTTTGTATTTGTCTTGATCGGGGACAGCATAGGCCGACTGAATATAGTATTTTTTACTGCCCATTGACGCAATAAAATCTATTTCGCGCTGAACTCGTATATCCTTTCCGTTCTTGTCTTTTTCCCGGGATTCCACCATACCGACATCTATACGATAACCTCGGTATCTCAGTTCATTGAAGATGATGTTTTCCATGATATGAGTGCCTTCAATCTGCCTGAAATTCAGCCGTGCGTTGCGAAGACCTACATCCTCAAAATAAATCTTATACGGAGTTCCGATATATTTTCTGCCTTTAACATCATATCGCTTCACACGGGAGAGCATAAACGCATCTTCCATATGTTCGATGTATTTATTGACAGTATAATCGCTGATATTCTCCTGTAAAACCGACAAGAAGGTATCCGCTATTTTTTTGGGGTTCGTGAGAGAAGAAATGCCGGAAGCGATAACATCAAGCACCTCTCCTATGCGCGTGTTTTCAGGAAGATTATTGCGTATAATAATATCCTTCAAATATAAATTTTGCATTTGTGAAATGAGATAGGTTGATTTTTGTTCTTCGCTTGCCATAAGAGCCACCGCCGGCAACCCACCGTAAACCGAATAATCGTCAAAAGCCTCGCTTTTGTCGCCGCCTTTAAAATTATAATACTCCGAAAAGGACAAAGGAAGAATATGAATTTCATCGCCTCTGCCTTCAAATTCCGTCAAAATATCCTTTGAAAGAAACTTGGAATTGCTGCCCGTAACAAATACGTCCGTATTGCTTTTTCGAAGAAAACCGTTCAACACGGATTCAAAAGCCCCGAGCTTTTGTACCTCATCAAGCAAAATATAGTACATTTCATCGTCATTGATTTGCGGTAAAATCCAGTTTAAAAACTTTTTCGGATCAACCTTACTGTCATTCTTTTCGTTGTCCAAAACAATAGGGTCTTCGCCTATTTTAAGCAAATCCTCCGCAGAATCGAAAGCGAACTTAATAATATGGTCGCCGGACACATTTTCGCCTATCAAATAATTATAGAACAAAGTGTTGAGCAAATAAGACTTTCCGCTTCTGCGTATTCCGGTAATAACCTTTATAAACCCATTGTGCCTGCGTACAATCAGCCTTTGCAAATATTCATCTCTTTTTATTTCCATACCAATCACCATTTAATATTTTTGCCGACAGCGGCTTATTTATTAAATGTATTATACAGTAAAAAATCATTTCAGTCAAGAGAGTTGTTTAATTTTTCTGCCCGAAGCGGCAATAAAATTAAATGAAGCCGAATAAAATTGAATTTCATAGAAAAAACTTCCGTATTCCTGCTTCTGTAACAATTATACGGAGGTTTATGAGACTTTTCAAATGTGCAATTGTATTATTTATTCATCATCGTCATCATCTGACCATGATGAAATAATATGAAGATCTCCGGAATCCATATCCATTGCCATATTATCTCCCATCCGTAACATCAGATCACCATCCGAATCAATCGCCATATCATCTGATCTGGAGTATGCAAAGTCGCCATCTTCAAAATCATAAAATTGTTTTCCCATTAGAGTACTCCTCAATAAAAATATTTGTTATAGACTTCGTTGACCGATTCAACATACACTATAAACGATGGGTGTTTATTGTCCTGACGACAAAGATACATATTTTTCAGTTCAACATATCTAATACGAATCTCTTGCCATAAGCCCTCATTCTTTATCATATTTGCTTTCGCTTTAACATTGTGGGAATTCGGGACTTCATTCCATGTGTACTGGTCGTTTCCAAAACCAAAGGCATTTTTGTTGTGTATAAGCCTCACATAATTTCCATTACGGTTTTTAGCCAATATTGCGACATCAAAGCTGAACTCTATGTCAGGCGAATCGTTAAAATGCAAAAGTGTTGTTAGGCATGATGTCGAATCCATGGAATCTGAAAAAAATTCTTTTCCTTCTGCCTTGTTCAGCGCATTACGAATAGTATCTTTGAGTAATCGCAGGTCATCCCAGTATTTCTCGTCGGCTTTTAAAATAAATAAGTTGTAATCGAGGTCGTACGGTCCGTCTCCATTTCTTGTAATCATGTTCTTTGCACCGCTGCCGACAAGCGAAAACTGGGCTGTAATGTTTTTCTTTTTAAGTATTTCGCATGTTTTAATAAGTACGGAGGAGCAATTGGAACGATACCGTTTTGATTCAGACTCATAAACAATTTGATACGCCATAGTATTCTCCCTTCTTCTCCCACACCGTCCATTTATGCTAAAACATAAATCATTTTATTATACTCAGTATTTTACCATTGTCAAGAAAAATTTTCAAGGCATAAGGAATTATGTAGTTCTGGTTCTGTAATTCGGTACAGAACCAGGTTAGATTTTTACCTCGCGTCGCGGCTGTTGCTTCGGTCCGGTTCTTCTGCGTCATCGCCGCGTTCTCCGTCCACAAGCTCGTTATCCCTTTTGTCCATATCAAGCAAAGTGTTAAGCTCAGCAAGGCGGGCGGATTTTGTTCTCAATTCCTCCTCGTGCGGAAATGGCTTCTGCGACTCTGCTTTGGCATTTTCAAGCTGCACATTGGTATCCTCAAGCTGCTCCTTGCAGGCAATTTGCCGTTCCGAAAACGCGCCGATTGCATTATCCAAACGCAGTATATTACCGAAAATGTCCGTGCCGAGTATAACAGTATGACGCAGCTCGCCTATAAGAGTTATCTTATATTCTTTGCTGAAAGTGTCAAATGAAAGCTCCATATCAAAGCCGCGATAAGAGCCAAAGCCGATTGCGTCGGGACTTGTCATATCCTTACAAGCGGCAATAATAGCTTCACCTGCATCCTTTTTCTCGAAAAAGGAAACGCCTTTCACGGTCATTCCGCAAAAATTGTCCTTATCTCCGGCAGGGTGACTGTTTGCTGTTGCAATATCCTTGTCAAAGCCCTTAATGCGTTCTTCAAGCGCCGCAATCTTTGCCGGAAACTCTTTGTGTACCTTATCCTCCAGAGAATAAATCTGACTGAGGTGATTTGCCTTTAAGAGCTTGAGTCGGGACACATCAATGTCAAGATCCATTTTCTCTTTGATATACGGATTGCCCGTACACAAAGCCTTTATTTCAGCATAGGAAAGCGCCTGCTCGTCCACATCTTCGGCAGAGCGCACGGGAGATTTTGAAGTCATAATCTGCCCGATAAATTTCTGCTTCGATTCCACCAACTGATAAAGATAGCTGTCAAAGGTGTTCTCGGTAACATAGGTGTAAATATCGACCTCGGGGTTTTCGTTGCCCTGTCGGACAATTCGCCCCTCACGCTGTTGCAAATCGCTCGGTCGCCACGGACAGTCGAGATGGTGCAGAGCAATCAGCTTTTGCTGCACATTCGTGCCGGCGCCCATCTTTTGCGTAGAACCGATAAGCACTCTGACCTGACCGTTTCGCACCTTGCCGAACAGTTCTTTTTTCTGTGCTTCGGAATTTGCCGAATGGATATAGGCAATTTCCTCTTTCGGAATGCCTTTCGCTATCAGCTTGTCGCGCAAATCATCATACACATTAAAATTTCCGTCGCCGTGTGGAGTGGAGAGGTCGCAGAACACCATCTGTGTAGAACGCTTTTCGGCGGTTTTCTGCCAGATATCAAAGACATTGTCGGCACAGGCAGATACCTTGCTCGTTTCACTGTCGGGAAGCATCTCATTTATCAAGCGTTGGTCAAGCGCAAGCTTTCTGCCGTCGTTGGTGATAAGCAGCATACTGTCCGTGCTTGAGTCCACCATCTTGTTACGCACCTTCTCGGCACGTTTTGCAAGAGACTGAACCATTTCCTTTTGCTGTTCGGACGGCTTTAAGAGCACATTGTGATAATTGGCTTTCGGCACAGGGAGATCCAGCATATCCGCCGTCTGAATATCCGCCGTTTCCTTGAACAGAGACATCAACTCCGGTAGATTGTAGAACTTCGCAAATCTCGTTTTGGGGCGGTATCCGCTGCCCTCGGGTGCAAGCTCGATTGCCGTTACCGTTTCGCCGAATGTGGACGCCCAGGAATCGAAATGCAAAAGATCGTTTTTCCTCAGCAGGTTGTACTCAAGATACTTTTGCATTGTATAGAGTTCAACCATTGAGTTTGAAATTGGCGTACCCGTCGCAAACACAACACCTTTGCCGCCCGTAAGTTCGTCGAGGTATCTGCACTTCATATAGAGGTCGCTTGACTTCTGCGCCTCGGTCTGACTGATACCGCCGACATTCCTCATTTTCGTAAACGCGGCAAGGTTTTTGTAATAATGCGCTTCGTCAACAAACAAGCGGTCAACACCGAGTTCCTCAAAGGTCACAATATCGTCCTTACGGGTTTGGTCATTAAGCTTTTCAAGCTTTTGTTTGATTGTCTTTTTTGCCTTTTCGAGCTGTTTAATAGAGAAATTCTCACCGCGATTTCGTTTGAGTTCCGAAATGCCGTTCATTATTTCTTCAAGCTGCTGATTAAGAATAGCCTGCTGACGCTCAACCGACATCGGTATTTTTTCAAACTGACTGTGACCGATAATTACGGCATCGTAATCGCCCGTAGCAATACGACCGCAGAATTTCTTGCGGTTTTTAGTCTCAAAATCCTTTTTACTTGCGACCAAAATGTTCGCCGACGGATAAAGTTGCAGATACTCCGCCGCCCATTGCTCCGTCAGATGATTCGGGACTACAAACAAGGACTTGTTGCAAAGACCGAGCCGCTTGGATTCCTGTGCTGCCGCAACCATTTCAAAGGTTTTTCCTGCGCCGACAACGTGCGCAAGCAAGGTGTTTCCGCCGTAAAGAATGTGAGCAATGGCATTGACCTGATGCGGTCTGAGCGTAATTTCCGGGTTCATACCTACAAAGTTCAGGTGTTCGCCGTTATACTCACGGGGGCGGACAGAATTAAACTTCTCGTTATATAGCTTTGTAAGCCTTTCGCGGCGCTCTCGGTCTTTCCAAATCCATTCAGCAAAGGCTTCCTTTATAAGCTGTTGCTTGCCTTGTGCGACGGCGGTATCGTTCTTATTGAGCACTGGCTTTTTATTGCCGTTTTCGTCCTCAACATAATCGAACACACGCACATCACGCAGGTTCAGCGTTTCCTCGATGATCTTATAACCGTTGATTCTGTTTGTACCGTAAGCGTTATAGACCTTGACATTGTTGCGGTCATAGGACTTGCCCTCAATATTCCATTCACCCGAATACTCGCTGTAATGCACGTGAATATTAAAAGATATATACCGTGCAGTACCGAAAAGCTCAAACATAAACCTTTCAATATCCTCGGGCGGTATCCAAGTAGCCCCCAAGCGCACAGATATCTCACCTGCGGAAAGGTCTTTCGGCATAACCTCGGTTAGAGCCTTTACATTGATTTCAAAGCTGCTGTCATCTTCTGCCGCCGTCTTTGCTTCATTCAGCTTCTCGCGAATATTGCCGGATAGATACTCGTCAGCAGGTAAATATTTAAGCTCCCTTGACCTTTCGGAATACCTCGGATTCAAGAAAATAACGCCCTTGAGATCTTCGGCAATTTCTTCTTCCGACTTTCCCGTGAGCGAGCACATATATTCGATATCTATTTTTGTTTTTTCGGCAAGGGATAGTGCCAACGCTTCGGACGCGGTATCTACGCTTGTGACGGTAACCCTTTGCTTGATCGTCCGCTTTGAAAACATATCCGCTTTACGAATGAAATTACCCTCATCGTCCAAAATTTCAAGAGACGAAAGCAGACAATAGGAAGAATCCGAATTAAAAGCGGAATTGTTTGCACGGGAATTGATCAGTCCGTATTTCTTTGAAAATGCGTCATACAGTTCGTTGAGTTTTTTCTGCTCATTCTCAATAAATGAATCGGGAAAATCCTCGGTTTGGTACTCAATAAGCGTGCGAACGCAGTCACGAATACCGATCATACCCTTAATGCGATTTTCGGCTGTAACAGAAACCTCAACAGGGTTCATACGGCTGTTTTCACGGTAATAAATTTTTCCGTCTACAATCGTATATGAAAAGTTGCGGACATCTGGTTCGGCAGGAATAGAAAGGTCTTCTTCCTCGTCGGCAAGTGCTTCAAACTCATACTCCGTAACTTCTGCGTGAATGTTCTCTACGGCTTCCGACAGCTGTTCTGCAAGGCTTCTGTCCTCATAAGCGATACAGGCAGGCGTCGGACCGTGCGGACCGGAAATCAGGCGCATTTCGCCCATAATCATATCCGGATTATCCACAAAGTAGCTGTTCATTGTAATACCGTTTTCATCGGTATTAAGGTGTACCCAATCGGGTTCAATGTCGATAAGGCGGTCACGCTTTTGCAGGAAGATAATATCCGAAGTAACATCCGTTCCCGCCGCGTCCTTAAAGGTGTTGTTCGGCAGACGGATTGCACCGAGCAAATCAGCCCGTTGTGCAATATATTTCCGTACCGAAGGGTTTTCCTTATCCATCGTACCCTTTGAAGTAATAAACGCTATAATACCGCCCGGTCGCACCTTATCGAGAGTACGGGCAAAGAAATAATCGTGAATAAGAAAATTATGCTTATCATAGCGCTTATCCGGCACTTTGAACTGACCGAACGGCACATTGCCAACAGCACAGTCAAAGAAGCTGTCGGGCAGATTGGTATTTTCAAAGCCCTGCACGGCAATACTGTTTTTCTGATATAACTGCTGTGCAATTCTTCCCGAAATGCTGTCAAGCTCAATGCCGTAAAATTTTGCATTACTCATACTGTCGGGTATAAGCCCCATAAAGTTACCGATGCCGCAAGAGGGTTCAAGAATATTGCCGCTTTTGAAGTTCATATTTTCAAGCGCTTTGTATATCGCCTTAATAACAACGGGCGGCGTATAAAATGCTGTCAGTGCAGACTCTCTTGCCGAAGCATAATCGTCCTCCGGCAGCATACTTTTCAGTTCCTCATAATGGGGATTGTTTTCTTCAAAAAACTGAGGCAGACCGCCCCAACCGACATAGTTTGCAAGGATACGCTGCTCGTTTGTATCGGCAAGCCTGTGTTCGCTCTCCAGCTTTTTGAGAAGTCCTATCGCGTGAAAATTGTTATAAAACCTGTCGAGTGGTGTGCCTACACCGATGTCATCGTTATCAATGCGGAAATTCGTGCGGTAATCGCTCTTTATTTCGGGATAAAGAATACTCGGCGTAATCTTAGTTTGCTTTTTCTGTTCGGGCGGCGGAGCAAGGGATATTTCCGCCTTTTCTTTTGCCGAAGATACAATTCGCCTTACTTCAAGCTTTTCGCCCGGTTCGTGAGTTACGACAACCACATCGTATCCCGCGTCTAAAATCTTTTGTGTGTATTCTTCTGTTTTGAATAAGGGAAATCCGCACATAGGCGTAGTAATGGATTTATTTGTAAAGGTCTTTTTGCTGAGCGTCAGATCAAGGACTTCGTGCGCGATTTTTGTATCTTCCTCGCCGAACATTTCAAAGAAATCGCCGACCTTCTGCATAACAACCGCGTCGGGATTCTCTTTCTTTGCTTTCTCATATTCGTCCCAAGGGGAGGGGGCGTTATAGTCCTTAACCTCAACGCCGTGAAGCCCGCAAAGCTCGATGAAATCCGCAAGCACATCGCCGTCTATTTCGTTCGGCTTTCCGTACTCATCGTAGCTGATTGCGTCCTCCACAAGAAAATCATAGAACTGTTTCCCGCGCCAAGCATTGTTGCTGCCGTCCGTTGCAACAAGTTCTCCATCCTCAGAAGTGAGCTTAATATCGCCGATATTCAGCTTATTAAGAACATTGCTGAGAACTTCCGCTTCACGGTCAGAAGCCGACAGTGGTGCTTGACTTTCCTGCACCTCCGTTTTTGAAAGCTCCGCCTGATGTTCTGCATTTAATTCCTGAATATCCTTGTGAATACTCAGAATGTTTTCGGGAGTGAATTCGATATAATCGTAATCCGACTCATAATCATCTTCGGCTTCAAGGAAGAACGGCGTGTTGATTTCGGCGAGAAATTGGTCTGACATTTCCTCAAGGTCGGAAAAGAACTTCTCGGCATTTTCGGGGTGGTTTGCGATGTCATATTCCTCTACAAGCTCCTCAAACACCGAAAACGCAAGGTCTCCCGAAACATATAGCCCGCCGGCATCAGAGTCGGGATTGTAATATATCCAATGGACTGCGTCTCTGCCTGAATCCAAAGTAATCCTGATTTTCTCGTTATCAATCGGTCCGTCAGCATTTTCGGGGACTGTTTCAACCGCTTGCAGATATTTGTCGTTCATCGGATTTTCGGCAATCTTACGGTCAAATTCCTCTCGTTTCATTTCCTCGCAAAGAAGCGGAAACTTACTGTCATTGAGCAGAACCGATTTATCGTCAATGGAGAGGATAGAGTATTCATCAGCGCCGATATGCACCGTGTCACCCAGAGAAAAGCGATATTCCTTTTCAGGTTCAGGCGGTGGATTTAATTCGTCATAGGACGGTTCAAGCGGCTTTGCCAGGTCCCCGGACAATGCTTCAAGCATTTTTTCAGCCCGTTCGGTTAAATGCGTTTTTGCGTCTATAATTTTATGAAGCGCATCTCGCATTGTGGGCAGGACAAACGGATTTCCGCTTACAAAATGACAACGCTTTTCTCCGTTCATAAACTGCGACGCGCAATCGCCGAGTTCAAACATAGAAAGAACGGCACTCTCATTACCGAGCTGCCGTTCAAAATCGTTGTAATCTTCATAAATGGAACGGAACTCACGCATAAGCTCATACCGTTCGTTTCTCAGCATTTTTTCGCGCTTATATTTCGGATATGCCTCTTTATCGGCGGCAGTAAGGTATCTGTCCGCCTCTATAAGCTCACCGATTCGCTTTTCGACCTTATTCCACGGCAGCAAAACCGACTTTTGATCATCTCCTATACCTTTGTATATTTTAATGCCCTTTCCGTCGTGAGATTCCCAATAACCGCTTTCGGGTATGGCATCTGAACCGCCTCCGATACCGTATCCGTTTTTGAGGAAAGCAATGTTTTTTTCTTTTCCTTCCTGCTTTAAGAATTGGTCGTAGGTGCTAAGTCTGCCTTGTGAAATATTGCCGGCGCCGCGCAGTACATAGTCGATAGCCTCCTGCGGCAGAGTAAACTGATTTGATTTTTCGGCACTTGCTTCCTCAAAAAGCCTGAACTGTTCGCCGACGGTGGGGAGTGGCTGTTCGTCCGGGCTCAGCCATTCGTGCGTAAGAATTAACCCGTAGATTTTATTCGCAACACGCTCCCAACTGATAAAAGCATCACTTTCACGGGAAAGATAGCTGCCTTTCCATATGGTTAAAAGGTCATCGTAAGCGCGATAACCGACTCTTTGTCCGTTTTCCAAGATGTGCTCCACATAGGTGTTGTCAAAGAAGCCCTTAATAAAATTGCCACACTCCTTGCGGTCCTCGTGTTCCGCAATAAATGTGGCAATTTCTTTTCTGTGGTCTTTAAGAGCAATACAGTTGCGAAGAAGCTCGGCTTTCTCGTCCTCATCGTGATAATACGGGACTTCGCTCGGCCCGTTGTAATTGTGACCGCTTAGCTGTAAACGATGTCCTTCAGCACCGCTTCCTCCGCCGATGCTCTGATGTTGTTCATCATCTGAACCCATTTCATTTGGTTGGTCGCCTTGAGTTCTTCGTTCACTCCCTGCGATTTCGCCATTTCGCTCATCAAAGTTTCCATCATCTCGTTCGCCTGACGGTCGATCTGTTCGAGGTGTTCGTTCAATTTGCCGTTCAGCTGCAATCCCGACAGCATCGTTTTGCGGTAACGCCGCAGAAATGTGTGCCGCAGCATCCCATATTTCCCGATCTTCGGAGCTTCCGGTGCCTGAATGTTCGGGAGAAGGTAGTCTCCCTCTTTCCTGTAGGTCAGTTCCATTTTCAATACTCCCTTCAAGTGTTTTGTTTTCGGTTATATTATCTTTGATTTCTTTGGGTTTTTCAAATGTGCGATTTGGTGCTTTGCTTTCACGCTCCATGGATCTCACCGTTTCGGCAACCTCACGCAGCACCATTTCCGAAACATCTCGGTTTGCACAACCGATAATATTCAGCGTGTCAACCGTATTGAAATTGCAGATATCCCGGAAATCCTCGGCGTCGAGATATTCTGCGGCGTCATATCCGCAACGGGTAAGCAGCATATATGCAACGCTGTTTTTCAGAAGTCCCTTAAAATACACCTCCGTATTAAGGTCATCGACTTCTTCAAGGAAACTGCCGTGTTTTACGTTTTTCAGTTTTTCACAGTAATCCGAGAAATTATCTGATACGATTAACTCAGAAATACCGAGAAGAACATCGGCAAATCCCGCTTTATTATCTACCTCGCCGAAGCTGTTTTCCAAAGCTTCGGTGACAGTTTCCTCATATTCGGGCTTCATCTGCCATAGCTTTACTTCGTTGCCGTGAAAGCTGTTGGTATCCGCAATGTCAAATACATGGCGAAGTCTGTACGGCACATTGCGGTCTACCAAAAGGGCAATACCCTTAGTACCGCGATTAACATACCGACCGAGTTTATTCCACACTTCAATTTCGGCACAGGCGGTGGCATTCGGTTTTTGAGCGAAAATAAGCATTTGGTCACGAAAGCCGTACTTATAATTGTTTGCCGCTGTTTCAAGAAACGCCGTAAACACTTCCGGGTGGGAGCAAATATCTTTGGCAGTATAAGCGACCATCTCAACGGTGGTTTGTAATTTACTCGGCATACTTTATTCCTCCTCTCGCTCTGATTTTATTCGCCGCTTTATCATCTCTCATAGCATTTTTCTTTCATAGGAGGGTGCTTCTCCATATATTCTTTCAGAGAAGTTTCCGTACCCTCATAATTCCAATCGGTTTCAGCGTCTATCAGGCGATAAGGCTTCCAATCCTTATTAGGCTGCTCAAGCCGTATCGGTCGGTTGGAAATGAGCGTACCCCAATGATTAACTAAGATATGCTCTGCAATTTCGCAGGGATCGCCGCGTCCGTCATCGTCGTGACGCACCTCGTAAAGATACATACCTTTAGGGAGGGTGCTGCGGTCGCATCTCAGGCAAGTGAAAATCATCGGTCTGCCGAATACCGTGACATCTTCAAATGTTTCATCATTTACATTCACTGCACTGCTCATCTGGCGTATACCTCTCTTTTCATAGCTTTTTCGGGGAAAGTCCACCCGTATACCGCTCCGATATCATCACCGAGTCTGCGCGTGACTTTCTCGATATCCTTTTCAGTTGCCGTACCGAAATATATCTTTTCTTTCAAGTCCTCAATTTGTTCGTCTGTAACACCGTCCCTGTATGCACGATAGCGATAGTGGTTTGTACCGTCATGATGCATCGCGTCGCAACGGAACTCTCCGTTTTTATCCACATACCAAGTGGTATAATCGGTATCTGAATATAGGCAGTCACGGAGATTTCCGCTGTTTATTTCTTTATATCCGGTTCGTCTGCCGTTCCAAAGCCCGAGATCACCGATAACCAAAATCGGTGCGGAAAGCTGAATATCCAAATTGCAGCGTTCATCGTCAAGATTATCTGCGTTGGCTTCATAAAAAATCTCACGAAGTCTGTCTTCCGGTAAGCTCAGATACCCCTCGTCCGTTGATTCCTTCCAATCCTCAAAGTCATCATAATAATCAGTCCAAATCAGATGGTCTGTGTTTTCCTGATAACTCATCGTGCGTCACCTCTATCCTTTGTGTTTCGGAGAAGCGTTCCGTTTTTATCATAGCTTTTCGGATCAGCGGCAGGCACATCCCACCCGTACATCGAACCTGCAAGCATTGCTTCAATCTGTGCCTTGCTGACGCCGAGATTTGCATTTCGGTCATTTGCAAATTCACGATTAAACGCCTTGTCCTCGGTAGAATATTCGCAGCGATAATATCCGCTTTCGCCGTGTTTAATGATAATAACATCACCGGTGCTCGGCAGTATCGAATAGCAGACTTCGGGCAGATCCGAGCGCAGAGGAATAAATGTCGCACCGCATTGCTCCATCCGTTCGGCAAATTCGCAGATATGATAGAGGTCATCTCCGACCTCCACATGACTATCGTCAATATATCTGCACACCCTGTCTTTGACCTCGCCGTCAGAAAAGGTAATACGAATCTTCTCGCCGTCACTGATGCGAAATTTCTTTTTATATTCCGGGGTAATGAAACGGATTCCTTTTTCCGCGCTGCGGATATGCTTATCAAGCCAATCCTTTATATAGCAGTAGCAATAGAGGTTGTATTCGCCCTTGTTAGGATTGAGACGGCAAAGATAAGCATACTTTTCCGTGTCAACCCGTACCCCGTAATAATCCTGCTCGTTATTCATTTTTGCCTGCGGAGAGGAATAGCAGTATTTTGCCAAAGACTTGCGGTTATAAAGAATATCTCCTTCCTCACGAAGTGAATTGATTACCTTATCGAATTCATCCTTAAACTCATCGGTTTTCAGCTCCTTGCGGTAATCCTCCCAGCTGCTGAAAAAGCCGTTGCCGTCCGAGTCCGTATCGGCTCTCAAATGCCCAATAAGACCGCATTGCATTGAAATCTGCATACTGTTTGAAAAGGTGTATTTATCCTCTTTTTCGGTTAAAGCTCGCATATCCAAATCCATTATCTCTCATTCCTTTCCGCTTTTTTCTGTGCCGTAACTGCTTTGTCATATCCCGATTTTGCCCATTCGGGAAGATCTTCGGCGGCGATTGTTCCTATGATATCCTGCCTGTAAAATTTCGTATCGTGTCCGTCATAAAGAGAAGTGCAAAAGCAGCTTCGCCCTCTGGCATTAGGCTGCGCCCCGAAACCGCCCGTGCAGAGCATAAGCTGATGTGTTGCAAGCTGATACTCCGGGCTAAAAACATCGCTGTCGATAACGACAATCTTTCCGTTAAGATTTACTTCCTCGGTTATCGGTTCGCATTTGTCAGCGGTGAAAATCAGCTCGCCGTCACCGATAAATTCTTTTTCCTTTTTGATTTTCTCCATAACCTCTTTCGCAGCAGAAGCAATGCGCTGACCGTAGATTTCAAAAATCTCGGCATAACCGTCGCTTGCAAGTGCGCTGCTATACCTCTCAAAGATATCGTTTTGTTCGGCATAACAGCAGAGATACCTTTCAGACGGTGCGGCGTTCTTATCTTCTCCGACGATAATTTCCTCGCCGCCGATTCTCTGACAGGCAATTACTTCATAGCTGTCTACCATTCGTTTTTCTTCCTTCAAGCAGTTCACCTCCTTCGTATTCAAAGGGCGGCACCGTTTTCCGATGCCGCCCATAGAGCTTATTTCTTTTTCTTTCCTCGGATATTCATAAAGACGATGCCGCCGATAATGAACACCACAAGGGCGATGAGAATTACTGTTTTCATCTCCCAAACCTCCTTATTTTCTTCCGACATACCAATCGTCGTACATATTGCCCGACAATATGATATTGCTTATAACATCCTCGCTCATAAGCATACCCATCGGCGTCCAAGCATCCGATTTTACGACCTTGACCGAGTATTTTCCGTCCGGATACCATACGGGCGTATAATGGACATTCTCGACATTGCCTACATTCGGGAAAATCCAAAAGCTGTAGTTTCCTATGATTTTGGATTGCAATGTCGTAATCTTGCCCGCTGCATTTTGATAATTGTATTCGGGGAAAAGCGCATAGGAATACTGCGGAACGGTAAACCCCGAACCATATGCGGGAGTCTCATATCCGGAAACACTTGTCATAACATTGCAGTCATACAAGGATAATCCGTATCCGGATTTCATCGTCCAACTGCTGCCGTTTTGTGTTGCCGTAGCTCCCGTTGCCGGTAAAGTTTCTTTTCTCATCCAAGGGTTAATTCCGATGCCGTAGTACACCTTTTCAAAGGCGTTGTTTTTGTATTCATACTGCCACCAAGTCGTATACGCCTTAGTTTCTGTCGGCTCGGCAGGCTTTGTAAATCCTGTCGGTGCGGATCGCTCATAGGTTGTGTCCGGTGTGGTATAGCTGAGCTTTGGCTTTGTTGTCCTCAGCCGTGAAACGGGGTTATACACCTTACCGCCGTCGATAATCTCCGCGTCAACATATACGCGATTCTTCCCGAAACGGTTTGGCACATACCAATCAAAGGAAACAAGGTTCTTATCCCTTGCCGGCACAATTACATTCTTAGTTGCCGAATAGACCTGATACTTTTTTGCTTCATCGTAAACCGTAAATTTCACTTTCAGATTAGAGCTTGGTGTGTAATCATCGTAGGACTGATTTTTAATATAAAAGCTCGAAATAACTCTTGTGTTTTCACGGTACGGCGCGTTCGGCGTAATCGGGACGATTTTTACGGGATGATTGGACTTACATACACGCAGCCAAGCGTTGTTGTAGCGGTCGGTTTCATAGTCTGTATTGCCGCGTTCCACGGTGTCCAGATATACGCCGCCCCAAATCGTAAAGGTTCGTTTATTCGGCACGGTAAAGGTATATCCCGTAATTTCAATCGTGCCGTTAGCTGGGATTGCGTATGTGCCGGGGATCTGAGAGCCGCCGTCCATATATCCCTTGACATACACCGTGCAATCGGTATTGTTTTTATAAACATACCGAACGGTGATTTCGTCGGCAACCTCCAGCTTTTGCGGATCGACATATTCGCCGTCCTCATTTACAAGCCGAATATCCTCAAGCGCAATGTCGGGCTTTAAGATATTCAGGTAATAATCGGTCGATTCTCCCGTATGGGCGGTATCGCTTGCCCAATAGGTTCTGAAATTGAATTTCATCTTATACGAATTGGCGTCCTCGTTATCGTTTAGCGGAATCAGATAATGCCTTACTGCGCTCTTTGCGGAATATGAGTTGTATTTGCTCAAATTAGCGTTATCGACATAAACATCTTCGCCGTTACCGGACTTATAGATCAAGTCCCAAGCGCTGCCGTTCCAACGGTAGCTCTGTCCGCGCAAATTGTTCGATGATGTCCATTCATTTTTACCGCCGAAGTTATAGTTAAAATGCACCTTTTGCCCGAAATACATAGCGCCGCTTGTTCCCGAAGCATTTGCCGTTGCCTGAACTGCACCGTCAATTCCATAGGCGGTAATGCTGTCCCTTGTTACAATCGGTCTTATGGGAATATAGAAGGTCTTTTCGGGACCGTATTTCAGAACATTACCGTTTCCGTCAATCCAATCGGCACGGGCTTTTACCGTGATATGATCCGTACCGTTCCCGATAGTTGTCGGGTTCAGCTTGACATCATACCAAGTATTACTGTTCGACCATACATTACGGGAGGTCGAACCGCCGCTGACTACCCAAACAGACTGCTTCACATAGCAATTCTGACTTTCAGCCGGGAAATTGAGCGCATACCAAACCGAGCTGTCGGTTTGCGGATAACCGTGTCCGTAAGTCCAATTAGAGAAGCTGCTTCCGTAGCTTATACCGTAATGGTTGTTGTTACGGACGCTTATATTCCCGGGCCATGCTTCACAGCAGCGGACGGAAAGCGTCGGTGTGAAGTCGGGCTTGGTTTCGGTGTAGGCAATACCTACGCCGTAGCCGTCGTTGATAATGGTGTAAAAGGACGCGCGCTTTGACAGCTTTCCGACGCCCGACCATAATCCCTGACCGTCCGGTGTGTAAAGGGCGTTCGGGAAATGACGGTTAGTATACTCGGAAATAAAGCCCCAGCTTGCCGAAGTTTTGCTCGCACCGCCGTTACTGTTCGCGCCTAAAATATGCTTGCCGTACAGAGCAATCTCGGTAACGGTCAAAGAATGCCACACACTTTCAAGGCGCACATCATAGATAGGCTCTACGATAACCTTATCGCCGTTTTTAAGGCTTGAAATACCGCCGATACCGAGCTTTGAAAGCACGGGATTAAGATTTCGCGTATCATTCTGCCAAGAACTCATTCCGCTTGTGACCGGAAGGCTCTGAGCAAAGCCCATATCTGCTTCCTTATAACAGTTTGTGGTTGTTTTGCTTGTGGAAAAGCCGCTGTTTTGATTATCTTTTAACTGCTTCTTGTTCCACTTTGTCGTAAACTTATACCAATTAAATGCCTGATTTGCGTACCTTGTGTTGCGGTACACATCTATGACCTTGCCGTTCTTTGTGCCGCCGTTCTTATCCACTACGCTGAAACGGTAGCCGATCATACAGTTATCGTCGGTAGTCATAATTGCGTAGCCGTTCGGTCCTGCCGAAGTTCCCGCACCACCGCCGCCTGCCGATGAGCCGTCCCAATTAAGTGCATATGCGGTAACGGCAAGAGAAGAAACGGCGGTCAGCACCGCAAGAAAGATTGACAGAATCCGAATAGTTTTCTTCTTCATCGAAGTCCTCCTTTACATAAAAACAGGGAGCCGGACTTTTGAAGTCTGACTCCCGTAGATTTCGTTATTATCAGTGGTGATGACAGGTGTTGCCCTTAACCGTTTCGCCGCACTCACATACCGTATCCTGCAAGAATGAAAAGCACCCTGTGGGATTGCTTTGCGACCAATAGGCTCTGCCGCAGCGCGGACAAACCTCGGTGTTATCCTTTTGCTTGCTGTAATCGGGACACTTGGCGGGCGTGTACTCGGTATAGCCCCATTCGTTTGTAACATAAAAGCTTGCACAGCTATGCGAACCGCAATAGGGGCAGCCGTCAAGCTCAAGGTTTTTAATATAGGCGTGATACTCGGCGTTTTCGCAATGATGGTTTTTCTCGCCGCAGCTATATGCTGTCGCTTCACCGCCGCCGATGGATATGCCGC
This sequence comes from uncultured Eubacteriales bacterium, assembly GCA_934486705.1. Taxonomy (GTDB): domain Bacteria; phylum Bacillota; class Clostridia; order Oscillospirales; family Acutalibacteraceae; genus UBA737. The sequence continues at coordinate 127,701 of CAKSQS010000003.1, forward strand.
CGGTCTTGCCCTCGTCATTCGTGATGGGCTGTTCGGTCACGGTCTTATTTGTGTCCTTTGCCTTTTCGCCGGTGCTGCCGCTTTTACTTATATCATCGGTTTCAACCTCCGGGCTGAGCCGTCCTTTGCCGTCATCGGCAAGCTTGTCATCTTCGTTTATATTCTTGGTTTCGTCGCTCTTTGTATCCTTTTCCGGCTCGTCAATAACAATCGTGCCGCTTGAAGTTTCCTTAGCTTCGCTTTCAGCCGGTTTGTCCCCGTTATGCTTCGGTATCAGTGTGATACAGAGGACAACGGCAACCACGATGCAAAGCGCGGATACGCCGATAATACAGAGCTTTTTCTTGTTTTTCATTCGTCTGTACCTCCTAAAACTTTTCGTTATACTTTGATTCAACGGTAATCGGGATTCTAACGGTAGATATTCGTATTCCCGCAAAGCGGATCGGGACATATATCGTATATGATGTGAAAATCTGCAATTTCTTATCTACTGTAAATCCGACATACGGAGTAGTGATATAGTAATTTAAGTCTCCGTCGCTGTCATAATTGTAATAGCAGTAGCCGCGCTTTTCAAGTGTGCAAAACTCCGTCAGTGCCTCTCGGTATTCGGCGGCGTCGATTCCGTCCGTTTTGTTGTTGCCTTGCTTTATTGAGTTGTATATCTCAATAGAGTTCTGCATTACAAAGCTGTCAAGCACCACGCGGGAATTACGCTTAACCGTCTTTACGGTATTCACCGCAACCGCAAAGGTAACAAAGACGGAGAGCAGCATACAGATAATGACGATCGTTACGCAGGTGGAAACATAGCCCTCGGCTCTTTTGCTTTTCATATCTCCACCTACTTCCAATACTTTTCGGACAATCCCGATTTCTTCACCGAAACCGTAACGGGAATCTTGAACACCCCAAGTCCTTTGATATAGGTGTGCTTGGAGATTTCAACCCACATTCGCTCACCGAGCTGCACCCGATGATAGGTACTGTTGAAATATCGGTCCGCACCATAGTCAATATCATAGTAATAATACTGATCGAGCATATCGCTGTCAGCACTCCAAAAGTCGCTGTTAAAGCAGCCGGAATAGGTTGCCGCTTCAATAAGATCATCAGCAATCTGATCCATTTCAATACGCAGGGTGATAAAGCTGAATATATTAACGGCGATAACAAGGATCATCACGAAAAC
>CAKSQS010000004.1 GCA_934486705.1 uncultured Eubacteriales bacterium
CTTTCGGCTATTACCCCCGCGCGCACCGCGTCGTCAATATCGTGATTTATGTAGGCTACCCTGTCCGCCGTGCGGACGATCCTGCCCTCTAAGGTGTGCGCCTCTTCGCCGCGCGTATGGCGGAGTATTCCGTCAAGCACCTCGGCGGTAAGGTTAAGCCCCTTGCCGTTCTTTTCTATTTTTTCGCAAACCCTTACGCTTTGCTCATAGTGGGTAAAGCCCGTGCTTGTAAGCTCCTGCAGCGCCCGCTCGCCCGCGTGGCCGAACGGCGTGTGACCCAAATCGTGCCCTAAGGCAATCGCCTCGGTCAGGTCCTCGTTAAGCCTTAAAGCCCGCGCTATGGTGCGCGCTATCTGCGCTACTTCAAGCGTGTGAGTGAGGCGGGTTCTGTAATGATCGGATTCGGGGGATAAAAACACCTGCGTTTTGTGTTTCAATCTTCTGAACGCTTTGCAGTGAATAATTCTGTCGCGGTCGCGCTGGTAGCAGGTGCGCAGGTCGCTTTCCGCTTCGGGCAGCCTTCTGCCCGCGGTTTCGCTGCTTAGCATAGCTTTGTCGCACAGTATAAGACGTTCGTTTCGTTCGCTTATTTCTCTTGCGTTCATACGTCATTTTCCCCCTTTACTTATTATATTAGACGAAAATGTTAAAAAACCTCTATTTTTTTGAATTTTTCTTGAATTTTACCGTTCCGTAAACCAAAGGCTCCCTTCTTTTTGACGTAAGTCAAAACAGAGGGGAGCTGGCGCCGACAGGCGACTGAGGGGTATTAACTTTTAATATTTAATGTCTGATTAGTGCGGTATCATATTTTCACCGTTTTGCGGTATTCCTCGTAATCCTTATTCCAGCGGGAAAAGCCCTTGTCCGATCTACGGTCGGTAAGCTCGTAATTTCGGCTTAAATAATCGCCCAAAAACATTGTACATTTTCTCGCGCCGCGGTTGTTGAGGTGGTTGCCGCCGTCGCGCGTGTCAGTCTTCCAGTCAAAATCAAACCGCGCGCGGTCTATGTTCATATCAATAAAGGGAATATCGTAAGACTCAGCAAATTCCTTTACCGCGTTGTGCTTTCGGTAGCTCCAGGAGCTTTGCGAGGGCAGCTCTAAAAGCATTACCTTAATGCCGTTTGCGCGGCAGGTTTTAATAAAGGCGTTAGCCGCAGTTTTGGCGGCAAGCGGTATTTCCGCTTTTTCATTGGATTTAACCATATATTCCCCGCCCATATAACCCTTAACATCATTGCTTAGCCACTGCCCCTTGGGCGCGCAGTGCGCGGTAAAGCGCGGCTTTTTCAAAAGCTCATTAGGTGTTACCCTCTTCCAGCGGTCGTGGTACTGAAAAACCGAAAAGCAAGAGCCGAGCGAGGTGTTTATAATTTTTGCGGCGCTTTCCACCACCTTTGATTTTGTGAAAAAGCCGTCTGTTTCCAAAATTACCACCTTCAGCTTGTGGCATTTTAAAATATCGTTCAGCATTACATACGCCTGCGCCACGGTCTGCCGACCCTCGCCGCTTACATATGACGTATAGCCGTAATTTTTCCAAAGCTCCATAGGTGAAAAGCCGCTGTATGCGTCGGAATTGCCTATAACGGCAACGTCGATTGTATTTTTCGGCTCGGAGTAAAAGCCGTGGGCGCTGGGGTTTACTATGCCCGCCTCTTTCGTGTTGTCCTTTGGGGCGAGCATATATGAAAACGACACCACCGAAAGCACAAGCACGGCAAAAAAGCTTACCGCGCGTATAAGGTTTTTAACACCCTTTTTCATAAAAAATTACCTCTTAAAGCTTAGTCTGTCGAAAAAGTCGACACGCTCAAAATTGTCCGTAAATAAAGTCCACCGCTTCGTAGCCTATGCCGTAAGCGCCGAAGATTATAACCGAAAGCACAAGCGCCAAATACACCGCCCAGCGCGCAGGCAATACCCACCGCGCTATGCTTTCCCTTATTTCAATGCCCTTTTCCTGCAAAAGGCTGACGGTGGAAATCACCGCCGCGCCTATGGCGGTTATAAGGAAATCCGCCCTATCCATACCGCAGAGTAGCGCGTCGTTTAAAAACGTACCGCCGCTGAAATCGGTAAATATGCGCTTTACCATAAAAAGCCAGTCGCACACGGTATCGGCGCGGAAGAGCATCATTCCGCCTATTACCAAAATCAGGGTTCTTAATATTCTGAATATATTAAGGGGCGCTGATTCCCGCTTAATTTTAAGCGCGGAGAAAAGCTTTGCTATAAGCGGCTCTGCATACATTCCGAGCATCATTATTATGTAATAATAAAGCCCGTAAACAATATATTTCCAGCCCGCGCCGTGCCAAAAGCCTATGCCGAACCAGGTAAAGAACAGGGCGAATGACGCGGGAACGAGCGAACCCAAAAATTCGTTTAAATGCTCCTTTGCAAAGCGCGAAAGCTTCATAAACGGCTTTGATAACGAGACGGAATAGAAAACATAGTCCTTAAGCCACGCGCCGAGGGTTATGTGCCACCGCCGCCAAAATTCATTTACCGATTTTGAGAAAAACGGGCGGCAAAAGTTTTCCGACATTGTAACGCCGAACAGCTGCCCGCTGCCTATTACAATATCCATACAGCCCGAAAACTCGGCGTAAATTTGCAGGGTGTAAAGCACGCCTGCCAAAAGTATTACGCTGCCCGAGTATTTGCCCGCCCTGCCGAACACCTCGGAAACCAATATGTTTGCGCGGTCGGCAATAACCATTTTTTTGAAAAGCCCCCACACTATGCGCTGCAAGGCAAAGGCGGTGCGGTCGTAATCAAAGGAATGTCCCTCGTAAAGATTATCGGCAAGCAGGTCATACCTGCCTATAGGTCCTTCCACAATCTGCGGGAAAAAGCTTAAAAACAGGGCTAATTTTCCGAAATTTTCGGTGGCGCGGTATTTGCCGCGGTATACATCTATAATATACCCCGCCGCTTGCAGGGTGTAGTAGGATATTCCGAGCGGCAGTATAAACTTTAATTTCGGCAGCCGCACCCTTATATGCACAAGGTGGGTCAAAAATTTTGCCGTGTGCAGGAAAAAGCCCGAATATTTTAAAACCAGCAGTATACCGAAAACAAAAAGCACCGAAGATACCACAACCGCCTTTTTCTGCCATGCAATATCCGCTTTAAGTTTTTTTCGGTCTTCCTTTTCAAGCCCTTTTTTAGCAAGGGCAAAGCCATCGTTTATCTTATTTATAAACACGCCGGCAAAATACACCGCCGCAGTGGTAATAACAAGAAAAACCGCTAACTTGCCGCTGTTTACCATATAAAAAATATAGCTTGAAACAAGCAGCACTACCCACTTGTATTTTTTCGGCGACAGCGTGTAGCATAAAAACACGCTGCCCAAAAAAATTAAAAGATAGCTGTACGAGGTATAGCTCATAGCGGTTATTCTTCCTCTAATCTTTTAACCATTGCGTAAATTGCCTCGGCGCTTTTAAAGTTCTCGGGCACAATGTCAATAGGGGTTATTTCAATATCAAATTCATCATTAAGCTCGCCGACGAGCTGCACTATTTTAAGCGAATCCAAAATTTTATCCCCTATAAGGTCGGTTTCGACCGAATAATCAACTCCCGGTTTTATTTCTTCAAGTATTTTTATAACCTGTTCCATTAAATATTACTCCCAATCAGATATTTTTGTAATTAGCCGTAAGCCATTTACGGTCGGTCTTGCCGTTTGCGTTTATCGGCATTGCTTTTATGCGTATTATTTTCTGCGGCAGCATATAATCGGGCAATCGGCTTTTTAATGCGTTCATTATTTCCGCCGCGTCCTTTTGCCTGCCTGTGTAAATAAGGATTATTTTATCCTCCTGCTTGTCGTATATGACCGCCGCAGCGGAAAGCCCCTCCGTAGCATATGCCGCCGCCTCAATTTCGCCGAGCTCTATGCGGTAGCCCATATGCTTTATTTGAAAATCCTTGCGCGAAATGTATATAAGCTCGCCGTTTTCGTTCCGCTTTACAAGGTCGCCCGTTTTATAAACCGTTTCGGGGTAGGCGGTGTTGAGCGGGTTCTGCACAAACGCCGCTGCGGTTTTGTCAATATTATTGTAATACCCCATTGCCAAAAACGAGCCGCGGGCGTATAGCTCGCCCTCTTCGCCTATTTTCGCCTCTGTGCCGTCCTCTTTCACCACAAACACGCCGCAATTATCGCACGCTCTGCCTATCGGCAGGGTCTCGCCGTCGGAAAATTCACGGTCAACTATATAATAAGTGCAAATATCCGTGGTTTCGGTAGGCCCGAAAAGGTTTGCAAAAAGCGCGTGCGGCAGCTTCTCCCTCCAGTAATTAAGCGGCTTTACGGGCATAACCTCGCCCGCAAAAAGCACCTTTTCAATATACTGCGGCATAATGTAATCAAGCACCTTTAAATTCGCAACTATTGACAGTGCCGAGGGCACCCAGTAAATTGTGTTGACTTTTCTTTCGTTCATAAACTTTATTAGGTTCATCGGGAAAGAAAAGAGCGTTTTCGGTATTATATGAAGTTCCGCTCCCGCGTATACGGTGCTGAACACGTCGGATACCGACATACTGAAATAAAACGGTGTCTGGCTGCCGAAAACCGTGCTTTCATTTATTTTGAAAGTATCGGCATACCATTTAATATATGCAAGCACGCTGCGGTGATTTACAACAGCGCCTTTAGGCACACCCGTTGAGCCGGATGTGAAAAGCACATACGCGGGGTCGGTATCTACCGTATTATCCCGTATTTCCCGTAAAGCCTCTTTATTCGGCGCATACGCCGCAGCCTCATTATAATACAGTACCGTGCCCTTAAAATCAATCTCACAAATTTTGGATTTGCAAGCGTCGGTCGCCAAAATCGCGGCGGGATTCAATGTTTCAAATATCGACTTTATGCGCTCCGCGGGCATATCCGCGTCTATTACCGTGTAAAAGCAGCCCGCATATAATACCCCGAACATGGCGGTCAAATTTTCAACCGACCGCCCGGCGATTACCGCAACGGGAGCTTTATATGCCCCCTCTGCGGTTATTTTACTGCCGATACTCTGCGCCGTTTTTAAAAACTCGCCGTAGGTAACGCTTTTGTTTTCATCGGCAAAAACGGTTTTTTCGGGAAAGCGCTCTGCCGAATGTTCAAGCATTTCAAGAATATTTTTCATTATCTGCCCCTTATGGCGTCTATCGGGCGTTTTGACGCTATGCGTTTAACAGGCAAAAAGCTTGCCGCAAACGCCACAAAAATACTCACAATCAAGAGCAAAGCCACCTGACGAACGCCGAAGCTCAGCACCGTCACAAGCACGCCCGCGTCATTACGGATAATGCCGTTTATAATAACCGTAGCCGCAAATACGCCGATTGCCGATAAAACAAAGTTTATCATGGCAATTATAAAGCTTTCCGAGAAGAAAATTCTGAAAACGTCGTTGCTGCGGGAGCCTATGGCGCGCAAAATTCCTATTTCCTGCTTTTTGTAGGAAATGCTCGTGCCTATAAAGTTGGAAAGCATTACAGCGGCAAACAACGCAAAGCCCACGCCTATCCAGAAGAAGTATTTTGAAAGGGTTTTAAGTCCGTCGTTTATGGAATCAAGCTGGAAGGTTACCGAGTTTTGTATTGCGTAGCGCACGCCGCTGTCTTCATTGTAGCAGTAAGCCACAAGCGAGTGCACCGCGCTCTTTTCCTCGGGCATTGTGCCCACGGCAAAGCCGTATATTTTATCCGTTCCCTCGGTAAGCTCGTTATAAATACCGTCGGAGCAGACAACGGTGGATTTAAGCTTTGATTTATTACCCTCGGTCACATTATCTATAACGCCTACTATCTTGCAGCCGCTTATATCCTCGTTGCTGTTTTCCTTGCCGAATACATTTTTCCACATTGAAACGGTGTTTTTATTTTTAAGCAGCTTTGCATAATCGGCAGCGCCTGTTTCGTTTACCGTTTCTTCTTCGGCGCGCGACTCCGACTCATCGGAAAGGTTTGAAAGCGAATCGGCGGTTACTATAATTTCCTTATCGCCGAGGGTCTTTTTCTCGCCGTCTATCCAAATTACCTTTTCGTTTGTTATATCCGAAATACGGGCAAGGTAATTTGAGTCGGCGTTAAAATTATCGCCGTAGTAGGAAATATATCCTTCGGTTATCGGTGTCATTGCAGGTCTTTCGGCAATCATTTTATCCAAACAGCCATCGCCCACCATTGCAATTTCCGCGTAGCTGTAGTTCACCTCCGTGCTGAATTCATTAAAAAGAATCATATCCATCAGTTGTTCGGCTCTGCTTTTGTGATCCTTTTTATCGGTAAGCGACGCATAACGCGATATATCGAAACCTGTATCTATAACGGCGGTAACAGTGTATTCCTTGCCCGAAAGCGTAAGCTTTTTGCCTATTAAATCGGTGTAGGTGCTGATTTTGGTGTAAACAGGGGTTTTGGTACCATCCTTTGCGGTATTGTAGGTTTTATTATCAAAATACTGCGCCTTTTTAAACACCTCGTAAATATAATCGCTCACGGCAATTTCGTTTTTAGTGCCGTCGGGCAAATTACCTGCCAGTACCTTATAGCCCATTTCCTTTAAAACCGCGTCGTTTACGGTGGCGAAGCCGTTTATAACGGGGCAATAAATATTGTAGTCGGTTTCCGTAAGCTTTATTTCGGGGTTTGTATGGCTCGATATATCTCCGTTAAATTTAAGCGGCTGATAAATACCGTGCATTTTAACATTCATGCCCGCCGATATATCGGAAAGCTCCTTTTCCGAAAAACGGTAGCCGTAATCGCGCCAGTAGTCGCCTGTTTTTTTCGATTTTGCAACCGCAACCGATTTAACGCCCGAGTCAACAAGCGAATTTGTGCAGGTCTTAACATGGTTGTAAGAGCCGAAAGTATCTGAAAGCCCGAAAAGCCCGAACGCAATGCAGGAAAGCAGTATTGTTATTACAAGCCTTATTTTCTTGTGTTTAAGTCCGCTTGCGCCTATTTTAAAGGCGTTGGAAAGCGGCAGCTTTGATTTTATAAGCTTAAAGCCCGAGCCGTCGCCCATTTTAATTTTTGAAACGTCGGTATTTTTAAAGCGCGCGGCGGTTTTTGCCTTTTCCCCCACCGTAAGCTTTAAATCGCCCGATTTCAGCTTATCTATATAGTCGTTTATGGCGGTTCTGTCTTCCTCTGTCAGGTGGTAGCCTGCGGGCACTTCTACCGTATTGCCGCAAAACTCAATGCCGTCGGGTATTTCAGCAGGTTCTGCCTCGCTGTCAAGCTCCACATCGCTTATAACCTGCCCATCGGAAAGCTCTATTATTCTGTCGGCGTATTGCTCGGCAAATTCGCGGTCGTGCGATACAACTATTACAAGCTTTGTTTCGGATAGCTTTTTAAGCGTATCGAATACCTGCTTGCCCGTAGCCGAGTCGAGCGCACCCGTAGGCTCATCCGCCATTATTATTTCGGGCTTTTTAACAAGGGCGCGGGCTATTGCTACGCGCTGCTTTTGTCCGCCCGATAATTCATTGGGCTTTCTTGCGCCGAAGCCCTCTAAATCGACCTGCTTTAAAATATCGTTTATTTCACTGTCGGACGCCCGTCTTCCCTGCAGCTCTATTGCAAGGGCTATGTTAGCGCCCACCGAAAATTCATCAAGCACATTGTATTCCTGAAAAATAAAGCCGACATAGGTGTTTCTGTAGGAATCGAAATGCTGTTGCCTGAAATTCTTTGAGGAAACGCCCTTAATTATTATCTCGCCGCCGTCGTATTTATCAAGTCCGCCCAGCACGTTAAGCAGGGTGGATTTACCGCTGCCCGATTTACCGAGCAGGAAAACCATACCTTTTTCGGGAAACTTAAGGCTTATTTTATTAAGCGCCGTAACCGGCACGCCTTTTTTCGGTTTATAAATTTTAACAAGCTCTTTTGTTTCTAACATAATAGCCTCCTGTTTTTATCGTACCAACTGTACTAATTTGAATGGTACAGCTGTATCATACCACGGGTTTCCCCTTTTGTCAATACTTATTACAATTTTTTAACCTTTTGCAGTTATCGGCTTCCTTCTTTTTAACGTAAGTTAAAACAGAGGGGAGCTGTCGTGCGTATGCACGACTGAGGGGTATTCAATCAAGCTTTAGCTTTTACAGCGCCTTAGTCTCTAACAACCCTTCCGTCAGCCATGCGGCTGCCACCGTCTCGGCTGCCGCCTCGGTCGGTGCTTCTGCTTTGCAGAGGTGTCCACCGGACACCCGCACCCTTACACAGGGGAGGCTGTAAAACGGATTCACTTCCCCTTTTTTCGGCAGATATAATTATATATTGCAATACCCGCAAGACTTATAACCGCCGTAAGGGCGAAAACAATAATTGCGAACTTATAATTTGCCATTCCGAGGGCGCTGCCGCCTATAGTGGACGTTATAACCGACGGAAAACGTGCAACCGACACAATAAGCAGAAATCTTGAAAACTTAATATCGGTAAGCCCCACGGCATAGGTAAGCAGATCCTTTGGCGTGCCGGGCAGAAAGAATACCACGGCGGTAACAAAATCAAGCCGCTTTTCATCCTGCAAAAATTTAAGCTTTTTAATTTTCTCAATATCAAAAAACACTTCCACCAGCTTTACGCCGAATTTGCGCACAAGCCCGAAAACCATAACGCTGCCGAGCGTTATGCCCACAACCACAAGTATTGTGCCCTCAACCGCGCCGAAAGCGTAGCCCGCGCCTATTTCAAGCGGCTCGCCGGGTACTAAGGCTATTACCACCTGAAAAATAACCATACCTATGAATATAAATCGGCCCCAAATTCCGTGGGAGTCCACCCACTCTGAAAAAGCGCCCTTTGAAGATACAAGCTTTATCATAGGCTTGCCTATAAACCAGGCTACCGCCGCCGAGAAAATAACCAGGGCTATTATCACGGCTATGCTTATTATCTTCTTTTGTTTGTCGGTCAGTGCGGATTCATTTTTCTTTAAGTTGAGCAAGGCTTGTTTTCACATCCTTTTTTAAAGCTTCCCATTTATCGGGGTTATTTACATAGTAAATGGGGCAAAGCTTACCCGTAACGTCGTAGTGGCGAATAACATTATCCCCCGAAAGCCCCGTTTCCTTTAAAAGCCAAGCGGTGAGCTTTACCACCGACGTATAGGTCGCGTCGTTAAACTTTCCCGTATCGTCGGGGTGGCACACCTCAATAGAAATAGTGTTCTTATTGCGTTCGTTGCTCGCCGCCGAGCGCTCCCAAAGCGGTAGGCACTGTATAATTTCGCCTTTAAGCCCCACCACAAAGTGCGAGCTTACCTCGGTATCGTCCTTATCGAAAAAATCGCGGTTGTTCTGCGCCGTAGTGCCGGGGTTGCCAACATAGTGTATTACAATATCCTTTATATCCTCAAGCTGCGTTCCCGTTCTTGCGGTCGTATGAACGTGAATTAACTGCGGGTCTATAAAATCGGGTATTTCAATTTTTTGCAGTCTTTCGGCTGCTGTCGTCTTCTTCGCCGTCGGGAAAGCCGCCGCATCTGCCCCGCGTGTGAAAATTCGCTTTATTCCTATGCCCGCGCCCACTATGCAGGCGGCAACAAGCACCGTGCATAAAAATCTTCTCGCTATTATTTTTCTTCTGCGTTTTTTGCGCCGTTCGTAATATGCGCGGCGTTTTCCGTAATTTTCCTCGTACATTTTATCCCCGTCTCATACATTATAATCCGCTGCGCCTTAAAACTCAAGGTGCATTTATCAAATCAAATTCCAGTGTAGCTTTAAACAAATCTCCGTCAATATCTATGTGCATATTCCCGCCCTGCAATTCGGTAAGGCTGCGGGCTATTGAAAGCCCCAAGCCGCTGCCCTCGGTATTCCGCGAGGTATCGCCCCGCACAAAGCGCTCCATAAGCTCATCGCCCGAAATATTAAGCGGATATTTCGATATATTTTTAAAGGTTATAACGGCTTTTCCGTTCCTTACGGTCAAATCCATATATACCCGCGTGCCGGGCAGCGAATATTTACATACATTCCCTGTAAGGTTTTCAAGCACGCGCCACAGATGCCGCCCGTCCGCCATAATTTTAACCGATGTATCGGGAACGGTAAGCACGGGGGTAAGCCCCGCGTTTTTAAGCCGCTCGTCAAATTCGCCCACCGTTTGCGAGAGTAAAACGCCAGCGTCGCACTCCGAAAGCTCCACCTTTAAGCTGCCGCTGGACGCCTTTGAAGCTTCCACTAAATCCTCAATCAGCTTTTTAAGGCGGCTCGACTGGCGGTCAAGCACAGCTACATATTCCTTTATTTTTTCGTTTTCGGGCTGCTCCTTTTTAATTAAATCAACGTAATTTATAATTGAGGTAAGCGGGGTTTTAATATCGTGCGAAACGTTGGTTATAAGCTCGGTGCGCATACGCTCGCTTTTCATTTTTTCATCCACCGCGTTCTGCATACCCGCGCTTATGTTGCTAAGGCTGCCGCAAAATTCACGAAATTCGGGGAACATATATGAGGTGTCGATTTTATAGTCAATATCCCCCTCGGCTATTTTTTCGCCGCCGTTTTTAATTCTTTGCAGCTGCACGGCGGCAAATATTATAAGCACCGCTATTGCAACCGCATTCAGACCCGCAAGAAACGCCAAAAACGCAATCGCCCCGACAGACAGGCAAACAGCCGCCACAAAGAAATCGAATATAAGCACCGCCGTGCAGATAAGCGCGGTTTTTTTTACAAGCGAAAGATTTGTGAAAACAACCCCTAAAAACCCGAAAACCCTTTTTAAACCGCACCACAATATGCGCAGCAGCTTATATATAACGTTGTTTTTTAAAAACGTTCCCGCTTTAATGCGCACCGCAAAGCTTACGGTGTAAAGCAGGGCGATAAAGTAATCAAGCGAGAACATTGCCGATAAAGCAATAAGCTGAATTTCGGCGCCGGCGTAAAGATTTTCCGCAATCGCAATGTTCAGCATACCTATAACTATTATGCAGACGGTAAGCAGATCAAAGGGTATTTTATCAAAAAACGATAGCTTTACGCTGCCGTCCGCCTGTCTGCCCGCCGCGGCATAAATAAATACCATAGTTAAAACAAATAAAAGCAGGGCGAGAAGACCTATAAATATAATGCTGTACCTTAGCGGGTACAAAAAATCCGTTGCTTTAAGGTATAAAAGATTGCTGTATGAAAGCGGGTAATTCTCCGCCGCGTAAACGGTAATATCCACATCGCCGATGTATTCCTCAATATAAACCTCATCAAGGCTTTCAACGGTTTTATGAACGCTCATATTTTTGAAAACCGCTTTGCCTATATATTTTTGGTTTTCATAGGTGTTTATAAGCGTTTCGCCGGTTTCACCGTCCTGCACCGTAAAATAAGAGGTTGAAAAATTCTTCAATTCCTCGGTGTTTTTTTCGCCGTAATATTCCGATATTCGGGCGGCGGTTTTGTAAAGAATACCGGCGTACTTTTCTTCCTCAATTTGCTCGGGGCTTTTGGTGTAAAACCGTTCGGAATACATAAACGCCCCCGCTAAAACACAGCCCGCAGTTAATACCGCAAACACAAACGAAAGAATTACCGCCGCGGTTTTTGCGGCAAGGCTGTATGTCAACCTTTTCATTATTTATCACCTTTTTCAAGCTTGTAGCCGTGCGCCCAAACCACCTTTAAATACTTAGGCTCGGAGGGGTTTATTTCTATTTTTTCGCGCAGGTGGCGAATATGCACCGCAACCGTGCTTTCCGCGCCGAATGCGTCGCCGCCCCACACGCTTTCATATATTTCTTTTGGGGAAAGCACCGCTCCCGCGTTTTTCATAAGCAGCTTTAAAATTTCAAACTCGGTAGGGGTAAGCGATACCTCCTCGCCGTCCGAAAAGACCTGCTTTGTTTTATCGTTAAGCTCTATTCCGCCCACGGTGTAGCCGTCCTCTTTTTTTGCGCTGCCGCCGCCTAACTGCATATACCGCCGCAGCTGCGAGCGCACCCGCGCTATAACCTCAACGGGGTTGAACGGCTTTGTAATGTAATCGTCCGCGCCCACGTTAAGCCCTAAAATTTTATCGGTATCCTCACCCTTGGCGGTAAGCAGAATTACGGGTATATTGGAAATTTCGCGGATTTTCAGCATTGCCGTAATTCCGTCGCATTCGGGCATCATTATATCCATTAAGCACAGCTGAACCGCGTTATTCTTTACCGCCTCTATCGCCTCGTTGCCGTTGTACGCCGCAACCGTGGCGTAGCCCTCCGCCTCCAAATAAATCTTCAAAGCGGATACAATATCGCGTTCGTCGTCGCAAATTAAAATGTTATACATTCTCTCCCGACCTTTCAACTATATTGTAACAGATTATATATTAAGAATAAAGTCACAAAATTATTAAGATTTCTTTAAGAACACTTGAAACACCCTTAAATAAATGATATATTAAAAGCAGGCGGTGATACATATGCGGATGGATATTTTAAGCGAATGCCCCGATTTTATTCGTGATTTTTTAACCTACAATGAAATTATAAAGGGAAAATCCTCAAAATCGGTAGAGCAGTATTATTCCGATTTACGCACGTTTTTCAGGTATATTCTGCTTGTACGCGGTAAAGCGCCGCAGGGTATTCCTTTTAATAAAATCGATATATCGGGCGCGGATATTGAGCTTCTGCGCTCGGTAGCCGTTTCCGACCTTTACGGCTTTATGGTCTACTGCAAGGAAGAGCTGAAAAACAACACCGCCACGCGCGCTCGAAAAACCTCAACGCTGCGCCTGTTTTTTAAATATATGTCGGTGCAGACGCATAGGGTAGACAGTAACCCCGCCGACCTTTTGGAAGCGCCGAAAATAAAGCAATCGCTGCCGAAACACTTGTCGCTTGAAGATTCACTGGAGCTTTTAAACTCGGTGGACGGCGAAAACGAGCGGCGCGACTACTGCATTTTAACAATATTTTTAAATTGCGGGCTGCGGCTTTCCGAGCTTTGCGGGCTTAATTTATCCGATATAACGTCCGACGGCACTATGACCGTGACCGGCAAGGGCAACAAGGAGCGTATGGTTTACCTTAACGATTCCTGCAAAACGGCGATAAAGCGCTACCTTGAGGTGCGCCCGCACGAGGGGCTGACAGCGGACAGCAAAAACGCGCTTTTTATAAGCCGCAACCATAAGCGCATAAGCCCGCGCACGGTTGAGCATATAGTATCCGAATATATAGAAAAAGCGGGGCTCGGCGGCAAGGGGCTTTCCACCCACAAGCTGCGCCACACCGCCGCCACGCTTATGTATCAGCACGGGCACGTGGATATTAGGGTGCTTAAAGATATTTTGGGCCATGCAAACCTCGGCACGACCCAAATTTACACCCACGTTTCCGATGAGCAGATAAAATCCGCAATCGATTCAAACCCGCTTTCCTCTGTAAAGAATAAGGCAAAATAATAGGTATTAAATCTAACATCTAAAAACGCACCCCCGAAGGCTTAAAGCCCTCGGGGGTGCATAAGTTTTTATTCTTCTGTTGTTTCTGCGGCTTCGCCGTTTCCTTCTTCTTTCATTTTCGCAAAGCACTCGCTGCAATATACGGGGCGATCGTCGCGCGGGATGAACGGTACCTTTGCAACGCCTCCGCAAGCGGCACATACTGCCTCGTGCATTTCTCTCGGAGCTCTGCCGGCATTTTTGCGCTTATCGCGGCAGGGCTTACAGCGCTGCGGTTCGTTTACAAAGCCTTTGGATTCGTAAAACTCCTGTTCTCTTGCAGTGAATACGAATTCCTCGCCGCAATCCTTGCAAACTAACGTCTTGTCTTCAAACATGTTTTCTACCTCTCTGATGATTATTTTAGCCCCGGACGGAATTGCACCGACATCTTTGGTTTCAACGCTCTGCTTTAAGCTACATGGGCATATTTATAAAAAGGGGAAAGGTTTTATTTCCCCTGTTTATCCTTTAATTTTCTGCGTATCCGCATAAGCGCGTTATTTACCGATTTTTCGGAAATACCGAGCTCGTCCGCAATATCTATGTACCTTTTTCCCGAAAGAAAAAGCTGCAATACCGCAAATTCCAAGCCCGAAAGCTCAAGGCGGATATTGTGGGTGAGCGCCTTGTAAGCCTCTTTATCGAAAAATATCTTTTCGGGGCTGTTGCAATCGGGAATGCTTACGTCCTCAATCGGCTCTAAAAGCTCTTCGGGAATATTCTTCTTCCTGTTCGCCCTTTTTACAAGGTCCGTAACCGCGCGCTTAATGCAAAGCGAGGCAAAGGAAGAAAATGCGGATCTTTCCTTATCGTAATCCTTTATCGCCGAATATAGGGCAAGGCTCGCTTCCTGCGATGCGTCCTCGCGCTCGCTTTCGCGGCAATATTTTCCGACATAATAGCCTATCTGCTTTTCATATCGCCCGAAAATTACCGGTATAAGCTCATAGTTACCGCCGCGTATTTGCGCGACGATTTCCTCGTCTGACACGTTCTTGTAATTTTCGACAAAAATATTCCTCATTGTTGCACCGACATAGTATTACTTGCTTAATATAATACCCTATAATTTTTCAAAAGTCAAGAAAAAAATTGTAATTTCTCGTAAATTTTGGCAAATTGTGAAAATAAACAAAAATAGCTTCGACTTTTTAACAAATAACCGTTGTGATTTTTCACAAAATTACGTTAATTTACTTTATTTGCAATTACTACCGCCTGTTTACCGAGCTCGTTGTAGCGCCTTTCGGCAAGCCCTTTTGAGTATTTCACCGTCTTACCTACGTACGGATCGTTAAAATAGCAGCTTTCACCGTCGTACCCTATAAGCAGCATACAGTGCTCGTTTGCCGGCCAGGTAAAGTCTGTTCCGTCCTCCAAGCGCCATTTTGCCGAGGGGTAGGTATCCATCATTGAAATCGTGACCCAGGTTATAACCGGCATATTGCGGGATACATAGGTTTGGCAAAGCTCGTCCAATTCCTTGCCCGTAGCGTTTATAACCGCCCCTTTTTCACCGAGACAGTTAGACAGCGCCTTTGCAATAACCGGAGCAAAGCAGCCGTAGCCGCCCGCCGAGCTCGGCGTGCCTATAAAGGTTTTATTCGGGTCAGGGCCGTAGCGCACGCCGTCCACTTCCTTAAAACTGTTGCTTTGCGGCAAATATTTATCAATAAACTGCCCCGCCGATATATTATATCCCGCGTATCTCAGCGCCATTACCGTGCTTACCGTTTCGCAGCCTGTGGGGTATTCGGGCTTTTGCGAAAATATCGGCACATTTTTTATAATATGGCTTTCGGTTGTCTTGTCCGTTCCGCTGCTTTCGTCCGCTTTAGCGTTCACTTCGCCCTTTACCTGCTGCTTTTCAATACCGTTAATATCATATATACCGAAGTTAAAATCTTCCTCGCCCTTTTCGGTTACAATAAGCCGTCCGTTATCATCACCCGAGCAGTTCAGAAAAGTTCCCTTGGGTCTTATTTCACGGAAAGCGCCGTCTCCCGCACCGTATATGCGCAAAATATCCGCGCCGTCCTCGGAAAGGCAGGTTACCGCCCCGCTCTGTATAACATTGACCGCACTCTCGTTTATGCTGCGGCGGTATATTTTTTCGGTTTTGTCGGCGTGCTTTCCGTCTATATACAAAAGCTCTCTGCCCGTGCCGTAGCCCACGCCGCCGTTTTTGGTGGCAAGGCTTATGTCCGTTGAATCAAACGTGGTTATAAGCAGCTTTTTCCGTGTGTTTACCGAAAGCATACCGCTGACGCCCACGCTTATATAAAAAGCTTGGTCGCTGTAGCCTGCGGCTTCCGCGTTGTCAATAAACTTGCCCGTGGCATGCTCTTTTCCGCCCGAAAGCTCGTGAAGGCGTACCTCCCGTGTATCGGGCGACGCATACATTAAATACTTTCCGTCATAGCTGACATATGAGGTCACGAAAAAATCCGCGTCGGTTTTTATTTCGGAATTATAGGTCTCTTTACCCGAAAAATCAAAAAAACGAACGGTTTTGTTTAATTCATCCACCGCAAAAAAGCCGTTTTTAAGATTTCCCGTTCTGAAAACGCCGTTTCCGAGTTTCACCCTTGCGGTTTCCTTTTTCCTTGTCAATGAATAAATAACTACGGTAATATCCGCCGCGTCAAGCCCGGGGTTTATCATATCTATTTTGGCATAATCGCCGTTCAGCTCCGCCGATGCGGTTTCCGTTTCGGCTTTAAGGCTGAAATCGGCATTTTTAACCGTTGCGGAATTTTTTCCGAAACAGGCGGAAAACAATAAACATATAAGCGCCGCGCACAAAATCAGTGCCGTACATTTCCTTTTCATTTTTTTGCTCCTCTTTCATAAACACCCCTTTCCGACTGCGGTAAATGTCGAAAAGGGGCTCTTTATAAATATTTTTAACTGTTTGATTTATTATATTCTTCCTCGGTAATAAGCATACTCGAAACGGCATAAAGAGTCTGCCCGTTGTAGGAAAGGCGAGTCCAGCCCTTGCCGCCGTTGGTTGCAAGGCGTTCGGCAAATTCGCCTTTTTTCAGCTGACAAACCACATTATCCTCCTTGCCGTTCGGCGAAGAGCGCAGATTAACCGTATCCTTTGCGGTCACTCTGCCTGCCGCAGCGGTAAATTCATCAGCCGCGCTCGGCGTTTCACTGCTCGCCGCAGGCTGCTTTACCTCGGTTGTGAGCAGGCTTGTTTTGGCGTACACCGTTTGCCCGTTATATAAAAGCCTTGTCCAGCCCTTTGGGCTTTCGCCCGTTTTTTCCACAAACTCGCCGTTTTTAATGGTAGCTATCAGCTTTCCGTCGGTCGAAGGCTCGGCGCGCAGGTTTGTTTCGTCCTTAGCCGTAACCTTTCCCGCAGCGGCGGTAAAGCCGTCGTCGGGCTTACTTTCAGGCGCTTTTGCGCTTAAATCTGTGGTTAAATAGCTCGTTATGGCATAAACCGTTTTGCCGTTGTAATTTATCTTGGACCAACCGTTTGAGCCTATGCCCGTGCGGTTTAAAACCGTTCCGTTTTTAATATTTGCCGCAACGTCGCTCTTTGTGGTGGCGGCGGTGCGCAAATTCACCTCAATTTTAGGGGTGACCTTATCGTTTGCGGCGGTATAAATTCCGTCTTCCTTGCTCGGCGCGGCGGCATTTTCGGGTCTTGCCGATTTATTTTTCGGCTCTGCCTTTTGCCTTGTAAAATATGCCACCGACATATCCACATTGCCCTCAATTCCCGCAACCGTGCCGTTATCGGTGTATTGCCACATATCGTACTTGCCGGAATAATCGGGGTGGGCGGTTTTGGGGTAAGGCTCTGCCGGGTAGCGCGCAACCCAAACGGAAAAGGCGTTTTCAAGCCTTTCGGTATCCCAGTAAGCAGAGCCGGACAGCTCCTTTACAGAGGAATACAGCATACCCTCATAGCCATTTGACTTTATACGGTTAATAAAAGCCAAAGCGTTATTTGTGCGCTGCGTATTTGTAACGCCGTACATTCGGCTGTCCGAATCTCTGAAGCCCTCGCAATCGTATACCACGGGGTAAGAAACCGAGTAGCCCGCAACAGCGGCGGCGGTAAAATCGGCTTCCTCCACCGCCTCTTTTTCGGAAAGCGCGGTCGAGAAGAAATAAACCCCGCAAAGCACCCCCGCCTTTTCCGCCTGCTGCAAATTATAGTCGGCGGCGGAGTCCTTATAAATCGTTCCGTTTTCTCCGCGAAAGCCTATTCTTATAATCGCAAAATCTATGCCGCTTTTTTTAACGCCGGTCCAGTCTATTTTGCCCTGCCATTTTGAAACGTCTATGCCGTTTGCCATACCCTCTTTAACGGTAAGGCTTTCAGCATCTGCTTTCGCACCTTTTTCATCGGTAATATCGGCGTTTTCGGGGTCTTGCTTATCGTCCGCAGTCTGCCCCTTTACGGTTGAAACCGCAGGAACAGACGAGCTCTCGGCTGCTTTCTTTTTGCAGCCGCAGGCAGAAATAAGAAAGGCAAACACCGCCAAAAGGCATAAAATATTCCTTGATTTTAACTTCATAACCGCGTCCCCTCCATATATACAACAAAAAAGCGGTAAAAAGGGTTACAAAAAAATCAGTTTTTGCCCGAAATGCAGTCTGCCACGTAAATTCCCATAGCGCCCGACTGCGATAAGCCGCGGCATATACCGCTGCCGTCGCCTATTATATATACATTATCGGTAAGCTCAAATTTTTCATTCATAAATACCGGGCGAATCGAGTAATACTTGCTTTCGCACCCGTAAAGCAGCGTATCGTCGTTAGCAGTGCCGGGGGCTACCTTATCAAGCGCGTAGATAGTTTCTATAATATTTGTAAGAATACGGTGCGGCAGCACAAGCGAAATATCACCCGAGGTGGCTCTCAGCGTGGGTATAACGGTGTTCTGACTGAGCCTGTGATCGTTGGTGCGTCTGCCGCGTACAAGGTCGCCGAAGCGCTGAACAAGCACGTTGCCCTTGCCTATCATATTTGCAAGGCGGGAAATGCTCTCGGCATACTCGGTGGGCTGGTCGAAAGGCTCTGTAAAGCGTATGCTTGAAAGAATGGCAAAGTTGCAGTTATCGGTCTTCTTTGCGGGGTCGGCAAATGAGTGACCGTTTGCGGTTATAATTCCGTGGTTGTTTTCAGCCGATACAAGCCCGCCCTTATTAAAGCAGAACATTCTGCAGCGATCCTCAAAGGTTTTGGTTCTGTAAAGTATCTTCGGCTCGTAAATACGGTCGGAAAATTCGCGCCAGATAATGTCCTTCATTTCAACGCGAACGCCTATATCAACATAATTCGAGCGCATTTTAACGCCGAACGAACGGCAGAAATCGGCAACGAAGTTAGCGCCGCCGCGGCCTGTGGCTATTATTACTTTCTCGGCGTCAATTTTTTCGCCGTTGGTGTAGTAAAGCGTGTAGCCGCCGTCATGCTTTTCTACCCTTTCGCAATCGTAAAAGGCAAACATATCTACCCCGTCATCAGCTAACGCGTGTATGAGGTTCTGCATTGTGAGGTAGTTTTTATCCGTTCCCAAGTGCTTAACGTTCATATCGAGCAGCCGCAAATTGTTTTGCAGACATTTAAGCTTTAGGCTCTCGTTGGATTTATAAACCGTAGGCTCGCCCGAGGTGCAGTATTCGTTAAGAATTTTATCAACCTCGGCAATGTATGTATTTGCGGTATCGTCGCCCAATTCTTCGCCGAGCGTGCCGCCGTAGGCAGTGCCGAGATTGAACTTACCGTCCGAAAATGCGCCCGCGCCCGCATAGCCGCTTGTAATAGAGCAGTGCTTGCAGTGAACGCAGGTATTATTTTTCCCTGCGGGGCAGTGCCTGTTTTCAAGGGTATTGCCCCGCTCGGTTATTACTATTTTAACATCGGGCATATTGCGGCGCAGCCTGTAAGCCGCCATAAGACCGCCTATCCCGCCGCCGATAATCGCAACATCATATTTAACGTTAGCCATAATAGGATCATCCTTCTGTAAATAATCATCACACAGAAAATCAGGCTGCGTTCTCCGCTTGGAAAACACAGCCCTTACTGCTTATCTATTTTATACTATAAGCGCACGTTTGTCAAGTTATTTTATGCTACGTCAACCGATAACTGCCTCCCCTGTGTTAGACATTAGATATTAGATGTTAGACATTAGATTTTAGAGAATACCCCTCAGTCACTAACGTGACAGCTCCCCTCTATTTTGACATACGTCAAAAAGAAGGGAGCCTAAAAAGCCTCCCCTGTGTAAGGGGAGGTGTCAGCCGTATGGCTGACGGAGGGGTTGTTACAGACTAAGACAAAAAGCTAAGTTTTGATTGAATACCCCTATGGCTGCTTATTTTATGCTTTCGTCCTTTGCAACCTTTTCCACGTGCTTTAAAATTTTATTAAGCGCCGAGGAATTTATTTTGCCCATTTCAATGCCGTCGATACTGTACTGATATTTCGCCGCGCCCGACTTTACAAACTTAACGTCGGTATTGCCGCGCGAGGTATCGGAATAGGTGAAAATAATCGTCATTGCGGGCTCGCCGCTCACCTTATCCACCGTGAAATCTGAGCAGGAAAGGGAAATACATTCCTGATAGAAATTCTGGAAGTTTTCGGCGGTGAGCTTTTTGCCCTCATAGGTTATAACGTAGGTTTCCTCTGCGTCCTCGGAATCATCGTAAACTATATCAAAGCTATAGGTTTTCTCGGGGGTTTTGATAGTGAAATTTGAAAGCTCGTTTATAGATTGCAGACAAACCCACGAGGCGTAGTAATTATTGACCCTGTAATCAATAAAGGCAAGGCTTGAGGCGTCAACCTTTTTAATAAGCTTTGCGCCGTCGTACCAAACGGCATAAGCGCCGTCGTCCTGCTTTTTAAAGCTGTAGGTTTGCTTTACGGAGCCAACCTTAATTTCGGCGGTAAGCTCGGGGTTATCAAGCCCCAACTTTTTACGCGCCGCGGCAGAGGTATCAAACGAATACGCACCGCTCACGGTAACGCCGCTTTTGAAAAGCCCGAAAATGCCGTCCACATTATCGGCAATGCGCTTTGTGGGCGAGGTAGTCATATACGCCGCGTAGGTTGAAAGGTTTTTATCGGTATTCGGCGCTATTACTAACTTTTCGGGGAAATTAGAGCCCGTGAGGGTTATTGAATCGAAAGAGGAAAGGTCGCCGTTATCGTCCTTATAATCGGATGATAAATCGGATGTGGGCACACCCGCTATAGAGTCGGTTGCCGCAAGGCTTAAAGCGTCAAATTCGAGGGAGGTATCAACAGAACTGTCGTTAATATATATCTTATCGTCGGTTGAAAGCTTAATATATATTCCCGTGCCGTCGGGTGACTCACCGCCTATAAGCAGGGAGAACTCCTCGCCGTCCTTCGTTACAACGTCTGCCTTAACGGCAGGGCTTTCAAGCCCGCACTCCGCAGCGGATTTAGCCGTAACCTCTCTTGACGCGTTCACGCTTGCAACAGAGCTTACAATGCTTGAAACGGAAGAGGAATTTATAACATCCTTTGCATATCCGTCAAGATACCATACCGTTTTGGTGCTGCTGCCCGACGTATCCGAAGAAGACGAAGAGGTTTCGTCCTTTTCTTCTTCCGAATAAAGC
Organism: uncultured Eubacteriales bacterium; assembly: GCA_934486705.1. Lineage (GTDB taxonomy): Bacteria > Bacillota > Clostridia > Oscillospirales > Acutalibacteraceae > UBA737. The sequence goes on from CAKSQS010000004.1 coordinate 21,117, forward strand.
TTAAAAGTGCCGTTTTTGTTGGTAACGGTAACGGTTTTAAAATCGTCCGCTTTCTTATCTATAACCTTTATCTCCTCAATCGAGGGGGTAGAGGTATTGTCCTCGCGCTCGGGAATAAGCTTTATTACGGCAACCGTGCCGCCCGCAAGAATTGCCACAGCCAAAACAGCCGAAATGATTATGGGTAAAAGCGAACGCTTTTGCTTTACGGCGGTTTTTTTGTGGTCTGCGGGGTCGGAGAAGACGGTGGACACACCGTCCTCTTCAACACTCGGTATTTCCGTATTTTCGTTTAAATTGTTATCCTTTTCGGGAAGGTCACTCATTACGCATTCTTTCTCCTGATAAAGATATAAATTCCGGCGGCAATGCATATTACGGGCAGCATACCCATAAATATGATTCTTATAACTCTCGCCGATGACTCGCTTACGGAATCCGAAAAGCTTTCGTTGGTTATCGTCTTTGAAACAAAGGAAATACCCGTGTCCTCTGCACCCACCGCGCGCTCTGCGCAGGCAAGGGTGAGGTTTTTATTGGAAACGGACGACTGCTCGTTGTATTCCGACTGAATAAACTGCACGCTGTCAAACGCGAAAACATAGCTTGAAATCAGCTTGTTATCGTCGTCATACTCGGAGTGCGCCGCCTGAAGCACGGCAGGGAAGCTCTTTTTGGTGTAGTTATCCGCACCGTTCCAGTTTGCGGCAGTGCCTACGGGGGCTGCCACAACAGAATCGAGCGAGCTCATAAGAGCCGTTACGGTTATGCTGTTTTCGTTTTCAAACGCGGCGGACATAGGAACATTGTAGCCCGTAATGCAAAGCTGCATACCGCTTGTAAGGCTTTCATCGCTGCTTGAGGGGTAAATACCCATAGTCATGGGGTCATCCGGAATATGGTTGTTGGAATTGGTTTCAAAGAGTATTCCCTCTTCAACCGCAATGCCCCACTGGCTTAAGAAATCGTAAAGATTGGTAAGGTAGGGGGCGGAAGCGTCCGCAAAGAACAGCAGACCCTTGCCGAGCTTGCCGTCGTTATCAAGGAACTCCGAAAGATTATCAAGCTCGCTGCCTATAAAGTCGGTGGTAGGTCCTGCTATTATTACCGCGTCGAAATCGGAGGATATTTTACCCACAATATTATCGGAAATAGTCTCTATTTCGTAGTTATTAGCCTTTAAAAGCTTCTGATAATCGGCTGTGTAGTCGGTTTTTGAGTGCCCCGTGAGCAGCGCCACTTTCTTTGTCTTGCTGCTTGTAACATACGCAATGGCGCTTGTAACCGCGGTTTCTACGTTATTTCCGCTGACGGTTGACTGGCTGTAGCCGTAGGCGGCGTAGGTGCTGTCCTCTGAAAGCTGATAAACGTCCTTAAAGCCCAGTATCTTATAGCGCTCGTTATTATCTGCGCCGGCGGCGGAAACTATCACATCGCCGTAGGCTAACTTTTCGTTGGAATATTTCTGCGAAATCTCGGTAAATTCCGAGCCCTGGGTATCGACATATTTGAGCTTGATCTTATTATTATACGCCGGGTATTTGTCAAGAAGTTTTAAGGTCTGCTCAAAATACTTAGACGCGTCTGACGATACGCCGTAAAGGTTCTGCGCGTAATAGTTCATATAGCCGCCCGTGTATCCGTCCTTTTCGGCGCAAACGGTTATATTAACTTCCTTGTCAATATCCTTTAAATATTTGATATTTTCCGCGCTCATTGAGTTTTCCTTTTCGGTGGACATATCAAATTCCAAAACAAAACGGTTGGAAAGCGCGTTTACAAGCACATTCAGCACAATAAGCCCCGCAAGCACTGCGGCGGTTATTGCAACCGAATAGCCGCCCCTGCGCAAAAGCGCCTGGTTTTTAAGCTTTTTGGGCTTTTTAGCCTTTTTCTCTTTTTTGGCTTTCTTTTCCTTTTTATCGCCGTTTTGCTCTGCGGCGGTCTCCTCGGCGGGTGTGTTTTCCGAAACAGCGGCTTCCTCGGCTTCCGTTTCGGGAGTTAAATTCTTATTTTCTTCCATTTTGCTCACCCTCCTTTAAGCCCATCTTCTCTTATCAAGCGAGCGGACGCACAGGAATAAGAACGCCGCGCTTATGCTTACAAAGTAAAGAATATCCGCAACAGACAGTATATTTTCGCCGAAATTTTCAAAAGCGCTTATAAACGCCGCCTTTTCCACTACCGTAGCGATCCACGAAACCTTTATCATACTTGCAAAGTTGGACATATAAAGCACAAGTATATTGATTACAAGGGTAAGTATAGCGGAAATTACCGGGCTTTCGGTAAGGGACGATATAAACATACCTATTGAAATAAGCGCGCTGCCGAGCAGCATCATACCGAAAAGCGCATATATATACGACATAATGTTTACGCTTACATACGAAGCTACGATTATTTCAAAAATAACCGTGGGCGCAAAGCCGATTGCGAAAACCGCAAGCGCCGCGAAAAATTTGCCGAGCACAATGGATGTAAGGCTTACGGGGGCTGTAAGCAGCGCCTGATCCACCTTTTGCCGCCTGTCCTCGCTCATAAGCCGCATTGTAAGCACCGGCATGGTGAACACAATAACGGTGGACATTGCAACTATTACCGTTGCAATATCGGGGCTGCCGTAGCTGTATATCATTGAAAAATACAGCCCTAAAAAGAAGTAAAACGCCGCCAATACAATAAAGCCTATGGGCGTTGTGAAATACGCCCTAAATTCTCTTTTAAATACCGCGCTCATTGCTCTGCCTCCTCTGCATTTTCCGATTTAACGGTAACGCTGCCGTCCTCGGCTATTTCAACGCTCGGCTTCTCCGCCGTTTCCGTTTTTTCGGTTATTCCGAGCATACGCTTTGCCTCGTCGTTATCGGCAGCCTCTGTAAGCCGCAGGAATATCTGTTCGAGAGACACCTTGTTGCTTGTAAGCGATAAAAGGGTCTTCCCGCGGGATACTATGCGCTTGAAAACCTCTGCGCGCACATCCTCACCGTGCTCAGGCTCTATAAGGAAATCGAAAGAGCCGTCCTCTTTTCTGCCGAGGGATGTAACCGATTTTACACTCTTAACGGTGCTTAAAGCGTCAATCATTTCCTGCTCGCCCGCAACTATGCGCGCAATAAGGGAGTGGTCGCTCGACAGCTTGTTTGAAAGGTTTTCGGGCGTATCGTCGGCAATTATCTGCCCCTTGTTTATAATTATTACGCGCTTGCACACCGCCTGAATTTCGGAAAGTATGTGCGATGACAGAATAATAGTGTGGTTTTTACCGAGACGTGCTATAAGGTTTCTTATCTCGATTATCTGCTTGGGGTCAAGACCGACGGTAGGTTCATCAAGAATAAGTACGTCGGGGTTGCCTATAAGCGCCTGGGCAAAGCCTACGCGCTGGCGGTAGCCCTTTGAAAGGTTCTTTATAAGGCGGTTTTGCACGTTGTCTATCTTAACAAGCCTTAAAATCTCGTCAATATGCGGTTTTTTCGGAAATTTTACCTTTTTAAGGTCGTAAATAAAGTTTAAATACTCGCGCACCTTCATATCGGTATAAAGCGGCGGTATTTCGGGCAGATAGCCTATTCTGCGCTTTGCGTCCTCGGGGTATTCGGCAATATCGTAGCCGTCAATTTCCACCTTGCCCTGTGTAAGTGAAAGATAGCCGGTAAGTATATTCATTATTGTGGACTTACCTGCTCCGTTTGGACCCAAAAAGCCGATAACCTCGCCCTTTTCGATGCTGAAGCTTACATCCTTAACGGCGAGATAAGTACCGTACCTTTTGCTGAGTCCGGTTACTTCGATCATTTATATTCCTCCAAGCATAAAATTTGGTTCTAAACCATAATACCAAACAAATTTACAAAATTATTAAACAAATTGTGAATAATTGCAATTACTACGCCAAAAGCTGCGCTAATGTTATAACCGCAGGCATTGTAATAATTGATGCAACCGTGCTGAGCGACACCATATCGACCGAAAGCGGCGTATCGCCCCCGCCGAATTTACCCGAAAACATTGTTGTAATTGCGGCAACGGGCGCGCTTACGGAAATTACTATGGATACAAGCAGCGTGCCGCGTATTCCCAAAAGATATAAGCCCCCGAGTGACACAAGCGGATAAACGAGCAGCCGCAGCGCAACCGCCGCAATGCACTTGAAATCCTTAAACGCCTTAAATACGTTTGTTTTGCTTAAATGATAGCCGATTATAAGCATGGGCAGCGGGGTGTATATTGCCGCAAGGTAATTTACGGTAGATGAGAGCACCTGCGGCACGGGAACGGAAAACACGAAAATTATAAGCCCTATAAGCAGCCCCGCAATACCGGGGTTTAAAAATAGCTTTTTAGGCTGTATGTAGCGTTTGTCGCCGCTTATAAGGTAAACGCCGTAGCTCCACACCACAAGGTTAAACATTATAACATAGGCAGAGCCGTAAAGCGTGCCGTCAGCCCCCAGCATTACCTCCTGTAAGGGTAAAGACATAAAGCCGCAGTTTGCGAAAATCGAGCCGAAACGCAGGGTTCTCTGCCGTTTTAAGTCCTTTGAGCGAAGGAGCAGCGTACCGAGAGTAATCATAAGCACCTGCACCAAAAGGGTCAAAGCAACGGCAAGCAGCAGCGATTTCATAACCGCCGCGTCAAACCTGCGCATAAGCGATTTTATAATAACGCAGGGCGTTGCTATTATAAGCGCAATATCGGTGCAGCAGGCGGCGCCCGCCTCGGTCATAATTCCCGCCTTTGCCGCAATATAGCCCACCGCTATCATAAGCATTAAAACGGATACCTGGGTAAAAACGGTTATGAACATTTATTAACTCCCGCGGCAAATTTCAAAAACGCGCTTTTGCCCTCTTCAGTACGCTTGAAAACGCCTGCGTGCTCAAGCACGCGGGCAAACACAAGCCCTATTTCATCCCTTATTATTCCGCTTATATTGCTATCGGTCAGTTCGCCGTATTTTCGGCGCACTTCGTCAGCCCAATCGGCGTGCTTTGAAAGCACCTTGTCTTTACGTATATCGCGGTTTTCAAGCATTGCCTTTTCGAGCAGCGCCATTTCGTTTTTAAGGCGCGCGGGCAGCACTGCAAGCCCCATAACCTCAATAAGTCCTATATTTTCCTTTTTAATGTGGTGCAGCTCTGCGTGCGGGTGGAAAACACCGAGAGGGTGTTCAGCCGTGGTGATATTGTTGCGCAGCACCAAATCAAGTTCAAATTTGCCGTTCGCTTTTCTTGCTATCGGGGTTATTGTGTTGTGCGGCGTGCCGTCGGTTTCGGCAAATATAAAGGCGTCGGGGTCGGAATAACCTCTCCAGCAGGTAAGTATTTTATCGGCAAGCTCAACCAATCTTTCGGTGTTCTCCGAGCGCAGGCGTATTACCGACATAGGCCACTTAACAATGCCCGCCTCAATATCCGAAAAACCGTCAAACTGCAGCTCGGTTTCAACAGGCGCTTTTGCCATTGCAAAGGTGTGGTTGCCGCCCTGGAAATGGTCGTGACTTAAAATCGAGCCGCCCACAATAGGCAGATCGGCGTTTGAGCCTACGAAATAATGCGGGAACTGCGATACAAAATCGAGCAGCTTTTTAAACGATGCGCGGTTTATAGCCATGGGCGTATGCTTTGCGTTAAACACAATGCAGTGCTCGTTATAGTAAACATAAGGCGAATACTGCAAGCACCAGTCGCTGCCGTTTATGGTAATGGGTATAACGCGGTGGTTCTGCCTTGCGGGGAAGTTTATTCTGCCCGCATAGCCCTCGCACTCGCGGCAGAGCATACATTTGGGGTAGCCCGCCTGCGGCGCGTTTTTGGCGGCGGCTATCGCCTTCGGGTCTTTTTCGGGCTTTGAAAGATTTATGGTAATTTCAAGCTCGCCGTAGGGCGTTGCAGTCAGCCATTTTATATCCTTTGCCACGCGGTAGCGGCGTATGTAGTCGCTGTCCTGACTTAATGTATAAAAATAATCGGTAGCAGCCTTGGGAGATTCGGCGTAAAGCTCCTTAAACCTATTCGTGACCTCGCTCGGTCTCGGCATTAAAGCCCCCATAAGCTTTGTATCAAATAAATCGCGGTGTGTGGTGTCGTTTTCCGTCAGTCCCTTTTCGGCGGCGTAATCAAGCAGGGCTTTCAGCGTTTCTTCAAGATTTACGCCCTCAAACGCGGTATCGCAGTTATATTCGTCAAGCTGCAGAATTTCAAGAATACGGTTGGTAACGTATATCTCGTCCCGCTCTGTGAAAAGCCCTTTTTCAAGCCCGTAGCAAACTAATTTTCTAACCTGTTCGTCCATCATTTTTTATCAGTTCCTTTACTGAAAAGTAATATTGCAGCCTATCTGCTGCTGACACTGCGTAAGTCCCGCCGCCACAATCGCCTTGGTTCTTTCGTAGGATTTAGCCGATTTTGTCGCCGCAGTGCCCGTCAGCCCGAATTTCTCCGCGCCGTCGTTTGCGCTTTCAAGCGGGTAAACGGTATATAAATAACCGTTATGACCCGATTGCTTATATTTATCCACCCAAGTAGGCACAATTTTCAGGTCCGAAAGGGCTACGCCGTCCTTATTCTTTTTAAGGGTGAAATCAAATAATAAGCCGTCTTCGGTATGACCCGAAGGGCAGTCCTTAAGCAGCTCCTGTCGCTGATTTGAAATGCAGTTTCCCGTGGAATAAAGGCATATGGTATAGCCCTCGCCGCCCTCGGGGCGGATAAGCTCCACTGGCTGAATAACGTGCGGGTGGCTGCCTATTATCATATTAACGCCCAAGTTTGAAAGCTTTTGCGCTATGGTTTTCTGCCAGGTGTTGGGGCTTGTCTGGTATTCGTTGCCCCAGTGCATATAAAACACAATATACTCCGCGCCCTGCGTTTTCATTTCGCTTATTACCTTTTCAGCCTCGGCGTAAAATTCGTCTATTCTGTCATACGAAAAGCTGTTTATAAGGTTGTTAGCCTCCTCGGCTATTATAGCGCCGTTTAAGTATTTCCTGCCGGGGGTTTGACCCGAGGTTTCGTAGGTGTAATCGGCAAGCCCTATTTTTATGTTGTTTATCTCCTTTACGGCGTAAGCGGGGTCGGTTTCAAGCTCCCTTGTGCCTATAAACTCAATTCCCTTTTGCTTTAATACCTGCGCCGTGCGCTTAAGCCCGAAAAGCCCCGTATCGTAGGAGTGGTTGTTCGAGGTTATAAGGAAATTAAGCCCCGAATCCTTTATGGTATCGGCAAGGCTGTCGGGTGTGTTAAAGGCGGGGTAACCGCTGTATTTACCCGATTCCGTACCGCCGAAGGTGACCTCAAGGTTTGCAACCGAGAGATCCGCCGCCTTAAAGTAAGAGGAAAGATTTTTGAAATACGGGCTGAAATCGTATTCGCCCGATTGCGTTCTCGCGCCGTCCACCTGGGTTGAGTGCACCATAATATCGCCCGTTGATATTACCCTTGCAGCAGTTTCGGGTATTACAACGCTTTCTGCCTTTGAAGAATCGGTGCTCTGCGAATTATCGGGCTTCTTTTTATCGCCCGATTTTAAAATCGCGTTTACCGAAAACGCCACAATCGCCGCTACCGCCAGCAGCACCGCCGCGCAGCAGGTTAAAAAAATTCGTCGTTTTACAATTGCCTGCTGTCTCTTTGTACGTGTTTTTGCCATTTAAACATCACCCTTATTTTTATTCTGTAAAAAACCTTTCCGTTTCCGCGCGGTCGGCGCACACAGTGCCCTGCCTTATGCCGTTTCTGCCGCCGCCGCGAACGTTAAGCGCGGCTTTGAATTTCGCAAAAAATTCTCCGAGTGCGGTTTCCTCGCCACATATTGCAAAGGCAAAGCCGCCGTCCGTTTTCGAAAACGCGCCGCGTATGCCGCCAGCCTTTTTGCACAGCGCGTCGGCTAATAATTGCAGCTCCTTAATATCAAGCCCGTCTTCAAAAACGGCGGTTTTATCTGTATCCGGCGCAAAGCCCGCCGCCTTTTCGGCAATCAGGCGTTTTTTAAGCGCGGCTGTTTCCGCTTTCTCAGCTGATAACTGCTCATTCAGTCGCACAACCGCCGCCGAAACCTCAAACTGCTTGGCGGAGAGCAGATTTGATATTTCCAATACGTTTTTGTACTTTTCGCGGTAATCCCGCAGTGCGTCCGCCCCGCATTTTACAAGCAGCCTTACGCCGCCCTTGTATTTTTCAAAATCCAGAATTTTTATAACGCCTATTTCGCCCGTTGCCTTAACGTGCGGCGCGCAGCAGGCGCAAACGTCCACGCCCTTAATTTCCACTATGCGCACATTTTCCTTTAAATCAAGCTTGCTTCTGTAATCAAGTTGTTTAAGCTCTTCGTCGGTCGGGTAGTAGGCTTTTACAGGCAGATTTTCATACACCGCTTTGTTTGCAAGGTCCTCAATTTCGTCAAGCTGCCGCCTTGTAAGCTCGCCGTCAAAGTCCATTGTCATTTCCGCTCCCAAATGAAAGCCTACATTATTAAAGCCGTAAAGGCGGTGCACTATTCCCGAAATTATATGCTCGCCCGAGTGGTTCTGCATATTGCGAAAGCGAAAATCAAAATCTATTTTACAGTCATAGGCTTGTCCCACACTCAGCGGCTTATCGGCGTAGTGCAGTATTTCGCCGTTTTTTATCTGCACGTCAGATATATACGCGTCGCCTATATATCCGCGGTCGCTCTGCTGACCGCCGCCCTCGGGGAAAAATGCGGTTTGGTTTAAAACTACGGCATATTTTTCTCCCGCCTTTTCGCAGGATAATACCGCGCCCGTAAATTCCTTTAAATGAGAGTCCTTATCGTATAGCTTTTCGGTCATTCGGCGTGCCTGCCTTGTATAATGTGCGCCGCCTTGTAAATATCGCCGCCGCCCATTGTAATAACCAAATCACCGGGTTGGGCGATTTCTTCAATCTTATCGGCTATATTTTCAAACCCGTCCACTACGCAAACATCGCGAAGCCCCGCCGCCAAATCCTCGCTTTTAATGCCGTAGGTGTTTTTCTCGCGCGAGCCCATAATCGGGGTGAGTATCACCTTATCGGCAATGGAGAGCGCCTTTATAAAATCGTCCTTTAAAAGCGCGGTGCGCGAAAAGGTAAAGGGCTGAAACACCGCTATAACGTTATTATAATCAAGCTCCTTTGCAGCGGTAAGGGTGGCTTTAATTTCGGTCGGGTGGTGGGCGTAATCGTCGGCTAACATAAAGCCGTCGTACTCGCCCAAAAATTCAAAACGTCTGCCCGCGCCCGTAAATTTTTCAATTGCGCTCTTAATTCCGTCCGCCGAGACGCCCATATCAAAGCACACGGCAAAAGCGGCAAGCCCGTTTAGAACATTGTGTTTACCCGGTATGTGCATTTCAATATTTATTATTTTTTCGTTATTCTTTATCACATCAAACGCAAACCCGCGCTTGCGGCTTTCTATATTTTCGGCGCGGTAAAAATTCTCTTTCCCGAAGCCGAAGGTAATAATATCCGCCTCAATATCCTTTGCGGCGGTTAAAACGCGGCTGTCATCCCCGTTTATATACGCCGTTTTCGCCATTTTCAAAAATTTATGGAAAGAAAGGGTCATATTCTCCATAGTCTTGAAATAGTCAAGGTGGTCGTTATCTATATTAAGCAGCACCGCAATATCGGGCGAGAGCTGCAAAAAGGTATCAACAAACTCGCAGGATTCGCAAACCATTGTTTCCGATTTACCCGAAATACCGTTTGAATTTATAAGCGGCAGCTTTCCGCCTATAACCGCGGTAGGATCCATCTTGTTTAAAATTAAAATTTGTGTTATCATAGAGGTAACGGTGGTTTTGCCGTGCGTGCCGCACACCCCTATAACATTATCAAAGTGGCGGGTAAGCGCGCCTAACATATGCGAGCGCTCCATTGTGGGTATGCCCTGCTCGCGCGCAGCGCAAAGCTCGGGGTTATCGGCGGCTATTGCGGCGGAGTACACCACAAGCTCCGCGCCCTTTATGTTTTCAGCCCTGTGCCCCATATAAACCTTTATGCCGAGGTTTTTAATTCTGGTTAAAGGATCGCTTTCGTTATTATCCGACCCCGTAAGGATGTACCCCTTACCGTGCAGTATTTCGGCAAGCGGGCACATTCCGCTGCCGCCTATGCCTATCATATGAATATGCTTTACCTGTGTTATGATCTTATCCTCATCGCGAAGCTGCTTCATAATCGGTCTCCTTAAAAACATTATTACTTATTATTATATTGCTAAACGGCAAAAAAATAAACCCTTTTTTGAAAGGAAAATAAAAATTATGCTATTTTTACCGAGCGACACCGAATATATTATTGAAACCTTGCAAAAAAACGGCTATGAGGCGTATGCCGTGGGCGGCTGCGTGCGCGATATGCTGAACGGCGATACTCCGCATGATTTTGACATTACCACCTCTGCCGAGCCAGAGGCCGTTATATCGCTGTTTGAAAAAACCGTGCCCACGGGCATAAAGCACGGCACGGTTACGGTTATTATAAACGGCGTGCCGAACGAGGTAACTACCTACCGAACCGACGGCGAATACCGCGACCACCGCCGCCCCGACAGCGTAATTTTCGTAAAAAGCCTGCGCGAGGACCTTGCCCGCCGCGATTTTACCGTAAACGCGATGGCATATAACAAGGTTGACGGCTTAAAGGACTTTTTCGGCGGTAAGGATGATATAAAGAACCGCATTTTGCGCGCGGTGGGTGAGCCCGAACGCCGATTTTACGAAGACGCGCTGAGAATTTTGCGGCTTTTCCGCTTTTCCTCGGTTTTGGGGTTTAATATTGAAGAAAACACCCTTAAGGCGGCTTTGGAGTATGCGCCCACGCTTAAAAACGTAAGCGCCGAGCGGATTTATTCCGAGCTTTTAAAAACCGTTTGCGGTAAAAACCCCGCCGCATTAAAACCGCTGACCGATATTGGCGGGCTTGGCTTTTTAGGGCTTAATACTGCCCCCGATTACGGTGTATTGCCGCTTTTAAGCTCGGCTGATACAAAGCTTTTCGCCTTTCTTTATTCGGGTGGGGCGGAGGTTACAGCCACGCTGGACTTTTTGAAAGTGCCGAACAAAACCAAAAAAGCCGCGCGGGATATGCTCGCACTTCTGAATATGCCGTTTCCGAGCACGAAAACCGAAATCAAGGAAATGCTTTATTTAACCTCGCCCCTATCGGTCGGAAATTATTTTGATTATAAGGCGGCTTGCGGCAAGGACTGCGAAAACGTGCGGAATATGCTATCGGAAATAATAAAAAACGCCGAGCCTTATAAAATTTCCGACCTTAAAATATGCGGCGAGGACCTTAAAAAGCTCGGTATAAGCGGCAGGGAAGTCGGCGAAAAGCTCGAATTTTTGCGAAAGCGCGTAATAGCCGACCCCACTCTTAACACTAAAAAAAGATTGACGGAAATGCTGTTTTGACCGCCGTTATTTCTTGACACGACAATGCCGCTGTGATACAATTTATTATGTTAAAATATCAGCGGTTGTCAGCCGCCGAAATCAATAAGCAATTCATGCACGGAGGAAAAAAATGAAACGCTTAATTTCAATTGCACTATCTGTTTTAATGTTAGCAACCTTTATGGTTACGGGCTTTACCGCAAGCGCCGAGACCGCTAAACCGTATATTACGGTTGTTATAGACCCGGGCCACGGCGGCGACGACCCCGGCTCAAGCAACCAGACATATCATGTTAACGAGCGGGAAGTAAACCTGAAAATAGCGCAGTATTTCAAGGCGGAGCTTGAAACCTATGCGGGCGTAAAGGTTTATATGACAAGGTGCGATAATACCGATAAAAGTCTCGGTACAGGCGGCGATGGCCTACGCAAGCGCGCAGAGGCGGCAGAAAACTACGGCGCAGACGTGATTATAAGCGTTCATTGTAATGCAAATGAAGATAAATCCGTTCGCGGGGCGGAGGTATACTACCAGAACGAAAGCCGCTACTACCACGAATTTCATACGCAGGGCAAGCTTTTGGCAGAAGGTATTCTTTCCAACCTTGCTTCACTCGGAATAAGTAACAGGGGTGCCAAAACAAGAAACAGCACCGACGGCGAGACATATGACGACGGTCATTTGGCGGATTATTACACCCTTTTAATATCTTCAAGACTCAGAGGTATAATGGGGCTTATAGTAGAGCATGCATTTATCAGCACAAATACCGATTACAATGACTTTTTAAGCACCGACGCAAAACTGAAAAAATTGGGCATAGCCGACGCGAGCGCCGTTGCAAAGCACTACAATCTGCGGAAAAAGCAGGACCCCCCGATTGCCGACGGCACATACTTAATTACCGCCATGTCGGATAAAGAGTCGGTTTTGGGAGAAAATAACGGCGTTGTCGGCTTAGCTGCGGAAACAAGGGAAGACAGTCAGCTTTTCAATATCAGCGCGACGAACGACGGTACATATAAAATAATAAATAAGTCAACAGGTCTTGCCCTTACAAAAAAGGACGGAGAAGTAACGCTTGAAAAATACTCCGATGCAGCCAATCAAAAATGGGCGCTGAACAGCGTTAAAAACACCGAATTTTACTGCATTGAAAACAATGAAAATTTCCTCACCTGTGATAATACCTTAAAGCTTGCAGAATACGGCAACACGGAAAACCAAAGGTTCTTATTTGTACCCGTTTCAGATAATATAGGAGATAAATCGGTTCTTGTTGCAAGCAAGCTTGATCCGAACAAGGTGCTTGACATATACAGTGCCGGCAGAGAAAATAACGCCAACTGCCAAATATACGATGAAAACCGTTCCGACGCACAGATATTCGATTTAAAGTACAGTAACGGGTATTATACCATTGAAAATCAGGGTTCGCATAAAGTCCTTACCGTAAACGAAACAGCCGTAAATTACGGTGCAAACGTATACCAGTATGAATCGACCGGCTCTGTAAATCAAAAATGGATATTAAAGCAAAACAGCGACGCAAGCTACAGCTTTATCTCCCGAGCCAACGGACTTTGCATGGATGTTGAGAACGGACGCGCCAAAAACCTTGCCAACATTCAAGTCTATCAGCCCAACGGAAGCGACGCGCAGAAGTTTATACTTATAAACGAGAAATACGCAGATATAAAAAGCGGCGTATATAGATTCGGCTCGTCTCTTAACGGCGGAAAGTCTGTTATGGATGTAGCGAACGCAAGCACAAAATCGGGCGGTAACATCTGGCTTTTTGAAAATAACAATTCACCTGCGCAAAGGTTCAGAATAGAAAAAACCACACTCGGTTATTACAAGATCACCTCGGTTTTATCGGGAATGTCGCTTGATGTGACGGCCGCAAGGTATAATGACGGAACAAACCTGCAGCAGTTTACCTTTAATGATTCGCTTGCCCAAAGGTGGATAATAGAAGAAAACGAAGATTCCACCTACACAATAATTTCAAGATGTAACGGAAAGGCGATAGACGTATACAATGCCGACACCGCAAACGGCACGAATATACACCTCTACCGCAAAAACAATTCCCCCGCTCAAGCCTTTATATTCAGTAAATATTTTGAGCTGCCCGGCGAAATTAAAAGATCCGTCACATTAACAAACGGCACGTATTTAATCGCGCCCATGTCGGATAAACAGTCCGTTTTGGGAGAAAATGATGGCGCTGTCGGTTTGGCTGCCGAAACAGGAGGCAACAATCAGCTTTTCGAGGTAAGCACGGCAAACAACGGTACATATAAAATAATAAATAAGTCAACAGGTCTTGCCCTTACAAAAAAGGACGGGGAAGTAACGCTTGAAAAATACTCCGCCTCGAACGCCGACCAGAAGTGGACCTTAAACGGCGTTAACAATACCGAATTTTACTGCATAAGAAACGGTGAAAAATTCATCACTTGTGATGAGAGCTTAAAGCTCGCCGAATACGGCAGCACGGAAAACCAAAAGTTTTTATTTGTTCCCGCTTCGCAAAATATAGGGGATAAATCGGTTCTTATTGCAAACAAGCTTGATGTAAACAAGGTGCTTGATATATACAGCGCCGGCAGAGAAAATAACGCCAACTGCCAAATATACGATGAAAACCGTTCCGACGCACAGATATTCGATTTAAAGTACAGTAACGGGTATTATACCATTGAAAATCAGGGTTCGCATAAAGTCCTTACCGTAAACGAAACAGCCGTAAATTACGGTGCAAACGTATACCAGTATGAATCGACCGGCTCTGTAAATCAAAAATGGATATTAAAGCAAAACAGCGACGCAAGCTACAGCTTTATCTCCCGAGCCAACGGACTTTGCATGGATGTTGAGAACGGACGCGCCAAAAACCTTGCCAACATTCAAGTCTATCAGCCCAACGGAAGCGACGCGCAGAAGTTTATACTTATAAACGAGAAATACGCAGATATAAAAAGCGGCGTATATAGATTCGGCTCGTCTCTTAACGGCGGAAAGTCTGTTATGGATGTAGCGAACGCAAGCACAAAATCGGGCGGTAACATCTGGCTTTTTGAAAATAACAATTCACCTGCGCAAAGGTTCAGAATAGAAAAAACCACACTCGGTTATTACAAGATCACCTCGGTTTTATCGGGAATGTCGCTTGATGTGACGGCCGCAAGGTATAATGACGGAACAAACCTGCAGCAGTTTACCTTTAATGATTCGCTTGCCCAAAGGTGGATAATAGAAGAAAACGAAGATTCCACCTACACAATAATTTCAAGATGTAACGGAAAGGCGATAGACGTATACAATGCCGACACCGCAAACGGCACGAATATACACCTCTACCGCAAAAACAATTCCCCCGCTCAAGCCTTTACAATAGACGGAGTTTACGCGATAATGGACTCGCAGCAGGCAAGCATTGACAGAATGGTGGAGTTTTACAATACCAATTCTAAATACAGCTATAACGATTACCTGAACGCTCTCGGCGATAAACGCAGCGCAGCGCCTGCCACATTAAGAGAATTTTGCAAGCTCTACTGTGATGAGGCAAACTTTGAGGGTGTAAAGCCCGAGGTTGCTTTCTGCCAGGCTATGCACGAAACGGGCTGGTTGAGATACGGCGGGGATGTGCTGCCTACCCAATTTAACTTTGCGGGTATAGGCGCCACAGGCAAAGGAGAAAAAGGCGCAGTCTTTAAAGATGCACGCACGGGCATAATGGCACATATTCAGCACCTGAAAGCATACGCTTCAAAGGACAGCCTGAAAAATCCGTGCGTTGACCCACGCTTTATTTATGTCAATCGCGGCTGCGCCACCCATGTGACCGATCTCGGCGGCAAATGGGCGGTCAGCCCGACTTACGGAGACAGAATCTCCGCCTTAATTGATAAACTGATATTCAAGCAGCAATAAAGCAGATGCCGCTCAAACGGCAAACGCAGCAGTCGGCGGGAAATTTAATTTCCCGCCGACTGCTGCGTTTATTATATATTAAACTTATATCACTTGTTTCTTGCCCATGAAACGGGAGCAAGGGCTATTATTATCGGGAAAATTTCAAGTCTGCCCAGCAGCATTGCAAAGGAAAGCACAACTTTTGCAAACGCCGAATAATCCCCGAATCCGCCTGTCGGTCCTACCGCACCGAAGCCCGGACCTACGTTATTAAAGCAGGTAACCGCGGCGGTGAAATTGGTTTCAAAATCAAAGGGTTCAAAGCTTAAAGCCAAAAAGATTGCAAGCAGGCAAACAAAGTAGATAAGGAAATAATTGCTCACTCCCTTGCGGGTGTGGCCGTCCACCGTTTTGCCCTCAAACCTTAAGGAAGACACAGAGCGCGGGTGCAGCATACGCTTGACCTCGTTGCTTATAAGCTTGAAAAGCAGCACTATGCGCGATACCTTAATACCGCCTGCGGTAGAGCCTGCGCAGCCGCCTATAAACATAAGAATAAAGAGTATATTTTTTGAAAGGTTGGGCCATAGGTTAAAATCCGCCGTTGCGTAGCCGGTGGTGGAAATAACCGATGCCACCTGAAAAGCCGCCGTGCGCACCGTTTCTTCAATCCCGCCGAATAAATGCCGGATATTCCAGGCTATAAGCGCCGTTGCCGACAAAACTATTCCGAAGAAATACCACAGCTCGCTGCTTGAAAACGCCGCTTTGAATTTTTTCAAAAGCATTAAATAGTAAAGGTTGAAGTTTATGCCGAAAAGTATCATAAATGCGGTTATTACCCACTGAATATAGGGCGAATAGCCGGCAATACTGTCCCGTTTTAAACCGAAACCGCCCGTACCCGCAGTACCGAAGGCGTGCAGCAGGCCTTCAAAAAACGACATTCCGCCGAAGAGCAGCATAACCGTTTCTATAAGGGTCATTGCAATATAAATAATGTAAAGTATAAGCGCGGTATCCTTTATTCGCGGCACTAATTTACCGACGGTAGGCCCGGGCATTTCCGCCCTTAAAATGTGTATGGGGCGCTCGGAAACGTTAGGCAGAATTGCCATAACGAAAACTATAATTCCCATACCGCCCACCCAGTGGGTAAAGCTGCGCCAGAAAAGCACCCCGTGAGATAATACCTCAACATCGGGTATAACCGATGCGCCCGTGGTGGTAAAACCGCTTACAATTTCAAAAAAAGCGTCAACATATGAGGCTAACGCGCCGCTGAGCACCAGCGGCAAAGCCCCCACAAGCGAGAGCATTATCCAGGTAAACGCCACTATTATAAAGCCCTCTTTAGCGTAAATAACGTGGGTTCTCGGCTTTATAAAAAGCTTTGGCAGCATCCCCAATACAAGGCTTATTGCCGCCGAGAGCAAAAAGGCGAGCCAAGTCTGCCTTTCACCGTAAATCACGCCCACCACGGCAGGTAAAAGCAGCAGCGCCGCCTCAACGCGCAGCACAAGACCCACCGCGTTAATAATCATTCTGCGATTCATAAGCGGTTACCTTTGCCTTTCCACAATTTCGGAAAGCTCGTTTAAACGTCTTCCGGCGGAAATAATAACCACCCTGTCGCCCGAGCGTATCATATCGTCGCCCGTGGGAATTATGCTTTTTCTGCCGCGAATTATTCCCGCAACCAATATATTGGGCTTTGTGGGCAGCTCCTTAAACGGAATATTTATTATGCTGCAATCGGCGGTCACCTTAAATTCAAGCGCCTCGGCGTTGCCGTTCATAAGCTTATAAAGTGTCTCTACCTTACTGCCGAGCGAGTTTTCAAGAGCTCGGGCATATTGCACGGCAACATCCGCCACCGTTTTCATGGGCGAAGCTATTGTGTCTATTCCGAGCCGCGTCGCCGTGCCCACAAATTCGGGGCGGTTTATTTTTGCTATTACCTTAGGCACATTCTGCTGCAAAGCAAAGTACGAAAGCAATATATTTTCTTCGTCAAGCCCCGTAAGCGCCGCAAAAGCGTCAACGTTGCGTATGCCCTCTTCAAGCAGCAGCTCCTGATGCGCCGCGTCGCCGTTTATAATAACCGCCTCTGGCAATATTTCGCTGAACTCCTTGCAGCGTTCCCTGTCGGCGTCTATAATTTTAACGGCGTTACCGCCCGAAATCAGCAGCCTTGAAAGATAATACGAGGTTCTTGTAGCGCCGAGCATCATAACCGTGCGCGCCTGCTTTTGCAGAAGACCCAATTTTTTGAGCAATTTAGGTATGCCGGTAGAAGATGCGGTAATGCCTATTTTATCCCCGCTTTTAAGCACAAAATTACCGTCGGGTATATAAAGCTCGCCGCCGCGCTCCACCGCGCAGATAAGGAAATTATCGGGGTGCTTTTTGCGCAGCTCGGTAAGGCTCATACCGTCAAGCGGGCTGTTTTCCTTTAAAACCAACTCCACCATTTCAAAATTGCCGCGCGAAAAGGTTTCCACCTTAACGGCGGAGGGCAGCTTTAAAACATTGAAAAGCTCCCGCGCCACAAACTGCTCGGGATTTATGGTCATGGAAAGGTCAAGCTCCTTTTTAAGGAAAGCAAGGCTCTTATCGTTATATTCCGGTCCGCGTATGCGGGCTATCGTATGCGCCGTGCCCATACGCTTAGCCAAAAAGCAGCTGAGCATATTAAATTCATCCGAGCCCGTAACGGCTATCATCAGCTCGCATTTATCCGCTCCCGCCTCAAGCAGCGCGTCGGAATCCGTACCGCTGCCGCAAATGGTCATAACATCATAAATATTGGAAAGCTCGGAAACCACGTCGGGGTCGTTATCCATTGCGACTATTTCGTGTCCTTCGGACAAAAGCGACTCAACTATGGTGCATCCTACCTTACCGCAGCCAACAACAATAATTCTCATAATTCATCCCTTAAAAATAATTATTTATCGGCAAAGCTCTTTTGCCAAAGCGTCGATTTTTTCGCGGCTGTCATCATTAAGAGCTGACGTTACGGTGACGGTCGTATCGGTAAAAGTAATATTTTTGCTTTTTTCAAATGCGGCGCGCATTTTCTTTGCGGCTATGGGTGCCCAAGAGCCGTTTTCAATAAGTCCTATTGTGCGGTTTTGGTAATTACGCTCGCAAAGCGCGTCAATAAAATGCTTCATAAAGGGGAAAACATCGCCGTTATAGGTGGGCGACGCTAACACAAGCTTGCCGTAGCGGAAAGCGTCCTCAACCGCCTCTGCTATATCGCACAGCGCAAGGTTATTCATAGCCACCTTCGGGCAGCCGAGGGCTTTTAGCCGCTCTGCCAACAGCTCCGCCGCCTTTTCGGTATTGCCGTAAACCGAGGTGTAGGCAATGCAAACGCCCTCGCTTTCAACCCCGTAGGAGGACCAGGTGTTGTAAAGCCCGATATAATAGCCCAAATTTTCATTCAGCACAGGTCCGTGCAGCGGGCAGATCTTTTCAATATCGAGCGCCGCCGCTTTTTTGAGCAGCGCCTGCACCTGCGCGCCGTATTTACCCACTATGCCGAAATAATATCTTCGCGCCTCGCACGCCCAGTCTTCGTCTGTATCAAGCGTGCCGAATTTGCCGAAACCGTCGGCTGAAAACAGTGTTTTATCCTTATCGTCATAGGTAACGGTGACCTCAGGCCAGTGCACCATGGGCGCGAAAATAAATTTCAACTGCCGCTCGCCGAGGCTCAGTGTATCGCCGTCGTTTATTACAAGCGTATTTTTGCAAATTCCCTTACCGAAAAAGTTATCTGTCATAGCAAAAGCCTTGGCGTTTGCAACAACGGTTGTTTCGGGGTACTCCCGCAAAAAATCGGTAAGGCTTGCGGAATGGTCAGGCTCCATATGCTGAATAACAATGTAATCGGGCTTTTTATCGCCTAACAGCTTTTTGATATTCGCAAGCCATTCGGCGGCAAAATGCTTATCCACCGAGTCCATAACCGCTGTTTTTTCATCGGCTATTATATACGAGTTGTACGCCATGCCGTTCGGCACAAGGTACTGCCCCTCAAAAAGCCTTATTTCGTAATCGTTTACACCTACATAGTGTATCCCTTTTTCAAGTGACATTTAAAAGCGCTTCCTTTTATTTGGTTTTTTCTTCGGCTTCCTTTTTCGGTTCGCTGCCGTCCTCAATCGTTACATTATCAAATACGTTGGTGAACATATCCGTATCGTAGCCGTCGTCCGTTTCGTCGGGCTGCGGCTTTACAATGCGTATAATAAGCATAACCACAAGCGCTATCGCTGCGATTATAACCGCAGCAATTCCTATTACTATCACCTTAGCATTGGCGGAAAGCGAACCGAAACGTGCCGCAAAGCCCGCGCCCTTTTGGGGTGCGTCGGCGCTTACATCACTTAGGGTGAACTCCGGGCAGCGCTGCAATACGTTTTCTTTTGCGTCGTAACGGTAGGTTGCAAAATTACCGTCAAAGAAACAGTATAAGTAATAAAAATCGGTGTATCCGTCGTCGGGGCTTTTGTAAGCCGAAATATCAAAATCGCCTATTTTAACGCTTGCCTGATAAAAGCCCGCGGGCACGGCCTTATTCTCGGGAATATCCTCAAATATATATGTATTATTGCCGAATGTTGCGTATTTTAACTTTTTAAATGTTGTTCCGTCCGCTTCTAAGGTGTAGGGCTGATAGCTTTCGCTGTTTTCGCCCTTTAAATAGTAAAGGGTGTAGTTAGCGTCGGTATCCTGCGCGGCGGCAACCTCCGCACCGTTACGGGTAACGGTAGTCGCTTTAAAGCCGCCCAGCAGCGTAAAGCCCGAAAGGTCGGTCGCAATTGAATAATTCACACCGTCTATAACGGCTGTACCGGCATTTTCCTCGGGAGCTTTGGTTTCTTCCTCGGGCTTGCTCTCGGTGTCTTCCTCGTCCTCTTTTAAGCGGGTTATAACTATAGTATAGGTCTTCTGCGTTCCGTTTTGCGCCGTAACGGTTACGGTACGTGTGTTTTTGCCGACCTCAAGAGCCTCCTTACCGCCCACTGCAACGGTTGCTTTATCATCGGTAGCGGCGGCGTACACCTTGCAGGAGGTAACGTCGTACTTGACCTTTGCGGTATAGCTTGTTCTTTTGGAGGTAAACGCGGGAGAAAGCGTTCCCTGACTGAGCGACAGTGATTTAAGGGTTGCTACTCCCGGCTTTTCCGCGTCGGAAACGGTGAGCGTGGCGGAAGCGCCTACATTATAATCCTTATCCTCACCGAATACGCCGCCGCTTACCGAAACAGCCGCATTACCCGCCATTTTTGCGGTAAATGTGAATTTATACGCTACCTTTGTCTCGCCCGACGGCGCAGGTGCTGCCTTTACTATACCGCCGCCCGCAGCATTCGCAGAGCAATCGGCACTTTTGTATTCCAGCACATCCTGATTATAGGAAACGGTAAAATCCGTGCCGTACATTTTAGCCCCGGGATTAAATGTTACAGTAACCGTAACATCCTGACCTACCGCGGGCTTTGACGGATTAAAGGATATAATTGCGTTTTCCGCCATGGCGGGGAAAACCGCCGCGGATGCAATCAACATTATTACCGCCATTAACAGAACCGCGCTTTTAAATACTTTTTTCATAATCAATCTCCGTTCGTTTTATGTAAGTGACTTTATTCCCAAAATATGCATTTGCACATTGGCTAAATCTCTTCCGTTAACCTTTCCGTCGCTGTTGGTATCACCTCTTGTAAAAGTATCGCCGGAAAGGGCTTTAATGCCTAAAATATGCATCTGTATGTTTGCAAGATCTCTGCCGTTTACCCTGCCGTCTCCGTTAGTGTCGCCACGCATAATTTCTTTCGGCGGCGCGCTTCCGCCCACGGTAAGCGTGCAATCCTTATCGGCTTTAACGGTAATTGTGTAATCATTGGTATATCCGCTTTGCGACCTTACGGGCAGCACCACGGTGTTTTCACCCTTTTTAAGGTTAAACGAAGTATTCCCCGCATAAGCCGCCCCGTCGGGCACGGTATAGGCAATATTTGTATCTCCGCTTACCGCCAAGGCATAATCATACACAAACATAGAGAAGGACGGCGTTAACCCCGAGACCGAAAGCGACTTGAAATAGTAGTTGTTAAGCTCGTTGCTTTCCTTCGGCAGGGCAGCCACAGCGCCCGTATTTTTATAAACCGGTATGTAAAAATCAAGCTTTATGCTTTTATCCGTAATTCCGGGAAGCACCAGCTTGCCCTTGCTTACGGCGTCGTGCACCGCAGTGGCGTATTGGTGAGATATGCTGCTCGGGTTCTTTACATTGTAGTCCATATAATAATATGTATTCTGCCCGATGTTTGTATAGTCGTTAAGGCAAAACTCCGCGCCGCCTATAAGCGCCTTTTCGGGAGTGTCCCAGCCTTTTGACTTTGCATATGTCAATGCCCTTTCAACCTTTTGGGCCTTTGAAGAGCCCCACGCCCTTATGTTGAAATAGTTATAATATCCCACAAAGCCGGGGTATTTGCCCGAAATAAAATCGGAATCGCCCGCCCATCTTCCGAGCTCAAGAATTATCTTTGCCGCCATTACAAGCGGATTATAGCCTGTTTTATCCGCAGCGGACATAATCCACTTTATGTAATCCTCCGTGTTAAGGAACGAATTTTTAACAAGCGCCCTGAGCGCCGTTTCCAACCTTTGCCGTTCCGCCTTATCCGCCATATCGCACTTGTGGTTCATAAACGTAAATACCGTATCGGAGCTTAAAAAGTTGCGCGGGTCCATATAATATTTTATTACCTCGCGCGACGCGACATACCAATCAGTATCATGCAGCACCCAAGCGTTTTTATCGTAATCAAACGCCCCGGGCCCCATTGAAAGGTAGGATTTATAGGATGTTCTTATAAGCTTTGTGGATTTTGTGATTTCAAGCTCCACGGCATCATCTAAGGTTAAGCTTACATTCTCCGCATGAAACTGCCAGTTCGGGTAAGCCGCATGCAGCGCACGCAGGGCGCTGCGGTAGCTTTCGGGAAAAGCGTTTAGCTGCGTTTCAAAATCCTTATCGGCGGCAATTTCCTTTATTTCAAAAACATAATCGCCCCTTACATAGCCGGTTATACCGTTATACGTAATGTTATACCACGTATAATTACCCTCGCCGACCTTCTCACTGTTCAGAGTAACCCATACCTTTTCACTGCCGGTTTTGCCAAGCAGGCGGCTGGCGGTGGTTGCGTCGGCACGAATGTTGAGGTCGCTGTCAATATAAGCGAGCCTTGCCGCCGCTGCGGTTGCAAGTGCACAGCCGAGCGCCGTTACTACTACAATTACAAACGATAAAAGCACACATAAAAATCTGCGTAGTCTGCTCATAACAGTCCCCTTTTTCACAACAGCAGAATAAATAAATATACATTGTACATTATATATTTTTCGACTTGTTCTGTCAATATTTTCAGGCAAAAAAATGTTAAAAAGCCGTTAAACTTGTTCAAACTTTGTTCATAACCGTATGAAATTGCCCGCCTATACTTAAATCAAACGGAAAGGGGCGGTGAAAATGTTTCAAACAGTATTCAAGCGCTATGAAAAGAAGTATATAATAAACGGCGAGCAGTATGAAGAGCTGAAAAATTACCTGACCTACAACGCCGTGCCTGATGAATACGGCAAAAGCCGCGTTTGCAGCCTTTATTACGATACGCCCGATAACAGGCTGATACGCGCGTCGCTCGATAAGCCGATATATAAGGAAAAGCTGCGGCTGCGCAGCTACGGAGTGCCGACTGCCGATAAGCCCTGCTTTTTAGAGCTTAAAAAGAAATACAAGGGCGTTGTTTTTAAAAGAAGAATAAGCGCACCGTATACGGATATAAAAAGCTATATGTCGGGCGAGGACAGTGGAATCGAAAACAGCCGGATCTTAAAGGAAATAGATTATTTCAAGCGGTTTTACGGTAGCTTAAAGCCCGCTGCGGATATTTTTTACGACCGCGAAGCGTTTTACGACCGAACAAACCGAGAAGTGCGAATCACCTTTGACAGCAATATTTTGGCGCGCGGCTGGGATTTAGACCTTGAAAAGGGCATTTATGGCGAACGAGTGCTTGAAAACGGGCTGTATGTTTTAGAAGTCAAGACTGCGGGCGCTATGCCTATGTGGGTTGCGGAAATGCTGAATGAATTTAAAATTTACCCCACGTCCTTTTCAAAATACGGCACAGCGTATAAAAACGGACTGCTGACGAGTGAAAACAAAAAAATAATAACATTGGGAGGCGAATACTGTGCTTGACAGTATATTTTCAACAGTAATAACCAAAGGAATAACCCCGGGGGCTTTCGCGGCGTGTACCGTTGTATCTTTACTTGCGGGGCTGGCGCTCTCGCTCAGCCATATGTTTAAAAACAGCTGCTCAAAAAGCTTTGCCGTTGCGGTGGCGCTGCTGCCCTTTACGGTGCAGGCGGTAATAATGCTTGTAAACGGAAACCTCGGCACGGGCGTAGCGGTTGCGGGCGCGTTTTCATTGGTGCGCTTTCGCTCAGCCCCCGGCAGCGCAAAGGAAATTATCGGCGTTTTCACGGCAATGGCGGCGGGGCTTGCCTGCGGCGTGGGTTATATAGGCGTGGCGATAATTTTTGTCGCCTTAATTTGCGGCGCTAATATAATTTACACCTTAAGCCGCTTCGGCGAGCAGCCCGATAATGTGCGCGAGCTTAAGGTAACCATACCCGAGGATCTTAATTTCACAGGCGTGTTTGACGATATTTTTGAAAAGCTTACGGTATCGCACAAGCTGCGCCGCGTTAAAACCTCGAATATGGGCAGTCTTTACCAGCTGACCTACACCTTGGAGCTTAAAAACCCCGAATGTGAAAAAGAACTTATTGACGAAATACGGTGCAGAAACGGCAACCTTGATATTGTGAGCAACTGCCGCGCCACCGTTACAGAGGAGCTGTGATGACTTATGAAAAAAACGGTAATACCTGTTTTGACCTTATGCGCCTGCCTGCTGCTTTCCTCCTGCGGGAAGAAAGACACGGCAAGCGGAACGAATAATATAAACAATATGTCGGCGGTAACCGAAATTTCCACCGACGATATGGATTTTGAGTTTTCAAATAAGGATACGACCTATGATTACGACGAATCGGAAGCAACAACGGTAAAGGACAGCGAAAAGGCGGTTAAAATAACCGCCGAGGGCACTTATGTTGTAAGCGGCGAGCACGAGAGCATTACCGTATCCGCTCCCGATACCGCAAAGGTGCGTATAATTTTGAAAAACGCGACTGTCTCCAATACATCCGGCCCTGCGATTTATATAGAATCAGCCGATAAGGTATTTATAACCGCCTACAAGGGCACAACCAACACCCTATCGGACGGCACTTCGTACACAGGCGATTTTAAGGACACCAACATTGACGGCGCAATATTCAGCAAAACAGACCTGACACTAAACGGCGAGGGTACGCTTAATATTACGGGCAATTACAAGTGCGGCGCTGTTTCAAAGGACGACCTTATAATATGCGGGCTGAACCTGACCGTTAAAAGCACGGGCTGCGCGCTTGAAGGTAAGGACTGCGTAAAGATTAAAGACGCGGCGATAACCGTATCCTCGGGCGGGGACGGAATACGCTCCGCAAACACCGAAAAGTCAAACAAGGGCTTTGTGTATATTGAAACGGGGAATATAGATATAACCTCGGGTAACGACGGCATACAGGCGGCTACCGTTTTAAAGGCGGCTAACGGAAACGTTAAAATAACCGCGGGCGGGGGAGCGACCGCTGCAAAACAAAGCACAGGCATCAGAAATATGCCGGGCTTCGGCGGCAGCACCCAAACCACCGAAGACGAGGAAAGCACCAAGGGCTTAAAGGCGGGCTCGCTTATAGAAATTACAGACGGCAGCTTTGAAGTAAGCTCAAAGGACGATTCTTTCCACTCAAACGGCGATATTGAAATTAACGGCGGCAGCTTTACCGCCGCCACGGGGGACGACGGCTTTCACGCCGACAGCAACCTTATTATAAACGGCGGCAGCATAACCGTAAGCCAATCATACGAGGGCTTAGAGGGTCAAAAGGTAACGGTGACGGGCGGTAATATTGATATTACCGCGAGCGACGACGGAATCAACGCCGCAAGCCCGTCGTCTTCGGGTTCATCAACGAGTGGCAGACCCGGCAACAGCGACTCAAACGCGCTTATAACTATAAGCGGCGGGTATATACTCGTTAACGCCTCGGGTGACGGAATAGACTCAAACGGAAACGTGGTAATAAGCGGCGGCACGGTGCTTGTAAGCGGACCGACCGATAACGGAAACGGCGCATTCGATTACGACGGCGAAGCGACCGTCAGCGGCGGCACGGTAATACTTTGCGGCAGCTCGGGTATGGCACAGGGCTTTTCGGATAAATCGGAGCAGGCATCGTTTATGTATACGCTTGAAAACAGCGCGTCCGCAGGCAGCAGCGTTGCGCTGACCGATGAAAAGGGCAATGTTATAGCCTCGTTTATTCCCGCAAAGCAGTATAACAATATAGTAATATCCGCGCCCTCGCTTAAAAACGGCGGCAGCTATAAGTTAGCCATAGGCGGCACGGTATCGGGAGCGGATAAAAACGGCTACGCATCATCAGGCAGCGTTTCTTCCGCAGTGCAGACCCTTGATATTAAGCTGACGGGTATTACCACCACCTTCGGAAACGGCGGAATGTCGGGCGGTAATATGGGCGGCGGATTCGGCGGAGGAAATAAAGGCGGCTTTGGCGGGGGTCAAGCGCCCGATATGAACGGCAGCACGGGCGGCACTCCTCCCGAAAAGCCGAACGGTCAGATGAGTAATTCATAATTGAAAAATTTAATTACGGCAATCAGAAACCAAAACGTGGTTTGCAAAAAGCTTTTTTGCAAACCGCGTTTTATATTATTTTTCGTTAAATACCTGCACTGCCGCAAGCAGACCCAACATCATATTATCTCCTCTTTCCTTAGCTGTTGCCGTCCACTTTTGAATTTCTTCCTCCGTCATTTCGGAATTTTCACACATCTTTTTAATAAGATCAAAATTTTTAATTATAAAAACCACGGTTCTTTGCATCTCGGGCGACAGCTTTTCAATTTCCTCGCATAATTTATCAATTTTCTTTTCTTTGTTTTCCATGATAATTTTCTCCTTTAAGTTTTATAATAATATTATAGATAATTTTTAACTAAAAGTCAATAGACTGTTTTTAACTATTATATAATTATAAAAAACAGTAAGGATTGACTTTTATGAAAGAATATAATGAGATACTAAGAGATTTAAGAGCTGACCTTGAAAAACAAAGTTCACAAAAAGAGGTAGGTGCGAAATGCGGAATATCTCAAAGAAAACTTTCCTTTATAGAAAACGGGAAAACAGAACCTAACCTTGATGATTTAAGGGCGCTCTGCCGATTTTACAATGTCTCTGCCGATTATATTTTAGGCTTGCCCGATCTGCCTTACCCGAAAAGATAATCCCCTCGCCACGCTTACGCGCGGCCCTCTCCCCTAAAGGCAGGGGGCGCTGATGGGTGCTGATTTGAAACAAAGGAAGGGCGGAAATTTTCTATGAAAAAGAAAATAATAATTATTGTCGGCTTGTTCGCGGCGGTCGCGCTGCTTGCGCTGCCCAATATACGCAGCGCCGTTCAAGAGTATAAAGACGCGAAAAAATACGATAATGCGTATAATGAGCTTTTTACCACCGAAAAGAATGCGGTTGCCGAATTATACAACGCGATTGAAAGCACGATTGACACGCCCGATAACGAGCATTATAACGCCGCCCTTAATGCCGCAGCGCATGCGGAGCAAGTTTGCGGGGAGACCTACGGCAAATTATGCGATATTACTGTGACATACGGTGCGGGCACGGTATATTACGCAACCTTTTATCGGGATATTAAAGCCGCGTTGACACAAAAGTGCGGTACAGACGATTTAAAGCGAATTTATGAGCTTTTGGGTGAAATTACGCCGCTGTATAACGCCCCTGCGGCTCTCGGCTCAACAAATGAAAAGAAAAAAGAAATTGAAAAATTTTATAAATCGTTGTCGTTGCTTAACGACGATATGGTTCTGACCGATATAACGGAAAAGCCCTGAAAAATCAAACCGATAAATTTTTATTTTCCCCGTAAAAAAATGCTTGACAAATGTCGAAACAGCGGTTATAATATCAATATCGAACATTTGTTCGGGAGGAGAAATTATGAATTTATCAATGCTTTTAAGAACACTTTTTGAAATAGCCATGTTTGCCGCCGTTCTTTGGGGAATATTCCATGAGGACAGGCTTGTTGCCTTTGAAAAGCGTATTGCGTGCTTTGTTCGCCGCCGCAGGCTCAAGGTGGTAAAGCCCGCAGGCGCACGCAGGGCAAGCTATTAAATTTGATTTTATAATATAATTTTATAATATATAAGAGCCCCCTGCCGCGGCATATATCACCGCGGCAGGGGGTTTCGGCTTTTATATTATCCAGC
Organism: uncultured Eubacteriales bacterium; assembly: GCA_934486705.1. Taxonomy (GTDB): domain Bacteria; phylum Bacillota; class Clostridia; order Oscillospirales; family Acutalibacteraceae; genus UBA737. The sequence goes on from CAKSQS010000004.1 coordinate 48,984, forward strand.
TGCCGTTATCGCCGTTCGGCAATAAATCGGCAACCGTGTAAGAATCGAAAAAATTATTAAGCGTTTTGTAAAGCTCGCGCCACATTGCAATGGTGCGGCAGCGCTCTGCCATATCGCATGGAGCTGCGCTCTCCTTAAGGCAAGCCACGGGGGCTAAATCGCCCTCGGTAATCTGCAATATTTCGCGAACCGTATATTCCTCGGGCGCACGGCAAAGGCGGTAGCCGCCGCCCTTGCCGTGCGCTCCCTCAACAAGCCCCGCTTTTGAAAGGCTTGTCATTATAGCTTCAAGATATTTCTGCGATATATTCTGCCGCTCGGCAACGGCTCTGAGCGGAATAAAATCCCCCGAGGCATGCTCCGCCAGATCCACCATTACCCGCAGCGCGTATCTGCCCTTTGTTGAAACAGTCATTGCTTATTCTGCGAAAAGCGGGGTGGAAAGGTATCTGTCCCCCGTATCGGGCAGGAGAGCCACTATCGTTTTGCCCTCGTTTTCGGGGCGCTTTGCAAGCTCAATTGCCGCCCACAGGGCAGCACCCGAGGAAATGCCAACTAACACGCCCTCGTTTTTGCCTATTTCTCTGCCGGCGGAAAATGCGTCCTCATTCTTTACGGGAATAATTTCATCATATACCGCGGTATCAAGCACATCGGGCACAAAACCCGCGCCTATGCCCTGAATTTTATGTGCGCCCGAGGGCTTGCCCGAAAGCACGGCGGAGTCTGCCGGCTCAACAGCCACTATTTTAACCGTCGGTTTTTTGGATTTGAGGTACTGCCCCACGCCCGTAACCGTGCCGCCTGTTCCTACGCCCGCTACAAATATATCAACCTCGCCGTCGGTATCGTTATATATTTCAGGGCCTGTGGTTTCAAAATGCGCCTTGGGGTTGGCGGGGTTTACAAACTGCCCCGGAATAAAGCTGTTAGGTATTTCGCGGCTTAATTCGTCAGCCTTTGCAATAGCGCCCTTCATACCCTTTGCGCCCTCGGTAAGCACAAGCTCCGCGCCGTAGGCTTTCATAAGCTGGCGGCGCTCAACCGACATGGTTTCGGGCATTACTATAATAATTCTGTACCCGCGCGCGGCTGCCACCGCGGCAAGGCCTATACCCGTATTGCCCGAGGTCGGCTCAATTATAACCGAACCCGGTTTAAGCTTTCCGCTTTTCTCGGCGTCGTCAAGCATTGCCTTTGCAATTCTGTCCTTTACCGAGCCTGCGGGGTTAAAATATTCAAGCTTTGCAAGCACCTTGGCTTTTAAGCCGTGCTTTTTTTCGATATGCGAAAGCTCCAAAAGCGGAGTTGAACCTATAAGCTGATCTGCCGATGTATATATTTTAGACATAATTTTTATCTCCCTTTAATTCATTTTAAAGCCGAAACTGATATCGGCTTGTAATATAAAATACTGTTTTACCGAGAGCACCGACATCGCCCGAAACGGAAATTTGCTCTTACAAGAGCCTCGAAGTTGTTAATTCTCTTTCTCATATCTTTTACCTACCAATCTGATATGTTGGTAGCATTATATCACCTATTTCCTACCTTGTCAATAGGCAAATGCAAAAATCTTAAAAAAATCTTAAACTTCTCGGTTCTTTACATTTCCCGCCCGACAGTGTATAATAACGGTTATAGAGGGTGATACTTTTGAGATACAGTGATGACGGGCGCGATATTTACTCAAAATCAGGCAGAGAACGCGCGCCGCAAAAATATGAGGATATATCGTCAAGCTCGGGCAGGCAAAAGCGGAAAGGCAGATCCAAGCGCCGCAAAAAGCACACCGTGAGAAACATATTGCTTGCGGTAATATGCCTATTGCTTACAATATGCATAGGCTTTTACATATATGCCTACAGGCTTATAAACACCGTAAAGCGCACCCCTCTTGATACGGACGATATAGGAATAAACTCAAACGAGCCGCAGGTTTACGAAAAGGTAAGAAATATAGCGCTTTTGGGGCTTGATACAAGGCAGGATAACGACGTGGGCCGCAGCGACGCCATAGTAATTCTTACAATTGATAAAGAGCATAACAAGCTAAAGCTTACATCTATTGCGAGAGATACATACGTCGCGATTGACGGGCACTCAAAGGACAAGCTTACCCACGCCTACGCATACGGCAAGTCGCAGTTGGCGGTAAAAACGCTTAATCAGAATTTCGATTTGGAAATAAAAGATTATGTTACAATGAACTTTTACGGGCTTGCGCGGGTGATAGACTACATAGGCGGGGTGGATATAAATATAACCGAGGCGGAAAAAAACGAGCTTAATAATAACATTTTCCCCGAAATGCGTTCACTCGGAATGGACTGCCCCGCACTTAACGCGGCGGGCGACCTGCACCTTAACGGCGCGCAGGCGGTCTGCTATGCCAGAATACGGCATATTGACAGCGACGTTCAGCGCGGAAACCGCCAAAAAACCGTGCTTATGGCAATGTTCAAAAAGGCTAAGAGTATGGGCGCTTTAAAGCTGCCGCAGTTTGCGCAGATGTTTTTAAAGGAGTGCGAAACCTCGCTTTCAACAAACGACATTATGGCGCTGGGCTCATGGGGGCTTGTAGCTTCGCCCGAATTTGAGCAGTTAAGCGTACCGAATGAAAACATACCCTCCTCCGGCAAGATAATAAAGGGCGTATGGTACTATGTTTACGACCTTGAAACCGCCAAAAAGGATATAAAGGACTTTATATTTGAGGAAAATTATTACTCGGCGGAAAGCACGGCGGCAAGAGCCGCCCAAAAATAGAAATGTGGTGACGGCTTGAAAAGACGTATAGTTATTTCCGACCGCGACAAGCAAAACGCGCGGCTTTTAAAAGCTGTGCTTTCCCCTGCGGGGTATGAGCTTTCTTACTCGCCAGACCCTGCGGTGTGCGCCGCCTTAATTTCGGCAAACCCGCCCGATATTTTAATAACCGACCCGCTTTACCCCGACCCCGAGGGAAAAAGGCTGATAAATACCGCCGTTTCATCGGGCTGCGGGGCGGTAATAGCCGTTTCCGCTGCGGGTAACGAGCGCGCCGTTACGGATATTCTGGACCTCGGCGCAGATGACTTCATACGCAAGCCGTTTTTATCGGGCGAGCTTTCGGCGCGCGTTCGTGCCTGTATTCGCCGATTGGAAACTCTTGAAAAAGCGCGCGGGGAAAATATTTCCGATCTTTACTCTAACGGCGGGCTTAAGGTGGAGTTTAACAGCCGCCTTGTAACGGTTGACGGCGAAGAAATTCACCTTACCAAAAACGAATTTCGAATTTTATCACTGCTTTGCAGGTATTCGGGCAGGGTGCTCACATACGATTTTATTATTAAAAGCGTGTGGGGCGCGCAGGCGGCTGAAAGCAACGGCATTTTAAGGGTAAATATTGCAAATCTGCGCAAAAAAATAGAACAGGACAGCGGAAATCCGCTTTACCTGTTCACAGAAAACGGCGTGGGCTATAAAATAGCCGAGTCTGCGGCTATTGCCCTTGCGCCCGATAATATTAAAACGCCCGAATTACTCGGGTAGCTCCGGCTGTGCGCTCTGCGCAGGCGGCGCATCCGACTCGGGTTGATCCGGCTGCTCGGGCGCGGGACTGTCGCCCTCCTCGTCCTTTTTGGGCGGTGGTGCGCTCTCGCCCCTGAAAAGGTAATTAAAGCAGGTGCTTTGCAGCATGGAAACATAATCGTCGTCCGCTATTATAACATGGTCGAGCAGAATTACATTTACTTGCTTTAGGGTGTTATATATCATTTCGGTTACTTTAATATCGTCGCCGCTCGGCAGCGCCACCCCGCCGGGATGATTATGCGCGATAATAACGCACGCGGCTTTTCTTTTAAGCGCGGTTTCAACAACATCCCGCAGCGAAACCGAAACCTCGGATACATTGCCGCTTGAGATAATATCAAACCCCAGCACCTTGCCCGAGGCGTTCATTGAGAGCATGGAAAATACCTCGTTATTGTAGCCGAAATATTTGCCGATAATATACTGCGACATTTCGTCAATGGTGTTAAGAACCTTAATGTTAGAGCTTTTCTCGTTTTGATAAATTCTTGCAACGGGCAGAATAAGCTTTAAAAGCGAAACCGAAACCTCGCTTATGCCCTTTACCTTCATAAGGCTTTCAACGGGTGCGTCAAGTATTGCCGAAATCGAGCCGTAGCGCTCCAAAAGCTCGTGCGCAATCTCGTTCGTATCCTTTTGCGGGATAGAATGGAACAGAATGTATTCAATAATCTTATGCGGCGGTGTCGCCTCGTTCAAACCCATGAGCAAAAATTCTTTTCTTACCCTTTTGCGATGACCGCTGTGAATACTTTCCGCCATTTTCGACTCTCCTTTCGCGACTTTTTTCATTATTATAATACTAAAAAAGTATTTTTTCAAGACTTCAAGGGGATTTTTTATGAAAACTTTTACAATAACAAAAAACGATGAATCGCAGCGGCTGGACAGGTTTATAATCAAAAACTGCCCCGAGCTGCCGCAGGCACTTATGTTTAAATATATAAGGCTTAAAAGAATAAAGGTGAACGGCAAGCGTGCGCAGATCAACACAAGGCTTTGCGCGGGCGATACGGTAGAGGCTTACATAAATGATGAGTTTTTTGTAAACCGCAAGCCTAAATACGACTTTATGTCCGCCCCGCAAAAGCTTAATATAGTTTACGAGGATGAAAATATACTGCTTGCGGATAAGCCGCAGGGCTTGCTTGTCCACCCCGATAAAAACGAATACGGCGATACGCTTATTGCGAGGATACAGCGCTACCTTTACGAAAAAGGGGAGTACCGCCCCGATGATGAAAACAGCTTTCGCCCCGCGCTTGCCAACCGCATAGACCGCAATACGGGCGGAATAGTTATAGCCGCAAAAAATGCCGAGGCGCTGAGAATTTTGTGCGATAAAATAAAGCTGCGCGAGCTCGAAAAGCGCTACCTTGCGGTGGTTCACGGCACGCCCGAGAAAAAGGAGGCTACCCTCGGCGGATTTCTTGAAAAAAACGCCGAGCAAAATAAGGTGTACCTTAAAAGCCGAAAGACCGATTCCGCGCTTACCGTAAAGACCCGCTACCGCGTAATAGCGAGTAAAAACGGGCTTTCTCTTTTGGATATTGACCTGCTTACCGGCAGAACCCACCAAATAAGGGCGCATATGGCGTCTATCGGTCACCCGCTTTTGGGCGACGGAAAATACGGCAAGCTTGCCAAGGATAAAAAAGAGGGCTTTTCACGCCAGGCGCTTTACTCCTACCGCCTTAAATTCACCTTTGCAACCGACGGCGGAATACTCAACTACCTTAACGGCAGGGAATTTCGCGTTAAAGAGGTATGGTTTGCCGATAAGCTTTTCCCGGGATATGAAAAAATGCTTTGAATTATGAATAGACAATACAATCAGGGTACAATGCTTCCCATAGCGGAAAATTTGTCCGATTATATTGTCTCATCATTTGAAATACGGCAGTATTCCTGCATTCCTCGACTTCATAAACGAAAAAATTTTCTCGCTATGGGTCGAAGATTTTGTAAGAAAACGGCGCTGCTTAGCGGCGCGACGCACAACCGAGGAATACCGGCGTATTGTGAGCGGAGGGGGCGTTGCCGATAACTGCGACGTTTCTTCAAAAAAGCATTGTACTCTGATTGTATTGTCTACCAATAAAAAGGAAGCCGATTTTGCAAATTAAGGGCTTCCTTTTTTATTTTTTAAAATACCTTGACATTTAAGGTATTTTGAGTTATTATATACATAGTAAATTAAAAGTGAGATGAAAATATGTCTATCGCAAGCGATATAATAAGGGAGCATACCGACACGATAATACTCTCGGCGCTGCTGCTGCGCGACAGCTACGGTTACGAAATAAACAAGAAAATAAAGTCGGCGTCAGGCGGAAGATACGAGCTTAACGAGGCAACCCTATACACCGCGTTCAAACGCCTGGAGGACAGCGGCTGCATAAACTCCTACTGGGGAGCCGAGGGCTCGGGCGCGCGGAGAAAGTATTATCACATAACGCCCGTCGGCACGGATAAATGCCGCTCGCTTATTGCGGAGTGGGAAACGGCGAAAAAAATTATCGACCTACTTATTGAAACGGAGGAACAGGGAAATGAATGAGAAATTGCGCGAGCATATAGAGGAGCTTTTTAAAAACGCCCCGCAAACCCGCCAAGCGGTGGAAATTAAAGAGGAGATACTGCAAAACACCATAGACCGCTATAACGATTTAAAGGCGGAGGGCAAAAGCGACGACGCGGCGTATAACATAGCCGTTGCGGGAATAGGCGATGTAAGCCACCTTATCGACAGTATGATAGCCCCGGTAGCGTCCTCGGGCTACACCCGCGAGGAAATACGGAAAAACCAAAATAAACGCTCGGTGCTTTTATCGGTTGCAATAGCGCTTTACATTCTTTGCGTTGTGCCGGTTATTATTTGCGACGAAACAGGCGCAAACGAGGTTTACGGTATTGTTTCAATGTTTGTTGCGGCTGCGATTGCTACGGCGCTTATTATTTACCGTAGCGGAATGAAGCTTGAATATACCCCTGCCGACGATACCGTGGTTGAGGACTTTAAGCAGTGGAATCGCGAAAAGAACGAAAATAAATCGCTTATGAGCGCGGTAAACGGCGCAGTGTGGGCGCTTACGCTGACCTTATATTTCGTAATCAGCTTTTTAACCGGGGCTTGGTATATAAGCTGGCTTATTTTCATAATCGGCGGGGCGGTCTCCAATATAATAAAAGCGGTTTTTGATTTAAAGAAATGAGGTGCGGATAATGAAAAGAAACGCAATCGCAAGAATAGTGATATGGTCGCTTGTAGTGCTTTTATTGACATCTATACTGATAATGGGAATAAACAGCTCTCCGTCCTCGTTTTTTTCGGGGAATTGGTCGTTCGGCGTTACGGGAATATCCTATAAAAACGCCGCCCTTTACAATGTGGGCGGCGGCGCGGTAAACGATGAATTTTACGGCGTTGAAATTGAATGGATAAACGGCAAAATAGAAATTGAGGGGTACGACGGCGACAGAACGGATATAAGCGAAACCGAAACAAGCAATGACTCGTACAAATTACGCTGGCGCGTAGAAGACGGCGTTTTGAAAATTCACCCCGCAGCGGCAGGTATGCGCTACGGCTTTAAAAAAGCGCCGAAAAAGACCCTGACTCTTAAAATTCCCGTTTCCGCCGCAGATAAGCTGAAATTTATCTCTACCGATTCAACCTCCGCCGAGATAGAAATTAACAGAATTACCGTAAGCAATAAAATAGAGCTCGACACCGTAAGCGGCGACGCAACGCTCAGAAACGTGAAAGCCGAAAAGCTTGATATTGAAACGGTAAGCGGAGATGTAAGAGCCGACGGAGAATTTACAGAGCTTGAAACCGACAGCGTTTCTGGCGATGTGTCGGTCACCACCGCCGTGCCCCTTAAAAAGTTTGACGGTCAAAGCACAAGCGGAAATATTGCGCTTGCCTTACCGCAGGAAAGCGGCTTTACGCTTGAAGCGGATACCGTAAGCGGGGATATAAGCTGCCAATTGCCCACCGTTTCCGAAAGCAGAAACCGCCGCGTTTGCGGCGACGGCTCCGGCGAGTTTAAAACCGATACGGTAAGCGGCGACGTTATTATTACAGACGGCGACTTTTTCAAAAAGAGTTTATCATAAACCCGCTCGTAAAAAAATCCTCTTTTGTTTCGGATATACCGAAACAAAAGAGGATTTTTGCATTTAATATATTTATTTGCTCGCTGCCTCGCGGTCGGCAATTTCATCCAGCTTTTTGTTTCTGAAATAGAGAGCTACGTCAATTGAAATTTCAATAAAGTTAAGCACATAGAAGAAAAAGCTTAAATAGAATATAAAGCCCGAGCTGCCGCCCGCAACCTGTATAATCTTTCTCGCAATTCCGCAGGCGTAGCCTATAAGCAAAAACACCTCAAAGAAAAGGCTTTTGCCCTTTGCGGTGCGGGAAATTATGGATTTACGAATGGAAATAGGCCACGAAAGCCCAAAGCAGAATATAGTAAGCGCCTCAAGTAAATCGGTAATCATTTTTAAACCCCTTAATAATCCGAGCCCCTTTCGGGGTTCGGATCTTTTATTTTTATATTATTTTTGCCTTCTGTAATCGGGTAGGAGCTTGGGCGATACGGCGTCGGTCTTAATTCCCGCCGCCTCGCGCTCGGCGTCAAATTTGTTAATGTGTTCAAGGGTCAGCTTGCCCACCTTAACATCCTTTGATTTTGCCGCCGCGTTTTTGCCCGCAGTTCTGCCGAATACGATTATATCAAGCAGAGAGTTACCCATAAGGCGGTTTCTGCCGTGTATTCCGCCTACAGCCTCGCCCGCAACGTACAGGTTTTCAACGCAGGTGCTCATACCCGTAACGTTAATGTCAATACCGCCGTTTTGGTAGTGAAGTGTCGGGTATACGAGTATAGGCTCTTTGCGAATATCAATACCGTAGCTTGCGAACATACGCATCATAGCGGGTATTCTCTTTTCAATAGTGCCCTCGCCGCCGATTTTTTCAATCATCGGGGTATCAAGCCAAACCGCCTTGCCGCTGCCTGTATCTACGCCCTCGTCGCGGTCGGAGCATTCTCTTATAATAGATGCCGCCGCAACATCGCGCGTTTCAAGCGGGTGCATAAATACCTTACCGTCGCGGTTTACAAGCTTAGCGCCCAAGGAACGCACCTTTTCGGTAACAAGCGCGCCGAAAATCTGCTGCGGGAAAGCCGCGCCCGTGGGGTGGTACTGCAATGTATCGGCATACAAAAGCTTTGAGCCAACACGGTAAGCTAACACCAGTCCGTCCGCCGTAGCGCCGTAGTGGTTAGAGGTCGGGAAGCCTTGGTAATGCATTCTGCCCGCACCGCCCGTTGCAATAATAACGGTCTTGGCGCGCGCCACCATAAGCTCCTTTGTTTCCATATTCATAAGCACAGCGCCTGCGGCGTTGCCGTTTTCATCAAGAATAAGCTCAATAGCCGAGGTAAAGTCCACAACGGGAATACCGCGGTTTAAAACCTCATCGCGCAAGGTGCGCATAATTTCAGCGCCCGAATAATCCTTTGCGGCGTGCATACGCTTTCTCGAAGTACCGCCGCCGTGGGTGGTAACCATTGTGCCGTCGGGTGTTTTATCAAATTCAACGCCCAATTCATTAAGCCACTTAATAGCCTCGGGTGCGTCGCACACAAGCTTTGAAAGCAGTTCGCGCTTTGCTGCGAAATGGCCGCCGCCGAATGCGTCTACAAAGTGTATAGCAGGTGAATCGTTCGGTTTATCAGCCGCCTGAATACCGCCCTCAGCCATCATTGTGTTGGCGTCGCCTATGCGCAGCTTGGTAACTATCATAGTCTTAGCGCCGGCGTTATCCGCCTCAATTGCAGCAGACGCGCCCGCGCCGCCGCCGCCGATGATAAGCACGTCAACATCATATGTAACGTTGTTTAAATCAACGTCGTCCGCCTTAATGCGGCTGTGCGCCTCAAGCATTTCGCAAAGCTCGTGCGGCACTTGCTCGCCCTTGTTCGGGCCTATTTTAAGGGTGGAAAATTCGCTCTTTTTATAGTCGGGGTGGTAAGCCGCCAAAAGCGCGTCCTTTTCGTCCGCGGTCATACGGCGCGGCTCTAATGCAATGTTATCTTCTCTTGCGGCTTCAACCGCCTTTAAAGATTTTTCAAACTCTTTTGAATACATAATCTGCGCGCCTCCTTATTTCTCAATTTCGCGGTTGTTGTAAAGCTCTTTAAGCTCTTCAACAGGCTTGCCCATAAGCGATTCTATAATCTCGGTAAACGCGCCCTCTTTAATTTCCTCAACGCGTTTTTCTAAGTGCTCTGACTTCGGCTCTATATACTTGCCGTTAAGTCTGCGCGCAAGCATTGCAACCTGCGGGTGAGAAATACCTGCGGGGCAGCGGGAAGAGCACACGCCGCACATAACGCAGTCAAACGATTCCTCTGCGCACTTATCAAACTCGCCGCGCTGCGCGTACGCTATGTACTGCATAACGTTAAGCGACTGTGTGCAGCTTTTTGTGCAGGCGTTGCAGCCTACGCAGGCGTAAATTTCGGGGTAAAGCTGCATCATAATCTGCTCGGTGGGTTTTATCTTTTCAATATCGTAAACCTGTTTTACCAGCGGGAAGAAGGGCAGAGTTGCAACATACATATTGTTTTCAACCTTGGTCTGGCAGGCAAGGCAGGTTTTAAGCTCGCGGTCGCCCTTTATGCGGTAGATTGTGGCGCATGCGCCGCAAAAGCCGTTGCGGCAGCCGCAGCCGCGTACTAACTGATAGCCCGCGTATTCCATTGCGCGCATTATTGTAAGGTTATCCGGCACGCTGTATTTCTTGCCGAACAGGTAAACATCAACCATAGTATCCATTTGTTTTCCTCCTTTAGACAAGCGATAATAATCCGAATACGTTTTTTGTGTGCGGATTTTTCGCATTGCTGTGTTGTAATACTTGTTAATCCGTCAGGATTAACTGCGTTTTATGCCTTGCACTGCATAAAAATCAGCTACACAAAAAATCTTCGACCTAAAATGAGCGTATTTTCGTGTGGATTTTTATGCGGAGGAGGCATTAAGGCTTATCGCCTTAAAACGACGACAAATGAAAATACACCGAAAAGCCGCCATTTAAGGCGTATTCGGGTTATTATCACTTGTCTTAATACTCGTCGGGCAGCTCGTCTATTTCGTCAAAGCGGAAAACGGGTCCGTCCTTGCAGACGTATTTTGCGCCTATGTTGCAGCGGCCGCATTTGCCTATGCCGCACTTCATTCTAAGCTCCATTGTGGTGTAAACCTGGGTCTTATCAAAGCCCAGCTCCTGAAGCCCCGCAAGGGTAAATTTAATCATTATAGGCGGTCCGCAAAGCACTGCTATCTTATCGGTCGTAAAGCCTAATTCCTTAACGTAATTCGGAACAAAGCCCACGTGACCGTCCCATTCGGGCTGCTCGCGGTCGATAGTAAGGTGAACGTTTACGCCGGTATCCTTTGCCCATTCATCGATTATTTCCTTGTAGTCAACAAGGTCCTGCATACTGCGCGAGCCGTAAACAATATCAATCTTACCGTAGCGGTCGCGGTAGTGACGGCAGTAGTTAATAACCGAGCGCAAGGGTGCAAGACCTATACCGCCTGCAACGAAAAGCAGGTCGTGACCCACAAATTCGGTATCAACGGGGAAAGGTCTGCCGTAAGGCCCGCGAATGGTTATTTCCTGCCCTACCTCCATAGAGTGCAGCCACTCTGTAACGCAGCCGCATTTCTTTATGGAAAACTCCATAAACTCGGTGTTTGTGGGGGAAGATGTAATTGAGAACATAGCCTCGCCCACGCCGGGAATGGAAAGCATGGCGCACTGTCCGGGCATATGCTCGAAAGCCTTTTTGCCGTCGGGTGTTACAACGCGGAAGGTCTTAACGTCGGGAGTGTCTATCCTAATATCGGTAACAACGCCGATTTTCGGAATAAGCGGTTCTTTAATATCAGCCATTTGTGTTACCTCCCAGTTTTTTCATTACCTTTACAATGTTCATCTGTATCGGGCATTTTGCAAGACATCTGCCGCAGCCTACGCATGAGAACATACCGTCGTTATTTGTCGGGAAATACACAAGCTTGTGCATAAACCTCTGGCGGAAACGCTCTAATTGAGTCAGTCTCGGCTGACCTGCGGACATTTTGGTAAATTCGGAATACATACAGGAATCCCAACAGCGGAAACGCTTAACGCCGTGACCTGTGTTGAAGTCCTTAATATCATAGCACTGGCAGGTGGGGCACACAAAGGTGCATGTGCCGCAGCCGAGGCAGCTTTCCGAAAGCTCTTTCCACTCGGGGCGGTCGAAAAATTCCTTTGTTTTGCCGTCGCCGAATGCATCAGCCTTGAGGTTTGCAAGCGGCAGCTTTGCCATTCTTTCGCGCGTCACCTTTTGCTGCTCGGCAACCGCAGTGCTATCGGTATCTTCCGTAATACCGTTAAGCGCGTTTAAAAGCTTTTCGCCCTTTTCGGTTTTAGCGTCCATATAAAGCGCGTCTTCGGTTTTATAGCATACCACATCGCCCGCAGGCTCTGCCGCGTCTATACCGAAAGTGGTGCAAAAGCAGGTCTCATTCGGTTTTGTGCAGGCAAGCGACATTATAACCCCGTGCTCGCGGCGGTTTTTATAATAGCTGTCCTGCGGCTCTGCCAAAAATACTTTATCCAGCACGTCAAAGCTTTTAACATCACACGCGCGCACGCCGAATACCACAAAATCCTCGGTTTCGCTGCGAGTGTCAATAACCTCTATCTTTTTGCCCTCTACCTTAAAATCCATAAGGTTTTCGGTTTGGGGGAAGAAGAAATCCTTTGCGCTCCTTACGGTGTTAAGCGAATCGGAAAGCTTTTTGCCGTTTTCCCATTTTTCATATTTTGCGCCTGTTTTGGTATCAACCGGCATATAAAGCACATTGTTTTCTGCAATGGCGGAGAAAAGCAAATCTAATTTTTCAAGCGATATTTTACGCATTTTCATTCCTCCTTACAGCGTCGCCCGGCTCAATATCCTCGGTGGTGTAGTTTACTATCGGGGCGCGCGAGCCTACCTCTGCGCCCGCCTGATATTCGCCGTAAAAGCTGTCAATATCCTTTATAAACTTGCGGTTGAGCAGGTGCAGCGGAATGTGCTGCGGACATACCCTTGAGCACTCGCCGCAATCGGTACATCTGCCCACAACGTGGAAAGCGCGGATAATGTGGAACATTTTTTCTTCAAACTCGTTTGAAGCCGCCTTGTTTTCAACGCCCGAATTGGGGTTATCAAACACGCACTTTTCGCAGGTGCAGGCGGGGCAAACGTCGCGGCAGGCGTTGCAGCGTATGCAGCGGGATAATTCGTTCTGCCAGAAAGCGAAACGCTCGTCGGGGGTCATTTTTTCAAGTTTTTCAACCTCGTCAAAGCGGTTGGAGTCTAAAACTTCCCCGTCCTCGCCCAAAAGCTCATCGTAAGCCACGTGCTTTTTGGATTTGCAATTTAAGCACCTGTCGGGCAAAAGCTCGTTTCTGTCAAGCGTAATTTCGCCGTCAAACAGTGTTTCTATTACCACCTTATCGCCGTTATCGGTCACCTTGGCAATGCCCTCGGCATTGCTTTTAATTTTGCCCGTATCAAGCATACCCGCGCACGGCACGCCCACGGCGTAAACCTTTTCACGGTCAAAGCGATGCTCGGTTAAAAGCTGGTTAAAGCTGTATGTATCGCAGGGCTTTAAGAAAACAAGAACCTTGTTTTCATTCTTTCCCGTTTCCTTTACAAGGTACTTTGAAAAGTTAGCGCCGCAAAAATCGCCCCATACAAACTCTTTTTCAATATCCTCGGCGGTGACAAAAAGCGCGGGGGTAATATCATAATCAAATTCGCCCTTTTTCCAACCGAAAACACGGTCAACCGTGCCGTTTTTAAGTAATTCGGAGGCTTTATTTACTAAAACTTCGCGTTTTATTTCTTGCATCTTAAATCCTCCAATCTCTTGTTTTCACCGAGCGCCGCAACGGTTTTTGCAAAATCGTTCATTGTGGCGGCGAACTTTGCGCCCTCTGCCGCAGATACCCACTCAACGCGGGTGCGCTCCTTTTCAATGCCTAAAAAGTCAAGCATTGAGAAAAGCAGAGCCATACGGCGGCGGGTATAATAGTTACCCGAGGTGTAGTGGCAGTCGCCGGGGTGGCAGCCGCAAAGAATTACGCCGTCTGCCCCGCGCTGAAACGCGCGTAAAATAAACATCGGGTTTACTCTGCATGAGCAGGGCACGCGAATTATTTTAACGTCGGCAGGGTAATTAAGTCTGTTATTTCCCGCAAGGTCTGCGCCGGCATAAGAGCACCAGTTGCAGCAAAACGCCACTATAAGCGGCTTATATTCGTTTACTTGCATATTGCGTCTACCTCCGCCATAATCTGTTTATTCATAAAGCCCTTTAAGTCCATAGCGCCTGACATACAGGCAACCGTGCAAGCGCCGCAGCCCTGGCACACAGCCTCGTTTACAACCGCTACGCGGCGAACCTTTGTGGTTCTGTCGGGCATTCTGAACTCTTTATCAACATAGGAAATTGCGCCGTAGGGGCAAACCTTTTCGCAGGTTGAGCAGCCGTTGCACATCATTTCATCGGAGTGCGCAACGCACGGGTTACCCGTAAGCTTATCCTTGCAGAGAAGCCCTATAACCTTAGAGGCAGCCGCTCCCGCTTGGGAAACGGTTTCGGGTATATCCTTCGGCCCTTGGCATGTGCCCGAAAGGAACACGCCCGCAGTGGGGCTTTCAACCGGGCGGAGCTTGGGGTGCGCCTCGGTAAAGAAGTCGTTTGTATCCATACTGGCGGTAAGCATTGTAGCAAGCGGACGGGCGGATTTATCCGGCTCGATAGCGGCGGCAAGCACCACTAAGTCTGCGTCTATATGCAGCTGTTTGCCGTAAATTAAATCAGAGCCCTGAACCTTGAGCTTATTGCCCTCGGGGGATACCTTGCCCACCATACCCTTTATATAGTGAACGCCGTATTCCTCAACCGCGCGGCGGTAGAACTCATCAAAGTTTTTACCGGGGGTGCGCACATCTATATAGAACACATAAACCTCGGTATCGGGGTATTTATCCCTTATAAGCATTGCGTGCTTTGCTGTGTACATACAGCATATTTTAGAGCAATATTCCTTGCCCTTTTCGGCGCATGCCTCGCACCTTGAGCCGACGCACTGAACGAAAACTATCGTGTGCGGATGCTCATGATCCGACGGGCGCAAAAGCGTACCGCCCGTAGGGCCTGCCGCGTTCATAAGGCGCTCTAATTCAAGCGAGGTTATAACGTCCTTTGACTGGGAGTAAGCAAACTCGTCAAACTTCTCCATAGAAATGGGGTTAAAGCCCGTGGCAACCACTATTGCGCCGTATTTTTCCTTAACGAACTCGTCCTTTGCCTCGTAATCGATAGCGCCTGCGGAGCATACTTTGGAGCAAACACCGCATTTGCCCGTTTTAAGCTTCATACAGTGGTTCGGGTCTATAGTGGCAACCTTCGGCACTGCCTGTGCGAACGGAATGTAAATGGCGCTGCGGTTATCCATACCGAGGTTAAACTCGTTGGGGACTTTCTTTTGCGGACATTTTTCGGTGCAAAGCCCGCAGCCGGTGCATATATCCTCTTTAACGTAACGCGCGCGGCGCTTAATAGTAACCTCAAAATTACCCACAAAGCCGCCTACCTCGGTTACCTCGGAGTAGGAGAAAATGCGTATTTTATCGTTCTGCGCCACATCCACCATTTTAGGGGTTAAAATACAAGCGGCGCAGTCAAGCGTGGGGAAGGTCTTATCAAGCTGAGCCATTTTGCCGCCTATTGTCGGCTTGGTTTCAACTATATCAACGGGGAAGCCCGCGTCGGCAATGTCAAGCGCGGTTTGAATGCCCGCAATACCGCCGCCTATAACTAAGGCGCGCTTTGTAACGGGGCTTTCACCCGGGGTGAGCGGCGCGTTAAGGTTTACCTTTGCAACCGCCGCTTTTGCAAGAATAATCGCCTTTTCGGTGCCTATGGGCATTTCCTTATGTACCCAAGAGCACTGCTCGCGTATGTTGGCAATTTCCACCATATAGGGGTTAAGCCCTGCGGCAGCCGCGGTTTTGCGGAAGGTAGCCTCGTGCATACGGGGCGAGCAGGAGCAAACCACAATGCCCGTAAGTTTATAATCGGCTATGGCTTTCTTTATAATCTCCTGACCTGCCTGCGAGCACATATACTGATAATCGGTGGAGAAAACAACACCGGGTTCATTTTTAATAGCCTCTGCAACAGCCTTTACATCAACAGTACCTGCAATGTTTGTGCCGCAGTGACATACGAATACTCCAATTCTTTGCATACGTTATTTTCTCCTTTCCTATTTAGAATATTTGCGCATGGCGCTCATAATCGCCTGCTGGGGAATATCGTCGTTTATTTTTTCGGGAATATCATTAGCGGTCATATGGTTGTTGCCCTTTTGGCGTATCGCTTCAAGGCGCACCGCCTCAATTATCTTTGCCGGCTCTACACCGCGCGGACAGCGCTCAACACAGGCAAAGCAGGAAAGACATTTATAAACCGATTCCGATTTCATAAGGGTTTCAATATCGCCCGTTTCCACCATATAAACAAACTGGTGGGGGTGATATTCCATTTCATCATACGAGGGGCAGGTGCCCGAGCATTTGCCGCAGCGCATACATTTAAGCGGATTAACGCCGCTTGCTCTTATAACCTGCTCCTTTAAAAGCTCTTTTTTATCAGGCATTTGTATCCTCCTTTACGCCTAACGCCTCGGCTAATAATTCGGTAAAGTACACAACGGGTATATTGCTGCCGTTATGCACCAAATTGTACTTGCAAAGCGGGCAGGCGGTAACCGCCAGCTCCGCGCCGTGGCTTTCGGCACTGTTTGTAACGGCGTTGCTTTTACGTTTTGCGCTCTCGGGGTCTTCAAGCGCAACATAGCCGCCGCAGCACTCGTTTCTGTAAGGGTAAATTACAGGCTCTGCGCCTATCGCCCTTATAAACTCCTCCATAACCATGGGGTTTTCGGGGTCGTCAAACGCCATTACCTTGCCGGGGCGCAAAAGCAGGCAGCCGTAATAAGCGGCAATTTTTCTGCCCGTTAAGGGGTTTACTACCTTTTCTTTGATTTTATCAAAGCCCACAACGTCGCGCAAAAGCTCGAAATAGTGCATAACCTTTGTCTCGCCCGAATAAGGCTCTCTTTTTTCCTTATCCTGCGCAAGATACAGGTTGGCGCGGTTTCTGAACGTTTCGTCGTTCGTTATTTGGTAATTAGTCTGTTTAATAACATTATGGCAGGCGGAGCATACCGTAACAAGCGGTCTTTCCGCCTCTTTAGCGGCTATAAGCGCACGAACGGACGATAGCTTTGAGGCTATCTCGTCGTTATTGCTTACAAACACGCCGCCGCAGCACTGCCAGTCCTCTATCTCGCATAGTTCAACGCCCAAAACCTCGGCGCATTTGCGGGCATAAAGGTCAAGCTGCTTAGCTTTTGTGCGGAGTGTGCAGCCGGGAAAATAACTGACCTTAATCATTATTTTTCCTCCCTGAAAAATTAAACCATCTGCTCGGGGTGGAATACCTCGTCAAATTTTTCTTCGGTTAAAAAGCCCAATTCCACGCACGCCTGCTTTAAGGAAATATTATCCTTAAACGCCTTTTTGGCGGTTTTAGCCGCGTTTTCGTAGCCTATGTAGGGGTTAAGCGCGGTAACAAGCATAAGCGAATTGTGCAGATTGTGATACATTTTATCCTTATTTGCGGTAATTCCCACGGCGCACTTGTTGTTAAAGGAAACTATAGCTTCAGCTAACAAGCGGGCGGACTGTAAGAAATTATAAGCCGCAACAGGCATAAATACATTAAGCTCAAAATTGCCCTGCGACGCCGCAATACCCACAGCCACGTCGTTGCCCATTACCTGAACGGCAACCATTGTTACCGCCTCGCACTGGGTGGGGTTTACTTTGCCGGGCATTATTGAAGAGCCGGGCTCGTTTTCGGGAATGTGTATTTCGCCAAGCCCATCGCGCGGGCCTGACGCTAACCAGCGAACGTCGTTCGCTATCTTCATCATATCGCAGGCGGTAGCCTTAATTGCGCCGTGTGCGAAAACAAATTCATCCTTTGAAGTAAGAGCGTGGAATTTATTTGCGGCGGTTACAAACGGCTTGCCCGTAAGCTCTGCCACCTTTGCGGCAACAAGTTCCGAAAAGCCTTTGGGGGCGTTAAGACCCGTACCAACGGCAGTGCCGCCGAGCGCTAACTCATAAAGCGGCTTTACTGCCATTTTAAGCAGTTCCGCATCGCGTTCAAGGCTTGCCCTCCAGCCCGAAATTTCCTGGCTGAACTTAATCGGCGTTGCGTCCTGCAAATGGGTTCTGCCCGATTTTACAATGCCCTCGTTTTCAGCCTCTAATTTTTTGAAAGTGCCGATCAGCAGCTCTATTGCGGGTAAAAGCTTATCCTCAATAGCTATAACCGCCGAAATATGCATAGCGGTCGGGAAGGTGTCGTTAGAGGACTGGCTCATATTTATATCGTCATTCGGGTGGCAAAGCTTTTCGCCCGCAATTTGGTTGGCGCGGTTTGCAATAACCTCGTTTGCGTTCATATTGGACTGCGTGCCCGAGCCCGTCTGCCAAACAACAAGCGGGAAATGGTCGTTAAGGCTGCCCGATATTACCTCGTCGCACGCGGCGGAAATAGCCTTTACCTTCTGCGCCGTCATTTTTTCGGGTTTCAGCTCTGCGTTTGCAAGCGCCGCCGCCTTTTTAAGTATGCCGAAGGCGTGGGTTATCTCGCGCGGCATGGTTTCAATGCCTACGCCTATCTCAAAGTTTTCGTGGCTTCTTTCGGTCTGCGCCGCCCACAGTCTGTCGGCGGGCACCTTCATTTCGCCCATAGAATCGTGTTCTATACGGTATTCCATTTCTGTATTACCCCTTATATGTCAAGATTGCTTATAACGTCCTTTAATGTATCGGCGCTCTTGCGTAACAGCGTTACCTCTTCATCCGTCATAGGAACGTTTACCTTGCCGCGTACACCGTCGTGACCTACCATATTAAGGGTGCTTAAGGCTACATCCTCAATGCCGTACTCGCCGTGCATCATGGTGGAAACGGTCATTGTGGTGTCGATTCCGCAAAGCAGGCACTTGCATATGTGACATACAGATACCGAAACGGCATAGAAGGTAGCGCCCTTTCTTGCAATAACGCGCGCGCCCGATTTTCTTACATACTGCTCAATCTCGCCGAAATCAAGCTCGGGGGTGTTAATGCCGGGGGTGGTTATAAGCTTTTTGCACTCTTTAATCGGAACATTCGAGATGTTTGCAACCGACCAAGGAATGAAAGAAGAATCGCCGTGCTCGCCGAAAACATAAGCGTGAACGTTGCTCTGGTTTATGTTGTAGTATTCCGAAAGTCTTGAACGCAGACGTGCGGTATCAAGAATAGTACCAGAGCCGATTATGCGGTTTTCGGGCAGACCCGACATCTTATAGAAAGTATATGTAAGAATATCAACCGGGTTGCTTACTATAATATAGGTTGCGTCCGGCGCGTATTTGGTAATTTCGGGAATTATCTGCTTTGTTATGTTAACATTGGTCTGCGCAAGCTCAAGGCGTGACTGACCGGGCTTTCTTGCTATACCCGAGGTTACTATTACAATGTCGGAATTAACCGCGTCGCGGTAATCGCCCGCATAGATTGAGCAAGCGCCGCAAAAAGGAGTGCCCTGGCGGATGTCGAGCGCCTCGCCGAGAGCCTTTTCGTTATTGATATCTATCATAACGATTTCCGAGGCAAGCCCCATTACTGTAAGCGTATAAGCGATGGTGGAACCTACGCTTCCGGTCCCGATAATTGATACTTTGTTCATAATGCACCTTCCATTATTACAATATTCTACTTATTATAGCATATATCGAGCGGTTTTGTAAATATGCTATTTGCATAATTCTATTACAAATATGATATATTAAACAGTGTACAACGAAAACGCTCCCGAATGCTTGAGCATTCGGGAGCGTTGAACTTTAAGACAAAAAAGTGTCCGATTACGCCTTTACCTTATTATAGCGGGTAACTAAAGCAGACTTCTTTCTTGCTGCGTTGTTCTTGTGAATGATACCCTTAACCGCAGCCTGATCTATCTTCTTAACAGCGGCAGTTACAACCTCAGCCATATCGGCAGAGCCGGCGTCTATTGCAGCGTCAGCCTTTTTAACGGCAGTTCTCAAAGCAGAGCGGTAAGCTTTATTGCGCTCATAATTAGCCTTGCTTACAAGCACGCGCTTTTTCGCAGATTTAATATTCGGCATCGTGACACCTCCTATCACAATTTCTCACAGTACAAATTATAATATCACACATCAAGCGAAAATGCAACAGTTTTTTTAAGTTTATTTAATTTCTTTTTTCGGCGCGGCTTTTATTTACAATTTCTTAATAAATCTCTTAAATATTTCAATTATATTTGAGAGTGTAAGGGAGGAAAGGCTATGGAAAACAAAAAAATTCTTGTTGCCGATGATGAGGAACGCATAGTAAAGTTAGTATCTGACTTTTTAAAGATGAACGGCTACGAGGTGTTAGCGGCGGCTGACGGAGCGGCGGCTCTTGAAATTTTCAATAACAATACAGATATAGCGCTTGCGATAATCGATATTATGATGCCCGAACTTGACGGCTGGGCGCTTACAAAGGAAATACGCAAAACAAGCGATATTCCGATAATTATGCTCTCCGCCCGCGCAGAGGAATTTGATTTGCTCACCGGCTTTGATTCGGGAATAGACGAATACGTTACAAAGCCCTTTTCCCCTGCGGTTTTGGTAAAAAGGGTAAACGCGCTTATAAAGCGCAGCGACGGCAATGTGCTTGCAGAGGACGAGGTTAAAAAAGGGCTGTTTATAGATTCGGGCGCGTTTGTGGCGTATATTGACGGAAAAGCGCTGGAGCTTACCCTTAAAGAGTTCGAGCTGCTTTCGTATCTTTACGAAAACTCAGGCAGAGTGCTGACTCGTGACCAGCTTTTAAACGCAATATGGGGGTACGATTATTTGGGCGACTCCCGCACGGTGGACTCGCACATAGCCAGACTTCGCACAAAGCTCGGCGATTACGGTGCTTCGCACCTTAAAACCATTTACGGAATGGGGTACAAGCTTGAAGCTTAACAGACTTAAAAAAAAGCTTTGGTTTAATATATTCATAAGAATAGCGGTTATTTTCGTCGCGTTTGTTCTTGTGCTTTCGCTTTCAAACGTAACGCTTTTGGTAAGCTTTTTCAGCGCAAAGGAAAAAAAGGCGCTTAAAGAGCAGCTGTCTTTAGTGGAGACCCTCGATTTCAACGACACCTCGGCGGTTATAACGGCGCTTTCGGAAATAAACGAGAAATATAATTTCGACGTTGAAGTATACAATTCCTCGGGGCGCATACTTTACACCACCCACGGCGGGCAGATGATGGATTATTTCTCGCTTAAAAGCGATAAATTCATTATGACCCACGAGGAAATGTCGCCCATAAAAAGCGAGACCTACAGCGACGGCACGGTTTTTGAAACCGCCGTGCGCCGTTTTGATAAAAACGAATATCTTCTTTGCCGCAAGCAAATTGCGAATAATTTATTTGCTGAAGTAAGAATACAAAAAAAGCTTATTTCAAATTCCGCGTCAATTGCCAATCAATTTATGATCTTCGTATCGGTCATATGCTTTTTGCTCTCTATAATATGGGTGTTGATCTTCGCGCGGCAGTTCTCCCGCCCGATTGCCGAAATGAATGAGATAACCGAGGATATGGCAAAGCTCAACTTCGACCGCAAGCTTAAAATAGATCGTCAGGACGAAATAGGTCAGCTTGCAAACTCTGTAAACGCGCTTTCGGAATCGCTTAATACCGCGCTTACGGAGCTTACCGAGACAAACGCAAAGCTGCGCGACGATATTGAGGAAGAACGGCGGCTTGACGCTATGCGGCGCGGATTTGTAGCCAATGTTTCCCACGAGCTTAAAACGCCGATAGCCATTATAAGCGGCTACGCCGAGGGGCTTAAATTAAACATAAACGAGGAATCAAAAGAGGAATACTGCAATACTATAATTGACGAAAGCCGCCGTATGAACCGATTGGTTTTAAGCATTTTGGAGCTTTCGCGCTATGAATCGGGGCAGATACCGATAAACCGCAGCAATTTTGATATATCGCAAATGACCGAGGATATGCTCCGCCGCATATTCGCAAACAAAAACATCACCGCCGAAAACCGCCTGCCGCAGGGGCTTAACATAAACGCCGACCCCATGCAGACAGAGCAGGTATTAAAGGCGTACCTTGAAAACGCCGCGTCGCACACGCCCGAAGGCGGCAGCGTTACGGTAACTGCGGTTGAGTGCGACGGCGTTATACGTATTTCGGTTACAAACACCGGCAGCCATATATCCGAAGAGCTTATGCCGCAAATCTGGCAAAGCTTTTTCAGGGGGGATACCTCTCACAAACGCGAAAGCAGCCGTTTCGGGCTGGGGCTTTCAATAGTTTCGGCTATAATGAAGTTGCATTCCCACCGCTGCGGCGTCTACAATACGGAAAACGGCGTTTGCTTTTGGTTCGAGGCAGATCCCGCAAAATAAAATCTTGAAAAACGCAGCGTTTAAGGGTATAATACTATGTGAATTAAGGAGGCGATACCCTTGGAGAATGACGCTCTGGGCGCGGGAGTTTCCCGCATAGGCGGGCTTTTCAGCACAGCCGATATAAGAATACTTATCTGCTATATAATTTCCTCAATAAACGAGCCCGTACCGGGCAGACTGTTAGCGGACGTTCTGCATTACGAGGGTATAGCCAATTGCTTTGAGGTAAACGACTCAATAGCCGCGCTTACAAAAAGCGGGCATTTGGCTCTTGTGAATGAAAGGGAAGACACATACACCGCCACGCCGAGCGGGCGCGATATTGCCGAAACGCTCAAAACCTCTATTCCTTTCAGCGTTAAGGACAGGGCGTATGCCGCGGCGCTTAAAATGGTATCACGCTTTAAAAACGCAAAGGAAAATAACATTGAAATTACAAAGGAAGACGGAAAAACCTTTATTACCTGCTCGGCAATAGATAACGGCAAGCCCTTTATGAGCGTAAAGCTGCTTGTGGGGGATGAGGAGCAGGCGCTGTATATTAAAAACCGTTTTTTAAACGATAGCAGCATATACTCCGAAATAATAGAGCTTTTAACAAAAGAATAGCCCGTTTATCTATCCGCTTTAAATATGCAAAAAAAAGCTGTCGCATTCTTTTCTTAATGCGACAGCTTTTTTATTATTTTAATGCTTTGCCTTATAATATTTCTTACCCGAAATAAGCATTACCCCCGCCGAGATAAGCACTAAAAGTCCTGCGGTAAGAGCGCGGCTGCCGTCTCCTGTTTTCGGGGTGAGCACCGTTTTTTCAGCCAATACATATGTGCTGAAATGCGTAAGCTTTGCGGTGAGCGTGCGATTTTTTTCGTCCTTTACCGTGCTTATGCGCTCGGCTTTGCCGCTGTCCGATATATAAAACAGCTCCGTGCTTTTAATATTATATTTTTCGGGTACTGAAAAAATAACCGTAACCTCGCCGTCGGGCTGTGTTTTTTTGCCTGACAAAAGCGCGTTTATATCAAAGCAAAGCGGGTTTTCAGCCTGACCCGAAATTGCTTTTTTAATTTTGTCATCCGCCTTAAGCTCGGTAATTACTATTTCGGTATTGTTCGGGAATACATTTTCCGCCGCCTTTACGGTAACGCCGCTTTTGCTGACGTTCAGCGCTTTGGTCTTATTCACGGGTTTATTTATCCACTCCACGGTTGAGTCGTCGGCAACATTTAACTCCTTGCCTGATGTATCGTTTGCCTTAAGCACAGTTCCGTCAAGCTTTAAATTCACCTTTTCGGCGCTTTCTTTTTCACCGGATATGCCTATATACGCATTAGCCGAATGAATTGCGTCAAAGCCGGAAATTTCAGCCTTGCCTATTTCTATAATTCCGTTTTCCATTCCGCCTATAATGCTTATGCCGTCAATTTTTCCGCCGTTTATTAAAACGCCGTCGGCAATTTTCATTTTTTCAATATTAACCGGCATATCATAGTCGTACGTATCGGCTCCGAATAACGTAATTGCGCCGTAGTAAATACCGTACGTATCATCAAAGCGTTCGGGTGTCGTACTGTCATCACAGTAAAAATTGCCGCCGCTTATTTCAATGTTTTTTACGGTGCAGGTGTTGAAAAAAATAGGTCCGTAAAAATTACCGCCCTCAATAACCACACTTGAAACCTCTATGTCAACTGTATAAAGCCTGCCTGTGCCTACGCTGTCTTTTACTGTAAGCTTACCGTTACCGGCAATAAAAGTATTGCCGAACACAACTCTTTGACCGTTAAGGTCAAATACAATATCCTCGCCGTCAGCTACATATATATCGTAATCTATATTTGTTTCCCCGGTGAATTTTACAGTATTTTCACCCTCTGAAACTGCGCTGTCGCCGATATGCTCCGCCAAACTTGCGGCAGTAACCTCAAATAACTGGCTTTCGGCAGCCGACGCCGAAAAGGCAAAAGAAGCGCACAGAATTACCGCCGCCAAAAGCGCCGATAACATTCTTAAAGTTTTTTTAGCATTCATAATTATACCTCCGAATATAATATTCATTTTTAGAATATTATATATGAATAAATTATATTTATCAATACTAAAATATGAAATAATTGAATAAATTATTTACGGAAGTGGTATTATGAAAAATATAAAGCTTATCAGAGTTATAAAAGACTATACACAGCTTAAGGTTCAAATGGAAACCGGAATAAGCCAAAGCGCGCTTTCGAAATACGAGTGCGGCGAATGCCTGCCGACCTCGGAAAATCTTTTGATACTTGCCGATTATTACAATACCAGCATTGATTTTTTAATGGACAGAACCGATCAGCAAAAGCCGTATCCCCCGAAAAAGTAAAGCTTGAGAATAACGGATAAACCGCGCATTTCCGCAAATACTAAAAGGCGGAGAGTGAGCGGAATATATGGTAATTCTCTTTGCGGATAAAAAAACAAATGCCGAAAAGGAAATTTCCGATATCCTGCACCGCTGCGGTGCGGGAGCAGCCGACGGCATTACCTTTATAACCGATTACGGAAAAGCCGAAAGCGGCATTAAATTACCGAGCGGCACGGTAGGAATATGCGAAGATTCCGACCGCGCCGCGCTTAAAATACTTATGGAAAGCGGCGTGCCCGTTATAACCTGTGGAATGAACCCCAAAAGCACCGTTACGCTTTCAAGCCTTACATCTTCCTCTGCTTTGGTTTCGCTGCAGCGCACCGTTACCGATATTTTCGGCAACGATACCGAGCCCTGCGAGCTTGGAATAAAATTAAACCGCGGCCGCAGTCCCTTTGCGGTAACTGCCTCTGCCGCGGTTCTTTTGCTTGCGGGAATTACTCCCGCCGAATTTTAAAATTATTTGCCGAACTGTGCTTTTATTTTATCGTTTATGCGCGCGTCCATTCCGTTTGGCAGCAGCGCCATATCGCTTTCCTTTACGGAAATTTCGGCAATATCGGGGTTTTCGCCGTACCCCGGAAAGTAAACGTCCCATTCTCCGTTGATGCTTTCTTCTAACCAAATAACGCCTTGCATACCCTTATGTACGCCTTCCTTGGCGTACTTTTCTTTTTCAACGATTATTTCCACGCAATCAAGATATTTCATTACTATTTACCTCCATATGGTGTATTTAAATGTATATGACCATTCGGCTTTACCATCCAACCCGTAATAAACGAAACTGTTCCTTCGCCATTTTTTCTTGGTACTTCAACACGAATACTTATCCTTTGACCATGTTCGTTCAATAAACCAATTTGGTAATCTCCGTCTATATACTTTTGTAAGCCTTGCCTTTCAGTTTCATCTCTCAAATACTTAGCATCAGTGATAGAATATCCCCAACTTTCCAACATTTCTGCTTTTCCATGTTTATAAAAGTTTTCCGGATCAAATAGATACGGGTCAAACTTGGCATAAGCACTTTCTGCAGTGGCTTTTGTTAATACCTCGTTATACGGCACGTCCTCTAAAATACAATGGCAAAACCTGTGATGAGGCCACCTCGGTATTTTCTCATTCAAAAACCAGCAGCCGTCTAACATCAGGCACTCCGCACAATGGCTTGTACTTAAATTTCTGTGCACCCATTTTTTCCACCGTGGCTCATCCGGCGTCTCTTCACCCCTCAGCCCCGCAGTAAATAAATCGGATAAAAAACTCATATATATAATACTCCTTCAATCTTGAATTTTCATTATACATAATCAAATAACCGCCATTCACCGACACATATTTAAAAAATCCTGCCTTTCGACAGGATTTTTTCTTTTAACCCTTATTATAATGATAAGTAGGAACTATTTTGGAAACTATAGCGCGCATATCTGCCGTATCGTCATACATAGCCTTGCGCAGGTTATCAAGCGCCGTAAAGAACTCGTTTTCGTCAAACTCTATCGGGTGGCCTATATGTATCAGCTTATTTTCGGTCTCCTTAAGTCCTTCTTCCGCCATAAGCATTTCCTCATACAGCTTTTCACCGGGGCGCAGACCTATAAACTCAATTTTAATATCCTTATGCGGCGTAAAGCCCGAAAGCTTTATAAGGTTTTCGGCAAGGGTCAAAATTTTGACCGGCTTGCCCATATCCAGCACGAATATTTCGCCGCCCTTTGCCGAAGCGCCCGCCTGCAAAACAAGGGTGACCGCCTCGGGGATAGTCATAAAATAGCGTATAATATCGGGGTCGGTAACGGTCACGGGACCGCCCGCCTCTATCTGCTTTTTGAAAAGCGGAATTACGCTGCCGTTGCTGCCCAAAACATTGCCGAAACGCACCGCCACAAACTCGGTTTCGGAGCGCTTGTTGTAGGATTGAATTATCATTTCGCACATACGCTTGCTCGCGCCCATAATATTGGTGGGGTTTACCGCCTTATCGGTTGAAATAAGCACGAATTTTTTCACGCCGTATTTATCGGCGCACTGCGCGGTTTTAAGTGTTCCGAAAACGTTGTTTTTAATAGCCTCGTTGGGGCTGTCCTCCATAAGCGGAACGTGCTTATGCGCCGCCGCGTGGTACACAATATCGGGGCGGTAGGTTTTAAATACGCTTTCCATACGCTTGCTGTCCCTCACCGAGCCTATAAGGGTCACAAGGTCAAGCTCGGGATATTTACGCCTTAATTCGTTCTGAATATCGTAGGCGTTGTTTTCGTAAATATCGAAAATAACAAGGCGCTTAGGGTCGTGCTCGGCTATCTGGCGGCAAAGCTCGCTGCCTATTGTTCCGCCGCCGCCCGTTACCAAAACGGTGCGCCCCGCAACATAATCGATTATGCGGTTAATATCAAGGCTTATGGGTTCTCTGCCCAAAAGGTCCTCTATTTGAACCTTGCGTATTTTTTTGGATATTCCCTTTTCGCCGCCGTTCATCATCTGATAAATAGACGGCACTATTTTAAGCTCGCAGCCGGTCTCCTTGCAGATATTGAGTATTTCAACCTTTTCTTTATTATCGCAGCTCGGAATAGCGAAAAGAATGGTATTTATCTGGAATTTCTCGGCAGCCTCTATTATGCTGTTGCGGTCGCCGTAAACCCTTACGCCTAAAATATAGGTGTTCTTTTTGGCGGGGTCGTCGTCTATGGCGCACTTGAATTTGCAGTTATTTGCCTTATTATCCCGCAATTCGTTTATTATCATAGATGCGGCGTTGCCCGCGCCTATTATCATAATATTGCCCTTTAATTTATCGGCAGCGGCATTTTCATCGGTAATGCGCCCGCTCACGCGAAGCGTAATATCCTTCATGCAAAGCCTGAATATTACTGAAAAGAAGAAGGTAAGGAAAAATATAAGCATTATTGTGGGGGCGGAAAATGCTTTGCCGTAAACCGCCATTTGGCAGAAAAACAAAGCCCCGAGCGCCACCACCATCCCGACAAATACTCTTAAAAGGTCGGAAATTCGCGAAAAACGCCATAAAACGCTGTAGGTTTTGAAAATATAAAATGAAAGAACCATTAGCGTAGGCCACATTAAAAGCGAGAAAACAAACATATTCCCGCCGTTTGCGGTTTCGGGAACTCCCATAAGCTTAACCGAAAGGAAAATGGATGCTGCCGCCGCAAAAAAGTCAAACAGAACAGAGGCTATAAAAACCAGGTATCTGTTTTTCATTCAATTTCACTCCTCTTGTATTTTAAAGCAGGGCTATGCCCGCAGCTTTGCATTTTTTAACTTCTCTTTCGGGCCAGATTGAAACCTGAACCTCGCCTATATGCGCCTTTTGCAAAAGGAACATACAAAGCCTTGACTGCCCTATGCCGCCGCCTATTGTAAGCGGCAGCGAGCCGTTCATTAAAAGCGTGTGGAACTCGTATTTCAGCCTATCCTCGGCGTTTTCGGCTTTCAACTGGGAAACCAGACTTTCCCTATCAACGCGTATGCCCATTGAGGAAATTTCAAACGCGCTGTCAAGCATGTGGTTGTAAACTATAATATCGCCGTTTAAGCTCCAATCGTCATAATCGGGCGCTCTGCCGTCGTGCTTTTCGCCGTTTTTAAGCCTGCCGCCTATTTTCATAACGAAAACCGCGCCGTATTCCTTTGCGGCGGCGTTTTCGCGCTCCTTAGGCGTTAAATTCGGATATTTTTCTTCAAGCTCATAGGTCGATACAAAGCTTATAAAATCGGGCAGCCTTGTATCAAGCACAGGGTATTTTTCCTTAACTGCCGCCGCCGTGCGCAATATTGCGCCGTAAATACTCCTTACGGTAGCCTTTAAATATTCCTCGTTTCGGTCCTCTGCGGTTATAACCTTTTCCCAGTCCCACTGGTCAACGTATATTGAGTGAATACTATCGCATATTTCATCGCGGCGAATGGCGTTCATATCGGTGTAAAGCCCCGTATGTATCGGAAAGCCATAGCGCATAAGCGCCATACGCTTCCACTTTGCAAGGCTGTGAACCACCTCGGCTGTTTCGCCCGTTTCCTTAATATCAAAATCAACGGGGCGCTCAACGCCGTTTAAATCGTCGTTTATTCCGCTGCCGCGCTTTACGAAAAGCGGCGCGGAAACGCGTGACAGATCGAGCGAGGCGCACAGCTCCGAAGAAAATTTTTCCTTAACAAGCGCTATTGCATTCTGCGTATCAAACTCACTGAGCTTTGAAACATATTTTTCCATAAATTATCTCCCTTAATCACGAAATGCTGCCGACGGTGCGCGGGTAAAGAATAACGTCGCGAATGTTCTGAACGCCCGTAACATACATAATAATGCGCTCAAGCCCGAGCCCGAAGCCGCTGTGCGGAACAGAGCCGAAACGGCGCAGGGCTATATAGTGCTCGTAATCGTCAAGCGACATATTGCGCTCCTTCATAGCGGCAAGCAGCTTATCAAGGTCAGCCTCTCTCTCGCTGCAGCCGATAATTTCGCCCACGCCCGGAACTAAAAGGTCAGTGGCGGCAACGGTTTTGCCGTCGGGGTTCTGCTTCATATAGAAAGATTTAATGTCTTTCGGGTAATCGGTTAAAAATACCGGCTTTTTGCAAACCTCTTCGGAAATATAGCGCTCGTGCTCGGTCATAAGGTCCAAGCCCCATTCCACGGGGTACTTAAAGTCCTTGCCCGACGCCTTAAGCTTTTCTATTGCCTCGGTGTAGGTCATAATTGCGAAATCGTGGTTTGCCACGGCGGTAAGCTTTTCAACAAGCCCGTTTTCAAAATGCTTATCGAAGAATTTAAGCTCCTCGGGGCATTTTTCAAGCACGGTTTTAATTATGTGCTTTATAAGCGCCTCGGCAATTTCTATAATATCGGGCAGCTCAGCAAAGGCAACCTCGGGCTCAACGTGCCAGAACTCCGCAACGTGGCGCGGGGTGTTGCTCTTTTCTGCGCGGAAGGAAGGACCGAAGGTATAAATTTTACCAAGCGCCATTGCGGCAACCTCGCCCTCCAACTGACCCGAAACGCTTAAAGATGCGCGTCTGCCGAAGAAATCGTCGGCGTAGTATTCCTCTTCCGATTTATAATCGTTGCTGTAGCCTATAGTGGTAACCTTGAACATTTCGCCCGCGCCCTCGCAATCGCTTGCGGTGATAAGCGGGGTATGCACATACACAAAGCCGCGACTCTGGAAAAATTCGTGAATACAGGCGGAAACCACCGAACGCACCCTGAAAACAGCGTTGAATGTGTTTGTTCTGACTCTCAGGTGCGGTATTGTACGAAGATATTCAAGCGTGTGGCGCTTTTTTTGCAGCGGGTAATCGGGCGGGCACTCGCCCAAAACGGCAATGCTTTCGGCGTTTATCTCCACCGAATCAGCCGCAACCGCGGATTTTACCGCCTTACCCGTTACCTTAAGCGCCGTTCCGAGTTTCATATAATCCGAAATATCATTAAAATCGGCTTTATTTATAACTATCTGTAAATGTTTCAGCGTTGTGCCGTCGTTAAGCTCTATAAACGCCATACTTTTGGAATCGCGCGAGGTTCTTACCCAACCGCAGACCGTGACTTGCGTTTCAAGCAGACTGCTGTTTTTGAAAATTTCCGAAATGTCAGTATGTTTCATTTTTTCGTCCCCTTTAACTGAAAATAGCGTCTTATCATCCTAATATTATTAGGACGAATAGACGCTATCCGCGGTGCCACCTAATTTACCGATTGCTCGGTCGCTTTTGATCCGATTTAACGCGTCGGCGCGGCGCACCTACTCGGCTGATGCTTTCGGCTTGCGGCTCCGGAGTGTTATTCATACCGCGGCATTGCCGACATTCCAGCCCCGCCGACTCTCTTTGTATGCTTTAACGGCACTACTTCTCTCCATCCTTGCCTTTAACATAGAAATTATATCACCCGTATTTTAAATTGTCAACAGAAAATCACAGGCAATTTTCGATTATCACGCGCAGTTTCTCCGCGTCTTCTCGTTTTTGCGACGAAAAAGGAATTATTTCGACATTTTCCGCATATTCGCCCAATTCGCCGTGTATAAGCGAAAGCCTTTCGGCGGTCTGCGCTTTATTGAGCTTATCCGATTTTGTAAGCACAACGGTGTAGGGAATCTGCATTTCGGAAAGGAAGTGCAGCATTGTCATATCAAAATCGGTTGGCTTATGGCGCATATCTATAAGCTGAAACGCCATTTTTATATCCCGCCCCGAATTAAAGTAGCCCTCCATAAGCTCCGACCAACGGTCGCGCTCGGAAAACGGCACTTTCGCATAGCCGTAGCCCGGCAGGTCAACCAGCCGCATATTATCCACACGGTAAAAATTTACCGTTACGGTCTTGCCCGGCTTTGAGCTTACACGGGCAATGGACTTTCTGCCCAGCACCGCGTTTATAAGTGAGGATTTACCCACATTCGACCGCCCGCAAAAGCATATCTCGGGTAAATCGGAGCTTTCCAATTGTTTAGCCGTTGCAAATGCCTTTTCAAAAACCGCGTTGTTATAGTTCATAACCTGATATTCCCTCACTGACTTATTGTTGCGGCGGTTTGTTCTGCTGCACTGTAAACCGCGGGCATTTCGCTTTTTACGGGTTTTTTTATAAGCGCGCGGTTGATTATCTCGTCAACGTACGATACGGGAACAAACTCCACGTTCGCCTTTACCGTTTCATCCACATCCTCTAAATCGGGAATGTTCTCTTTCGGTATGAAAACGGTTTTCACCCCGCCGGTATACGCCGCCATAGACTTTTCTTTAAGCCCGCCTATGGGCAGCACCCTGCCGCGAATAGTCACCTCGCCCGTCATTGCAACATCCCGTCTTACGGGCGTTTTGGTAAGCTCGGAGACCAGCCCCACCGTCATTGTAACGCCGGCGGACGGTCCGTCCTTCGGCACTGCCGCCTCGGTAGCGTGAATATGAATATCAAGCTTTTTGTAAAATTCGGGGTCGATACCGAGCCTTACCGCGTTTGCGCGCACATAGCTTACCGCCGCCGCAGCCGACTCCTTCATGACGTCGCCCAAAGAGCCTGTAAGCTCTAACTTGCCCGTTCCCGCCATTGAGGAAATTTCAAGCTGCATTATCTCCCCGCCGACAGAGGTCCACGCAAGCCCGTTTATAATGCCGACTTCGTCTTTTTCGAGAATGACCTCGGGCTTGTAGCGACGCCTGCCGAGCATTTCGCGCACGGTCTTTTCATCCACAGTCACTTTAGCCTGCTCGCCGCCCGCAATAAGCTTTGCGGACTTTCTGCAAAGCGCGGCTATGCTGCGTTCAAGCCGCCGCACGCCCGCCTCGCGGGTGTAAAAATCAATAAGCGAGTATACAGCGCCGTCGGTTATTTTAACGGTTTTCGCCGTAAGCCCGTGCCGCGCGGTCTCTTTAGGCACAAGGTGGCGCTTTGCAATATTGAACTTTTCTTCGCGTGTATAGCCCGCAAGCTCAATTACCTCCATACGGTCAAGCAACGGTGCGGGAATAGTCTCGGCGGTGTTCGCCGTGGCTATGAAAACGGCACGGCTTAAATCGTAAGGTATTTCAATAAAATGGTCAACAAAGGTGCTGTTTTGCTCGGGGTCTAAAACCTCAAGCAGCGCAGAGGACGGGTCGCCCCTGTAATCGCCGCCCAATTTATCCACCTCGTCAAGCAGTATAAGCGGGTTTCCGCTCCCCGCGGTTTTAACCGCGTTTATTATTTTACCCGGCATTGCCCCTATGTAGGTCTTGCGGTGGCCGCGAATTTCGGCTTCGTCATGCACGCCGCCCAAAGAAACGCGCGCAAATTTTCTGCCCATACATTCGGCAATGGTCTTGCCTATTGAGGTCTTACCCACTCCGGGCGGACCTACAAGGCAGATTATCTGCCCCTTTATATCGGGCGCTAATTTATAAACGGAAAGCATTTCAAGTATGCGTTCCTTAACCTTTTTCATACCGTAAATATCGCGGTCGAGTATTTTTTCGGCGCGCTTTAAATCGGCGCGCGCAGCTGTTTCCTTATTCCACGGCAGTTCAAGGCAGGTATCGAGATACCCCCTCACAACGGTAGCCTCGTGTGCGCCTGCAGGCATTTTTGCAAGCTTGTTCACCTGGGTAAACAGCGCGTCCTTAACGCTGTCGTCCGCTTTCAGGCGGAATATTTTCTCGCGGTATTCCTCAAGCTCATCCGCCGTTTCGTCGCCGTAAAGCTCGCTGCTTATAATTTTGATCTGCTCGCGCAGGTAATAATCCCGCTGGTTTTCATCAATAACCGCCTTGGTCTTTTCGTTTATGCGGCGGTCAATCTCGCCTATTTCCCGCTCCTTATCAAGCATTTCAATAAGAATTTTCGCGCGGCGCACGGGGTCTGCCTGCTCTAAAATATACTGCTTATCGTCATAAGGCGCGGGCACGTTTGAGGCTATATAATCAGCCAATTTGCCTATATCGGTGCTTTCGGCAATATGCATTGCCATATCGCCCGCAACGTTTGTGTAAACCTCGGCGTATTTTTCAAACTGCGTTTTAACGCGCCTGAGCAACGTCTCAATGTATACGGGTCTGTTTTTGATAGGCTTATCCTCAATTTTAACAATATCGGATACAAGCATATCGCCCGCGTTTACAAGCCCTGTATGCTCGGCTCTGTAAAGCCCCTCTACAAAGACCTTTACGGCGTTATCGGGCAACTTTAAAAGCTGGCGCACTTTTAAAACGCAGCCCACCTCGTAAACGTCGTTATCGGTAGGGTCGTCAACATGAATTTCCTTTTGGGTCACGGCAAAAATAAGTCTGTCGTGCTCCATTGCGTATTTAAGCGCCGCGGCGGATTTCTGCCTGCCCACATCAAAGGATATGAGCATTTCGGGGAAAATTACAAGCCCCCTGAGCGCTATAATAGGCATTTGTATTGCATTTTCTTCAACTGCTAAAGACATATAAACTCCTGTTTGAATTATTCCGTCCAGTTATCGGTATCGTAAAGGGTAACGGCGGTAAGCTCGTTTTCGCTGAAAAAGAAGCTTACAACGCGGTTTTTAAAGGTGTATTTAAGCACCGTTCCGTCTATCGTGCCCATAAGGAAGAAGGAGTTTGCATCGGTTACATCCTCTTCGGTATATTTAAGCTCGGGCAGCGCGTTTTTAATTTCAAGTATAGATGCGCCGCTTTCAAAGCCGTAGCCCTTGTTTGTCGCTATAATGTAGGATATACCCTTATCCTTTTTTGCTTTTTCGTAGTAGTAAACAAAGTCGCCGTTATCTATACGCACGGTTTTTTCACCCTCGGTCAGGGCAAAGGGGTATTCCTCGCCCGAAGCCTCTGCGGATGATTCCGCGGCGGTCAGCTTTTCTGCTATTTCGTCGGGGTCTGCGCCCAACTTATAATCGCACTCGGGCATTTGACCAAGCTCTGCGTAATATTCAAGGTCAACCTTGTTTTCGGCAGCGTTATCCTTTTTCTTCCCGCAGGCGGAAAAAGAGAAAACAACGGTCAATATAAGTAAAAAAGACAGTATTTTTTTCATTTTGTTTTACTCCTTAGGAAAGCTGATTTAAAAGCTCGTGGCGCAAATTCCAAAGCTCTTCCGACAGATCCACATAATATGTATGCGGATTTTCAAAGCGCTTTACCTCATCCCACAGAGAATCGACCTGCTCGGCGCGGTATTTCGCTATTTCCTTTACCGTGGGGGAGGTATAAACCTGCTTGCCGTTTTCAAAAATTTTGACCTGCAGCTTTTTAGCTATAAAATCGGTCACGACCTTGCGTTTCCATGTGTGGTCGGGGTCGAATATCTCGTAAGGCTCGCCCGAGCTTATCTTTTCTGTGTTGAGCGCTATAACGTCGGCTATTGCCTTGCCGCTTTCGCGGTCGTAAAGTCTCCACGGAATTTTAACGCCCGGCAGGGTAATTTTCGCCGCGTTCTCGCTTATTTTAATTTTCGGTATTATCCCGCCCATTTTCTCAACCGCCGCTAACTTGTAAACGCCGCCGAAAACCGCCTCGCTCGAAGCGGTTATAAGGCGCTCGCCCACGCCGTAGCTGTCAACCTGCGCGCCCTGAAATATCATATCGCGTATTAAATATTCGTCAAGCGAGTTTGAAATGCATATCTTGCAGTCGCTGTAGCCAGCGTCGTCAAGCATTTTGCGCGCCTTTTTGGTTATATAGGTTATATCGCCGCTGTCTATTCTGATACCCAGCGGGCGCTTGCCGAGCGGCTTTAAAACGTCGTCGAAAACCTTTATGGCGTTCGGTATGCCCGATTTCAGCACGTTGTAGGTATCTACCAGCAGCATACAGCTGTCGGGGTATTTCTCGGCGTAGGTCTTAAAGGCGGTGTATTCGTCGTCAAAAAGCTGCACCCAGCTGTGCGCCATAGTGCCCGATGCCGCCACACCGAAATCCTTTGCGGTAAGTAAGCAGGATGTTCCAGCGCAGCCGCCTATTATAGCCGCGCGCGCGCCGTAATAAGCCGCGCCGTAGCCGTGCGCCCTGCGCGCGCCGAATTCCATAACGGGTCTGCCGTTTGCAGCTCTTACAATGCGGTTAGCCTTGGTCGCTATAAGCGACTGGTGATTTATTGTAAGCAGCAGCATAGTCTCTAACATAAGCGCCTGCATGGCAGGTCCTCTTACGGTAACGATAGGCTCATGCGGGAAAATAACCGTGCCCTCGGGCACTGCCCAAACATCACAGGTGAACTTGAAGTCCTTTAAATAATCTATAAATTCATCCGAGAATAAATGCAGATTTTTAAGGTACTCAATATCGTCCTCTTCAAATCTTAAATTGTTCATATACTCTATAAGCTGCTCAAGCCCCGCCATAATGGCGTAGCCGCCGTCATCGGGCACGCGGCGGAAAAACATATCGAAATACGTCACGGTATCGCGCATATCGCTTGTAAAAATACCGTTCGCCATAGTCAGCTCGTAAAGGTCCATTATCATTGTAAGGTTTTTTTCGGTCATATTCATTTTGAAAGCGCCTTTCTTTACATTTTCTCGGGAGCGCTTATTTTCATAAGCGTGAGAACGTTTTTAATAACCGCAGCCGTATCCGCACATAGGGTAAGCCTTGCCTGCATAAGCGGCTCTTCTATTCCCTTAACGCGGCAGGCGGCGTAGAACTTATGGAATTTGGTTGCAAGCTCCATAACGTAGTGCGTAATTCTTGCGGGGTCGTAGGTTTTAGCCGATGTTATAATTTCATCCGTCAGCGCCGCTATGTGGAGGGTAAGCTCGCGTTCCTCGGGGGTGTTAAGCGCTTTAAGCTCCTCGGCGGTGCACTCGCGGCGGGTTATGCCCTCTGCCGCCAAATTGCGGAAAATGCTGCAAATGCGCGCGTAGGCGTACTGCACGTAGTAAACGGGATTGGAATTTGACTCGTTTACCGCTAAATCCAAATCGAAATCAAAATGGCTGTTCGGCTCGCGCAGGTTAAAGAAGAACCGCGCCGCGTCTATAGGCACTTCGTCAAGCAGCGTTACAAGGGTTATAGCCTTGCCCGAGCGCTTTGACGCTTTTATAACCTCGCCGTCGCGCACTAAGCGCACCATCTGCATAAGCACTGCGTCAAGGCGGGAAGCGTCCACACCCAGGGCGGTAAGCGCGGCTTTAAGGCGCGGCACGTAGCCGTGGTGGTCCGCGCCCAAAATATCGATTGCTCGGTCGAATTTTCTTATTTCAAGCTTGTTGTAGTGGTAGGCAATATCGGGCACAACATAGGTAGGTACGCCGTTTGCGCGCACCAGTACAAAATCCTTATCGCAGCCGAAATCGGTAGCCTTAAACCACAGCGCGTCCTCTGACATATAGGTGTGGCCGCTGTTTTTAAGCAGCTCTATAATGCGTGCGGTCTCGCCGCTTGCGTGCAGACTGCTCTCTTTAAACCAGGTATCGTAATGTATGCGGTATTTTGCAAGGTCGTCCTTTAGCCCCTGTATATTCTTCGGCAGCGCGAAATCTACTAATGCTTTGCGGCGCTCTTCTTCGGATTTTTTCATAAAGCTGTCGCCGTGTATTTCGGAAAACGCCTTTGCGTGGTTTATTATATCCTCGCCGTGGTATGAGTCCTCGGGCATTTCCACGCTCTCTTCAAACAGCTGCCGATAGCGCAGATCAAGCGACAGCGCAAATTTGTTTATCTGGTTGCCCGCGTCGTTAATGTAAAACTCGCGCTCGGTGCAATAACCCGCCGCCTCTAAAACCGAGGCTAAGCAGTCCCCCAAAGCGCCGCCGCGCGCGTTGCCTATGTGCATAGGTCCCGTGGGGTTTGCCGAAACAAACTCCACAAGTATTTTTTTACCCTTGCCGTAGTCGCTTTTTCCGTAGTTTTCGCCCTTTTTATCAACATCCGCCAAAATATCGGCATAAAACATATCGGATAAAAAGAAATTTATAAACCCGGGTCCCGCTATTTCGCACCTGTCAACATAAGTGCCCTCAAGGCTCATATGCGCGCAAAGCTTTTCCGCAACGGCGCGCGGCGCGCTTTTAAAAAGCCTTGCCCATACCATTGCGGCGTTTGCGGCGTAATCGCCGTGGCTTCTGTCCGCCGGGGCGGCAACCGAAAATTCGGTAAGCTCCGCATTTTCAAGCGAGCCGTCCGCCATTGCCGCGTTTGCGGCGGCTGTAATGCAGACGTTTATTTGTTCCTTTGCCTTCGCTACTAAAATCGACATTATTTTTTAACCTCTCTGACCGTTATATTAACCGTGTTTCGGCTTATAAAATTCAAATTCTGATCTATTGTGTATTTAAGCGAAAGGCTTCCGCCGTTCTTTTTTAAATTATGCTCTACCTTTTCGCCGAATATTCCTATAAGCATTTCGCCCGCGGGCGTATTGTAATAGCAAACGCTGCGCTTGCCGTTTTCCACTATCAGGCGGCTGTCTATCGCGCCGCTGCGCTGCAATATTACCGAATTATCGGGCTTTACATAAAGGCTGGTTTTAACGTTTTCCATCCCTACCATTTCGCTTTCATCGTAGGTTATGTAAAACCCGCCGTTTTTCTCGCCGAATCGCCCGTCGGTAGTAAGCTCTATAACGTCCTCTTCGTTCCCCGAGCCTTGCGTTCCTTTAATATTTATCAAAACATCCTTTAACATAAGCTGTTCAAATCCACCTGTTCAACCTTTCGGTCGTCAATTTCCTCGCCCAAAAGCACCGACGCGGTTTTCTTGAAAGAACCCGGTTTATCGGTAACGAAAAATCGGTGCGTTCCGTTTTCTTCCGTTTCGTTTGCCGCGCCCGCTTTTTCAAGATAATTTTTTACCGCCCGCGCCACCGCAACACCGGGGTTTATAAGAGTAACGCCCTCGCCCATAAAGTTCCTTACCGCGTCTTCAAGCACGGGGTAGTGGGTGCAGCCGAGTATCAGCGTATCCACCCCCGCCGCCTTTATGGGCTCAAGGTAGCGGGCAACCGTTCCCTTTACCACCGCGTCCTCAGGTGAAAACCAGCCTTCCTCTACAAGCGGCACGAAAAGCGGGCAGCTGCAGGCGGTTATTTCCGCGCTTGGCTTTAATTTAAGTATTTCCCTTTTGTGGCTGCCGCTGTTTACAGTCGCAGGCGTGCCTATTACCCCTATTTTGCCGTTTTTAGTGGCGGCTGCGGCGGCTGCCGCCGCGTAGGTCACCATTTCAAAAAAAGGCACGGGAAGTTTCTTCGCACTGTCCGCCGCAACGGATGATACCGTTCCGCAGGCGGCTACTATAAGCTTTACGTTATGCCGCAGTAAAAAGTTTTCATCTTCCGCAGCGTATTTTCTTATGGTCTCGCGGCTGCGGTTGCCGTAAGGCACTCTTGCGGTATCGCCGAAGTAGGTAATATCCTCGTGCGGCAGCTGCCGTATAAGCTCCCGCGCCACGGTAAGCCCGCCGAGACCCGAATCGAAGACCCCTATTGCACGACTGTCCGCCATGCAATCAACCCCTTATTTCATATTCTATTTTATAATATCACATTTTACGCTCCGCCGCAACTGTTAAAATTTATTTTCGCCGCGCTCGGTGCTTCCCACGGAAAAATAAATGTTGAAATCGCATTTATACGGGTGTATAATGGAATAAAATTCCATAGGAGACGAACTCAATATGACGTTTGCGGCGCGTTATTTTAAAAAAAATACATCCGCTCTTGCAGTCTGCTGGCTTGCGTCGGCAGTCTGTTTCGGTATGTTTTATGAACTGCTTTCGGCGGTTTTTTCCGCCGTTATTGCGGGCATATTGGTATTTAAAATAATCAAAAACGGGGCGCGGCTGCGTGTCGGATTAATGCCGACGGCTGTGCTTGTTGTTTTTTCGGGCTACATACTCACCTGCTTTTGGGCGATAGATGCGGGTGCGGCGCTTACGGGCATTATAAAATTTTTGCCGCTCCCGCTTTTTATGCTGGCGGCGGAGCAAGAAGAGCGCGATACCTTAGCGGATATTCTAAGCCTTTTGCCCCCGCTTGCCGTTTTTATGACGGTGATAAGCGCGGTTTTTATGCATATACCCGCGCTCAGCGATTATTTTTCGGTTGCGGGCAGACTTTCGGGCTTTTTTCAATACCCCAACACCTACGCGCTTTTTGCGCTTATAGGCATAATTTTGCTTTTATCGGGCGGCAAATTCGGCATAGCCCGATTCATAATGCTTTTGGTGCTTGCGGGCGGAATAGTCTACTCCGGCAGCCGGACGGTTGCGGTTATGACCGTATTTTTTGTGGCGGTTATGCTTATACGCTCGGGCAGCCGCAGG
Organism: uncultured Eubacteriales bacterium; assembly: GCA_934486705.1. Taxonomy (GTDB): domain Bacteria; phylum Bacillota; class Clostridia; order Oscillospirales; family Acutalibacteraceae; genus UBA737. The sequence continues at coordinate 88,431 of CAKSQS010000004.1, forward strand.
CTTAAAATAATAGTTCCGCTGTCTATTGGGGCTATTCTTGCAGCCGCGGCGGTTTACGCGCTTATATCGGGCAATTTCGGCAGCGTGGGCAGGTTTTTAAAGCTTTCGCTTAACGAGAGCACGTTTATAGGCAGAATAATATATTTTAAGGACGGCTTGCGCCTTATTGCAAAAAATCCGTTCGGGCTTGGGTATTT
>CAKSQS010000005.1 GCA_934486705.1 uncultured Eubacteriales bacterium
GGAATGATAAAAATGAAAGTAAATTTTAAAAAGCTTGATAAAAACGCGCACGCCCCGACCTACGGCTCGCTTTCAGCTGCGGGAGCGGATATTTACGCGCTGACCCACGGCGAAACGGTAAGCATTGCGCCGGGTGAAACCGTAATGATCCACACGGGCTTTGCGGTTGAAATACCCGAGGGCTACGCGGGGCTTATATACGCCCGCAGCGGCATAGCCACAAAGCGTGGCTTAGCGCCTGCGAATAAGGTAGGCGTTATTGACAGCGACTATCGCGGCGAAATAATGGTATCGCTCCACAATCACTCGGGTCAGACCCAAGAAATTGCCGACGGCGAAAGAATAGCGCAGCTTGTTATCACCCCGTTTTTAAGGGCGGAATTTACAGAGGCTGACGAGCTTTCCGATACCGTGCGCGGTGCGGGCGGGTTCGGCTCAACGGGGAAAATATAAAGTTTTTCTATATTTTTTAAACCTTTTTAAAATTGATTAAAATTTTTTGTGAATAAAACTTTTTCTGCAGTAAAAACTATTATTGCAGAAGGAGTGATAGTATGTTTGATAAGATCTGCCTTATCCTTGTTATAATCGGCGCTTTGAACTGGGGACTCGTCGGGCTTTTCGAGTTTGACCTCGTTGCCTGGGCTTTCGGCGGCGCTACCGCCATTATCAGCCGTATAATATACACCGTTATAGCTCTTGCGGGCATATGGTGCATATCCCTTTTGTTCAGAGAAGACTCGGTTGCAAAGGCGACAAACTGATTTCTGCTGAATGAGCCACCGCTTAACGGCGGGGCTCATATTTTTTGCGTAAAACCGCGTGATTTTCAGGCATTTTCAGTTTGTCTACAATATGTTTACATATTTCTCTTGAAAACATATGCTTAAAATGTTATATTTGTAGTATGAATTATAGGGAGACGAAATAATGTCCGAAAAAGAAACAAACGAAATTCTTGAAGAGCAGCGCAGGGCGCGGCAGGAATTTTTGGAACTTAAAAAAATGCAGAACGGCGAAATGGCAGCGCCGCCGAAGCCGAGCGAGGTTGCAATAGTACCCAAAACGCCCAAGGAAAAATGGGATAATTTCTGGTTTCAGTATAAGTGGTATGTTGCGGCGATAACGGCAATAACGGTTGTGCTGGCGGTGCTTATAACCCAGTGCGCCACAAGGACGAAATATGACCTTGAAGTGGTTTATTTTACATACAGCGCAACTCTTGACGAGCAGACCGATGCGGTGGCGGATTATATTGCGAAATATACCGAGGATATAAACGGCGACGGAGAAGTGCATGTACAGGTTGTAAATTGCAGCTTTAACAATAAATCGGGCGATACGCAGTACCGCTATACCATGATGACCAAATTGCAGGCGATGATAGCGGGCGACCAAAACGCAATGCTGTTTATAACGGATGAGGAGTCGTATAAATATCTGTCCGAGCTGTCCGACGGCGAGGGGCTTTTTGAAGGCGAACCGTTTATGCTGGACGACGGCTTTTATAAGGCTACGGAAACCAAGACCTACGGAAAATTGCCCGACGGACTGCGAATTTCCTGCCGCAGGGTGTCTGATACCGTGCTTGAAAGCAAAAAAGGCGCTGCCGACGCGCACAACTCGGCTGAAAAAACGCTTACCGCAATAAAAAACGGTGAAAAGGTGAAATGAAATGAAATTTTTCGATCGCTGTAAGATTTTATACCGCATTCTTTCGGTAATTGCGGTTTTGCTTGCCGTTATTCTCGTAATAAAGAGCTTTTCGCTTGATACTCTTAATATAGATTTCGACACACTCTTTTTCTTCGGCGGTTGCGGTTTACTGCTTACCGTTATAATTGTGCTTATCACACTGCGCTGCGTTATTCGTGACGCCGAAACGGATATGGCTGCGGTGCTGCGGCTTGCAGAAGAAAAGCAATAACGCTTGCTAAACGGCAAAAACGGTGATATACTTATTTTAAAGCAATAAAGAAAGAAGTAATAAAAAATGTCTGAAGAAAAAAACAACAGCGGCTGCTCGGGTAATTGCTCTTCTTGCGGTGAAAGCTGCGCGTCAAGAGAGAGCGCAAGCCTTATAGAGCCTACCGGCGAATATAACAATATAAAGCACGTTTTGGCGGTCGTCAGCGGCAAGGGCGGAGTGGGTAAATCCATGACCGCGTCAATGTTAGCTGTTCTGCTTAAAAGAATGGGTCACTCCGCAGGTATTTTGGACGCGGACATAACCGGCCCCTCAATTCCGAAAACCTTCGGAATACGTTCGCGCGCCTATCAGAGCGAAATAGGCATTTTGCCCGCCGAAACAGAAACGGGAATTAAGGTAATGTCAATAAATCTTCTGCTTGAAGAGGGGGATATGCCCGTGCTTTGGCGCGGTCCTGTTATTGCGGGGGCGGTAAAGCAATTCTGGCACGATGTTGTATGGGGCGACCTCGATTACCTTATAATAGACTGCCCGCCCGGCACAGGGGACGTTCCGCTTACCGTTTTCCAGTCTATTCCGATTGACGGCGCGGTTATTGTCACCTCGCCGCAGGATCTTGTATCCCTTATAGTGAGAAAAGCCTATAATATGGCTAAAATGATGGATATTCCGGTTTTGGGGCTTATTGAAAATATGAGCTATGCAGTCTGCCCCGATTGCGGTAAAAAGCTGCGCCTTTTCGGAAAAGGCAGCGGCGCTGTCGCAAAGGAACTGGGGCTGCCGCTTTTAGCCGAGCTGCCTATCGACCCCGACCTTGCGCAGCTTGTGGATAACGGTGAATTTGAAAAATTCACCTGCACGGCATTAGAAAACGCCGCAAAGGAAATAGATAAAAAATTTTCATAAAAATGCAAGGGCGATTTTATGACGACTTTTCTTTTCATTGCCGCCGCAGTCTCCTTTATTTGCGGAATTATAACGGGCTTTTTATCAGGCTCTGCCGCAACGTTTGCAGTCTCGGTAATATCAAGCGCCGTGCTTTCGGCTTTACTGATTGCCGTGGCTCAAATTCTTGAAAATCAGGGGGAAATAAAAGAACAGCTGACGGAGCTTAAAATGCTCACACGTCAGCCACCCGAAAAAATCACCTGCAACAGGTGCGGTAAGGAGTATTTATCCGACCGCACATCCTGCCCCTTTTGCGGAGAAAAAACGCCGAAAACGGTGTAAAAAGCAGTCTGCTTCTGTTAACCGAGCCGCTTTTTTAAATCCTCGAAAATTTCCACCGCTTTAAAGCGCATAATGTATTTTTGCGGGTGCTCCGCTATTTCGGCGGAGGCTTTGCTTGTGCTGTCGGATAATTCAGCCTCCTGCGCAGCGGCGGGAATACACACCGCAGGGAAAACAACGCACCACCAGTTTTTGCCCTCGGCTTTGCCGAGCCTTATTATAAGAGAGCGGTAATTGCCTGCAGGTAAAGTAAAGGTATCATATTCGCGAGTTTCAAAATAGCTGTTGCCTATTTCCGCAGTAGCGCCGTAGCCGAAACCGTTTTCCCTGAGCGTTTCCGCAGCATATTCGGCTATATCGCCTATTCTTTCGGACGCTTTTTTCTCCGCGTCGGCAAGACCTGCCGCACCCGAGAAAATATCCGTTGTCTCGCTTAATATTCTGTCGCGCACCAAAAGCTTTACCGCCTGATCCGCCTCGGAATTTGAATTTGCGATTATATGTAACCGCAAAACGTTTTGTCTTAAATCATCACAAGCGGCGTTAAAGCGCGCAAAGGATGTAAATACCGCAAAAAGCAGCCCCGTAAATAATGCAAGCTCCGCCGTAAAACGCCTTGAAATTGTCTTTTTCATTTTTGCAACATTCCTTTCAGCTTGAATATTACCGAAATTTTCCTTATTTATTCAATAAAATGTTGCTAATTTCGCCGCCGTATGCTATAATACTGAAAAATATTAAAAATTTTGGAGGGTTCTGCATTGAATTCCGATATAGTAATAACAAGCGACAGCACTACCGATTTAAGCCCCGAGCTTAAAGAAAGATACGGTATTGAAATATGCCCGCTCGGCGTAACGCTCGGCGGCAAAACCTATATCGACGGGGTAGATATTACTCCCGACGATATTTACGCTCATCACGATAAAACAGGCGAGCTGCCGAAGACCTCCGCTACCAATGTAGGCGAGTGTCTTGATTTCTTCAAGAAATTTACCGAGAGCGGCAAAACCGTAATTCACTTTACCATAAGCTCGGAAATGTCCTCTACCTATGCCAACGCCTGCCTTGCGGCCGAGGAGCTTGAAAACGTTTATGTTATAAACACCGAAAACCTTTCCACCGGGGGCGGACTTTTGACGGTTGCCGCGGCGCAAATGCGCGATGACGGGCTTGCGGCAGAGGAAATTGTTGAGAAAACAAAGGCGCTTGTGCCCTGTGTTGACGCGTCCTTTGTAATTGACAGCCTTGAATATCTTTACAAGGGCGGGCGCTGCTCGGCGCTTGCAATGTTCGGCGCAAACCTTTTAAGGCTCAAGCCCTGTATTCAGGTTAAAAACGGCAAAATGGACGTTGCTAAAAAATACCGCGGCAAATATGATGAGGTTTTAAAGCAGTACATTCGCGAAAAGGTTACGGATTATTCCGATATAATTCTTGACCGCGTGTTTATAACCCACGCCGGCTGCGACAGTAAGTTAGTGGATGAAATCGTTGCGCTTGTAAAGGAACTTGCCCCCTTTAAGGAAGTGTATATGACCCGCGCGGGCTGCACCGTTTCTTCGCACTGCGGAGCAAATACTTTGGGCGTTCTCTTTATAAGAAAGTCACCCATTTAAGTATTTTGCATAGTATATAGCAGGGGTTGCCATGGGATATCCCGAATATCGGCGGCGGCTCGGAGCTGTCTGCAAATAACCGATACAGACCCCTTTATATAGATCGCCCCTGCGGGTTATGCCCGCAGGGGCGCTTTTTGTGCCGAGAAATATATTTAAAATGAAAATACCCTCAGACAAATTAGACATTAGATGTTAGACATTAGATTTTAGAAAATACCCCTCAGTCACTAACGTGACAGCTCCCCTCTATTTTGACTTACGTCAAAAAGAAGGGAGCCTATGGGCTATAAAATCGGCTCCCTTGTGTAAAGGGAGCTGTCAGCCGTATGGCTGACTGAGGGATTGTTGAAAAATTAAAGCAAATTCAAAAGCAATAACTGTTTTATTATAAATGTCAAATCATTCGCCGGATTTCAAGTTTTGTATATATTCACCTATACAGCACTCTTTTTCAGCCGAAATTATTTTAACGGGCAGTATTTCGCCCGTATGGGGTTCATCGCTTTTTACCCGCACCCTTGAATAATTCGGGGTGTAGCCCTCGGCAAAGCCCTTTTCAGCCGTTTCAAAAAGCACATATTCGGTTTTGCCCGCAAGTCCCTTTAAAAACTCTTCTTCGCAGGCAAGGGCTGTTTCTATCATTCTGCGGCTGCGCTCGGCTTTTTCGGCGCGGGTTATTTGTGCGGGCAGACCGTAAGCTACCGTGCCGCGCCGCCTTGAATATGCAAAAACGTGAGTTTTTGCAAATCCTATTTCCTTTACAAAGGCAAGGCTTTTTGAAAATTCTTCCTCGGTCTCTCCCGCAAAGCCCACCATTACGTCGGTCGTAACCGACGCGTCCTCAAAAACCGCGCGTATGCGGCTTACAAGGTCGCGGTAAAACGCAGTATCGTAGTGCCGGTTCATTCTTTTAAGGGTTTCATCGCACCCCGATTGCAGCGATAAATGGAACTGCGGGCAGAATTTTTTCTGCGCTTTAAGCCTTTCAAGCACATTATCGCTTATGTGGTCGGGCTCAAGCGAGCCTAAGCGCACCCTTTTAATGCCGTCGGGGCTTGCCGCCGCCTCCACCGCGTCGCAAATATCAATATTTTCGCCCTTACCGTATGAAGTAAGGTTTATTCCCACAAGCACAATTTCCGAAAATCCCGCGCGGCTTAAGGTTTCCGCCTCCGCAGCAATTTCCGCAAGCGGCTTTGAGCGCACGCTGCCGCGGGCTGTGGGTATAATGCAGTATGTGCAGTAGCGGTCGCAGCCGTCCTCTATTTTCATATACGCCCGCGTGCGCTCCGCAAAGCTTGAAAGGACAGGCGTGTTAAAGCGCTCGGTTTTTTTATGCTCGCTCACTTCAAATATGCGCTCGCCGTCCTTTAAAAATCGCTCGGCGTACTCAACGGTCTTTTTAACGTCGGTATTGCCGCAAACTATATCCGCGTCGGTAAGCTCGCGCGCCTCCTCCGAAAACGCCTGAACCATACAGCCGGTAAGAATTATTATCGCCTCGGGGTTTTCGCGGCGCACCTTGTGCAGTAGCTGCCGTGTTTTGCGGTCGCTTTCCGCCGTTACGGTGCAGGAGTTTATAACTGCCGCGTCAAAAGGGGCGTCGTTCGGCACGGGCATATGCCCTGCGGCGGCGAACGCCTCGCGCATTGCCTCGGTTTCATATTGATTGACCTTGCAGCCGAGTGTACAAAAAGTAACCTTCATTTTTAATCTCCGTAAAATTTATAAACTGATTATACAATGAAATTTTATAAAATTCAATACATAGCCGATTTTTAAGTAAAAAAAGCCGATTGTAAAACGATTGGTAATTGTATTTTACGGAAAAATATGTTATTATAGGCTTAAAAGGAGTGTTGTTTATGAATAAGGATATTACACTTATAGTTATGGCAGCGGGAATGGGCAGCCGTTTCGGCGGCTTAAAGCAGATAGCGCCGATAGGCAAAAACGGTGAAATACTGCTTGATTACTCGGTTTACGACGCGGTAAAGGCGGGCTTTAACAAGGTGGTTTTTGTTATTAAGCACGCTATTGAGCAGGATTTTAAGGCAGTTACCGCAAAGCATATTGAAAAAATGGTTAAAACCGAATATGTTTTTCAGGAAATTGATAAATTACCCGAGGGCTTTACCTGCCCTGCCGACCGCACAAAGCCGTGGGGTACTGCGCACGCGGTGCTTTGCTGCAAGGATGTAGTCCACGAGCCGTTTGCGGTGATAAACGCCGATGATTACTACGGCAAAACCGCCTTTACTCATATGGCTGATTTTCTTCGCAATAACGATAAGGACTACTGTATGGTAGGCTTCCGCCTTGCAAACACGCTTACCGAAAACGGCTCTGTTTCGCGCGGGGTGTGCAAGATTGAAAACGGCGAGTTGAAGTCGGTTACCGAGCGTACTAAAATAGTTGACTGCAAATATACTGAGGACGACGGAAAAACATGGATAGAAATGTCGCCCGATACGGTGGTTTCAATGAACCTCTGGGGCTTTATGCCCGATTTATTCAAATACGCCGCCGACGGGTTTGTGGATTTCCTTAAGGAAAAAATAGACGTTCCGAAATCCGAATATTTCCTGCCGAGCGTGGTTTCAAAGCTTATAGAGAGCGGCGAAAAGCATGTTAAGGTAATGGTTGCCGAGGATAAATGGTACGGCGTTACATATAAAGAGGATAAGGATATGGTATCCGCCGCCCTTAACAAAATGGCGGATGAGGGACTTTACGAGGGCATTTAAGCTATGGAAAAATACGCTTGGAAAGCCACGGTTAAAGACGGCTGCATTGAGGAATACAAAAAACGGCACGATAATATTTGGGAAGAAATGAAAAAGGTTTTAACCGACGCGGGAATAGTGAATTATTCTATTTGGAATGTCGGCAATGAGCTTTTCGGGTATTATGAGTGCGCAAAGGGGCTTGATTTCGCCGCAAGGGTTCAAAACGAAAGCCCCGTGGTTAAAAAATGGGATGAGTATATGAAGGATATACTTATTATGGAAAAAGACCCCATAACCGGCGCACAGCCGCTGCTCACGCAGGTTTTTGAATTTAAAGGAGAGGGTAAGTAATGAAATTTATAACCGTTGATACATACGAAAAAATGAGCCGCCACGCCGCAAATATTATTTCGGCGCAGGTAATTATTAAGCCCGATTGCGTTTTGGGGCTTGCCACGGGTTCTTCGCCCCTCGGCACTTATAAGCAGCTTATAGACTGGTACAACAAGGGCGATATTGATTTCAGCGGCGTAACCTCAGTAAACCTTGACGAATATGTGGGGCTTGACGGTAAAAACGAGCAGAGCTACCGCTATTTTATGAATCACAATTTCTTTGACCACATAAATATAAGCATTAACAACACCTTTGTTCCCAACGGCTGCGCAGTCGATTTGGCGGGCGAGGGTCAGCGCTATGACGAGCATATTGCAGAGCTGGGCGGCATTGATTTGCAGCTTTTGGGCATAGGGCTTGACGGTCACATAGGCTTTAACGAGCCCGATAAATACTTTGTTAAAAGTACCCACGTTGTAGACCTGCACGAAAGCACCATAAAGGCAAATTCCCGCTTTTTTGCGAATGAGGACGAGATGCCGAAAAAGGCTATAACAATGGGTATGGTATCCATTATGCAGGCAAAGAAAATTCTGCTTATAGCCAACGGCAAGGCAAAGCGCGATATACTCGAAAAGGCGTTTTACGGGCCTATTACCCCCGAAATTCCTGCTTCTATTTTACAGCTGCACCCCGATATTACGGTAATTTACAGCGAGAATTAAGGCGGCGGTAGAATGATTATTTATAATGCCGAAATAAACGGCGAATTAAAAACCGTTGTAACTGAGGGCGGCAAAATTGCGTCGGTTGAAGAAAACCGAAAAAACGGCGATATTAACGCAGAGGGCTGCCGCCTTATACCGGGGCTTATTGACGTGCACACCCACGGCTGCATAGGTATGGACACTATGGACGCGGATTTTGAGCCTATGTGCCGCTTTTACGCAGAGCACGGCACAACATCCTTTCTGCCCACCACAATGACAATGGGGTACGACAGCCTTTTAAAGGTGACATCAGCCAAAACCAATTTTGAGGGCGCAAATATTTTAGGCTTTCATTTTGAAGGACCGTATATTTCCGAAAAACACAAGGGCGCGCAGAATGAAAAGTATATAAAGAACCCCTCCGCAGAAGAATTTGCGCAGTTTAAAAACGTTAAAATGATAACGTTAGCCCCCGAAAGACCCGGCAGTATGGAGTTTATAAAAGCCGTAACGCCCGATTGCATTGTATCGATAGGTCATACCGACTGTGATTTTGATACTGCAAATGAGGCGATTAAAAACGGGGCTGACTGCCTTACCCATATTTATAACGCTATGCCGCCGTTTCACCACCGCAACCCCGGACCAATAGGCGCGGGGTTTGTAAACCATATCTACGCGCAGATAATATGCGACGGTTTTCACATTTCAAAGCCTGTGGTGCTTGCCACCTATAAAATGTTCGGCGCTGACCGTATGACACTTATAAGCGACAGTATAAGGAGCGCGGGGCTGTCTGACGGCGAGTATGAATCGGGCGGGCTTAAGGTATTTTTAAAGGACGGCGCGGCACGCCTTGCCGACGGCACAATAGCGGGCAGCAGCGCAACGCTGCTTGACTGCGTTAAAACCGCGGTAAAATTCGGAATACCGTTTGATAACGCTGTGAGAATGGCAAGCCGCACGCCTGCCGAAATGCTCGGCGTGAACAAGGGGCAAATAAAGGCGGGGTTTGACGCGGATATGCTTATAGTGGATAAGGATATCAACCTTAAAACGGTTATTATAAACGGAGAAGTGTTTAAGTAATGGTAAAAACAAACGTAATGCGGGTGCTTGATAAGGAAAAAATCGCATATGAGCCGTTTTCTTACTCTCCCGAGCTTACCGAGGGGGTAAAAATCGCCGAGGTCTTGGGTGAAAATCCCGCCAACGTATTTAAAACCCTTGTTACCGAATCGGGCGATAAGGAGCACTTTGTGTTTGTAATACCCGTTGCCGAAACGCTTGATTTAAAGGCGGCGGCGCGCGCTGTGGGGGCAAAATCCGTTTCAATGCTCAAGCAAAAGGAGCTTTTGCCGCTTACGGGCTATATTCACGGCGGCTGCTCGCCAGTGGGTATGAAAAAGAAATTCAAAACGGTTATTGACGAAAGTGCCGAAGGGCTTGAATTTTTCTATGTAAGCGCAGGCAAGGTCGGTTTTCAGGTAAAGGTCTCGCCCGAAAAATTAGCCGAATTTATCGGTGCGGACTTTGCCGATTTAACGGTTTAAAAAAAATTCACTATTTTGTCATTGAAAAATCTAAATCTTTATGTATAATATAAATCAGAGGGCTGAAAAGCTGCTCTGATTTATTAAATTTACGGAAAAGGTGAATTTTTATGAACAAATTTATGTTGAATGAAACCTCATACCATGGCGCGGGCGCTATTGCCGCTATACCGGACGAAATTAAGAGCAGAGGCTTTAAAAAGGTCTTTGTTGCATCCGACCCGGATCTCGTTAAATTCGGCGTTTCAAAAAAGGTTACCGATATTCTTGAAAGTGCAGGCATAGAGTACAAGCTCTATTCCGATATAAAGCCCAACCCCACAATTGAAAACGTGCAGCACGGCGTTGCCGAGTTTAAGGCATACGGCGCTGACTGTATAGTAGCAATAGGCGGCGGCTCTTCTATGGATACATCTAAGGCAATCGGCATTATTATAAACAACCCCGAGTTTGAGGACGTTCGTTCCTTAGAGGGCGTTGCTCCCACAAAGAATAAGTGCGTGCCGATAATTGCAGTTCCCACTACGGCAGGCACTGCCGCAGAGGTTACCATAAACTACGTTGTAACCGATGTTGAGAGAAAGCGTAAATTCGTTTGTGTTGACGCGCACGATATTCCGGTAGTAGCCGTTGTTGACCCTGATATGATGTCTACCATGCCGGCTTCTCTTACCGCCGCAACAGGTATGGACGCGCTTACCCACGCAATTGAGGGCTACATAACCAAGGGCGCATGGGAGCTTTCGGATATGTTCCATATAAAGGCTATTGAAATTATTGCACGCTCTCTGCGCGACGCCGTTAAAAACGGCAAGGAAGGCAGAGAGGGTATGGCGCTCGGTCAGTATGTTGCAGGTATGGGCTTCTCTAATGTAGGCCTCGGCGTTGACCACTCAATGGCGCACACGCTTTCGGCTTATTACGACACACCGCACGGCAAGGCATGCGCAATTCTTCTGCCTACCGTAATGGCTTATAACGCTGAGTATACAGGCGAAAAATATAAGGACATTGCAAAAGCAATGGGCGTTAAGGGCGTTGACGATATGTCGGTTGAAGAATACCGCAAGGCAGCGGTTGACGCGGTTCGTCAGCTTGCTGAGGATGTAGGCATTCCCACCACGCTTAAGGGCATTGTTAAGGAAGAGGATATTCCGGCGCTTGCCGAATCAGCCTATGCCGACGCTTGCCGCCCGGGCAACCCGAGAGATACAAGCGTTGAAGAGATTGCAGAGCTTTACAAAAGCCTTATGTAAATAACATAAAAACAGGAAAATTCAACTTTTTAGCCCCGCCCCGAAAGGTCAGACCTTTTGGGGCATTTTAATACCGGCGCGTGGAAGTGCTAAGGAGTATCATTTATGAAAAATACCGTAATTTATGTTCACGGCAAGGGCGGCTCTGCTAAAGAGGCAGAGCGTTACAAACCGTTATTTCGGGGTGCGGAAGTCATCGGTTTTGATTACCGTGCGGAAACGCCGTGGGATGCAAAGGAAGAATTTTCGCGATTTTTTGCCGAGCAGCGGCATTGCGGCAGTCTTACGCTTATAGCAAACAGCATTGGTGCGTTTTTTTCTATGCATTCGCAGAGTGAGGCGCTTATCGATAAGGCGTATTTTATTTCCCCCATAGTGAATATGGAAAATCTGATCGGCAATATGATGAAATGGGCGGGAGTAACGGAAGAGGAACTTGCGGAAAAGTCGCTTATTCCTACGGAGTTCGGCGAAACGCTCTCGTGGGAGTATCTTTGCTATGTGCGAAAACACCCGATAACATGGCGCGTTCCCACACGCATTTTGTACGGTGGGCAGGATAATTTAACGCCGCTTGAAATTATTTCGGCTTTTGCAAAGCAGAGCGGCGCTGAACTGACCGTAATGCCGGGCGGCGAGCATTGGTTTCACACCGAGGAACAGCTGCGGTTTTTGGATAGGTGGATACTTGATAACAAAAACCCCCGATAAAGACCTGTTACAGGCTTTTATCGGGGGTTTTGCTTTTTGTTATTACTGCATATTGTTCTGTATATATTCTACCACGTCGCCTATGGTTTTGAGGTTTTCTATTTCCTCATCGGGAATTTCAACGTCAAATTCATCCTCTATTGACATAAGCAGCTCAACCACGTCAAGGCTGTCGGCGTCAAGGTCTTCGGCTATTTTGGTGTCCATAGTCATTTCTTCGGCGTCTGCGTCAAGCTGTTCAGCCAATATTTCTTTAATTTTTTCAAATACCATAATAAATTGCCTCCTGAAAAATTTAACCGCCGCATTTAAAACACAACGGCAATACACTAAACAAATAATATGTTCTTACGGCGCATTTGTCAATATATTTTTATACTTTTTTTAAAAAAATATACCGATAACGGGAAAAGCAGGTAAAAACAGTTGCAAAGCGGCGATTTTTGGTTTATAATATAATGCGATTATACATTTATCAACGAAAGGTGGGGAAGAGCGCCGCGGCGCTCCCTTATATGGCTAAAGAAAAACTCGTAAAATCCATAACCTCAATGGATGAGGATTTTGCAAAATGGTACACTGACGTTGTGCTGAAAGCGGATCTTATTGACTACTCCTCCGTAAAGGGGTGTATGATAATCCGCCCTTACGGCTACGCGATTTGGGAGAATATTCAGCATATAGTTGACGGTATGTTTAAGGAAACAGGGCACGAAAACGTTTATATGCCTATGTTTATACCCGAAAGCCTGCTGCAAAAGGAAAAGGATCACGTTGAGGGCTTTGCCCCCGAGGTTGCGTGGGTTACCCACGGCGGCGATGAAAAGCTGGAAGAAAGGCTTTGCGTTCGCCCGACATCCGAGACTCTTTTCTGCGACCATTTTAAGAATATAGTTCATTCCTACCGCGATCTGCCGAAATTATATAACCAGTGGTGCAGCGTTGTGCGCTGGGAAAAGACCACCCGCCCGTTCCTGCGCTCGCGCGAGTTTCTCTGGCAGGAGGGGCACACCCTACACGCAACCGCAGAGGAGGCAAAGGAAGAAACAATACGTATGCTCAACGTTTACGCCCGCTTTGCCGAGGAATCTCTCGCTATTCCGGTTGTAAAGGGTGAAAAGACCGCAAAGGAGCGCTTTGCGGGAGCAGAGGCTACATACACCATTGAGGCGCTTATGCACGACGGCAAGGCGCTGCAAAGCGGAACATCCCACTATTTCGGCGACGGCTTTGCCCGCGCTTTCGGAATAGAATATACCGATAAAAACAACAATCCCGTAACCCCGTTTGAAACCTCTTGGGGTTCTTCAACCCGCCTTATAGGCGCTATAATTATGACACACGGTGATGATAACGGCTTGGTGCTGCCCCCCGCTATCGCGCCGATACAGGCGGTTTTAATACCGATTGCGACCCATAAAGAGGGCGTTTTGGATAAGGCAAACGAGGTATACGCGCGTATGAGCAAGATTTGCCGCGCCAAAATAGATTTGGGCGAGCAGTCTCCCGGCTGGAAATTTGCCGAATATGAAATGAAGGGCGTTCCGCTGCGCGTGGAATTAGGACCGAAGGATATTGAAAACAACAAATGCGTTGTTGTTCGCCGCGATAACGGTGAAAAGACGGTAGTAGACCTTGACGAGCTTGAGACGAAATTGCCCGAGCTTTTAAAGGCGGTACACGACGGACTTTACGAAAAGGCGCTTGCCCGCCGCGCGGCAATGACCTTTGAGGCGCATAACCTTGAAGAAATTAAGGAAATAGCCGATACAAAGCCCGGCTTTATAAAGGCTATGTGGTGCGGCGACCGCGAGTGCGAAGATAAGCTTAAGGAGTACGCGGGAATAACCTCTCGCTGTATTCCGTTTGAGCAGGAGCACATTGACGGAAAATGCGTGTGCTGCGGCAAGGAAGCAAAGCATATGCTTTACTGGGGCAAGGCATACTAAAATCGGAATAGGATGAATTATGAGCAGAGCAGCGATTTTTAGGGACAAAACCGCCATAACCGAGAAAATAAGGGAGGCCGCGCGGAGCGTGTTTCCCATAGTCCTTATTGTCGTTTTGCTCTGCTTTTGCGTTTTGCCCGTGGGAACGGATATAATGCTGAGCTTTTTAATAGGCACGGTGTTTGTAATATTGGGAATAGGGCTTTTTTCTTTGGGTGCCGATATTTCAATGGTGCCCATAGGCACAAAGGTGGGCACTGCGCTTACCAAAACGCGGCGCTTGGGGCTTATTTTGCCCGTTGCCTTTATTTTGGGCTTTGCGGTTACGGTTGCCGAGCCCGATTTGCAGGTGTTAGCCGCCACAGTGCCGCATATAAACAGCGCGGTGCTGCTTATAACCGTGGGCATAGGCGTGGGCTTTTTTCTTACCGTGTGTATGCTGCGCATTATAACGGGCATAAACCTGCGCCGTTTGCTTATAGTGTTTTATGCGGCGGTGTTTGTGCTTGCCGCCTTTACCGACGCCGATTTTTTAAGCATAGCCTTTGATTCGGGCGGCGTGACCACAGGGCCTATGACCGTGCCGTTTATATTGGCGCTCGGCATAGGCGTTTCAAACATACGAAGCGATAAAAAAGCCGAGGCGGACAGCTTCGGGCTTGTGGCGCTGTGCTCTATAGGTCCTATAATAGCGGTAATGCTTTTGGGGCTTTTTTACCCTGCGGAAAATGCGGAGGCGGGTATTGCCGCCGCGCAGTTTACCGACACCGCGCACATAGGCGGTACATATCTGCGCTCTTTGCCGCACACCCTGCTTGAAACGGCGGTTTCGCTTTTGCCTATTGCGGCGGTTTTCGTTATTTTCAACCTTTTATCATTAAAGCTTTCCCGCCGCAGCTTTATAAGAATTTGCTTTGGTATACTTTATACCTACGCGGGGCTTGTGCTTTTTTTAACGGGCGTAAACGTAGGCTTTTCGC
Organism: uncultured Eubacteriales bacterium; assembly: GCA_934486705.1. Classification (GTDB taxonomy): domain Bacteria; phylum Bacillota; class Clostridia; order Oscillospirales; family Acutalibacteraceae; genus UBA737. The sequence goes on from CAKSQS010000005.1 coordinate 15,007, forward strand.
CCCTCGGCACGGTTTTGGGCAGCGAGCTTATGGGCGGCAAGGCGGCGGTTTTCGCCGTGCCGCTTGCTATGGCTTTCGGGTGGTTTATAATATCCGCCGAGCCTGCCGTTGCGGTGCTTGAAAAGCAGATTGAAGAGGTAAGCGCGGGCGCTATTCCCGGTAAAGCAATAAAATTAAGCCTTTCGCTTGCCGTTTCCGTTGCAATGGGAATTTCTATGATACGGGTTATAACCGGTATTTCGGTGCTTTGGTTTTTACTGCCGGGCTATGCCATAGCCTTAATTCTTTCGTTTTTTGTGCCGGATATTTACACGGCTATCGCCTTTGACTCGGGCGGTGTGGCATCAGGCCCTATGACGGCTACGTTTATGCTGCAATTCTTTATAGGTGCGGCCGCTACTACGGGCGGCAATATATTAAGCGACGCTTTCGGCGTGGTGGCAATGGTGGCAATGGTGCCGCTTATATCCATTCAGGCAGTAGGGCTTATATATAAAAGGCGCGAGACCGTTACGGAGGAAACGCACGAGGAATACGGCGATTTCGATATTGTTGAGCTTTGGGAGGAAAAAGAAATATGAATTATATTATTTCTGTTTGCCGCCCCGAGGCTGCGGCGGTTTTCGGCGATATTTGCTCGGAGCTTTGCCTGCCGCTGAGTATTAAGCTTTACGGCAGGGGTACGGCGGTTCAGAGTATGCTTGATATTTTGGGAATAGAAAGCACCGAAAAACGGGTGTTTATAACCGTTGCCGACAGAGAAAAAACCAAAAAGCTGATAAAAGAGCAGCGAAACCGTATGTTTATAGGCGTACCAGGGCACGGAATAACTGTTGCCGTGCCGATTAAAAGCGTTGGAGGGGGAAAAACCTTGGAATTTTTAAGCGGCGGAAACGCAGAAAAATATACCCCGCAGCAAGCTTTTCCGTATGAGCTTATTGTGGCAATAGCAAACGAGGGAAGAACCGACCTTGTTATGAACGCCGCAAGAGCCGCGGGAGCGGCGGGCGGCACAGTGCTGCACGGCAAGGGTACGGGCGGCAAGGCTGAAAAGGCGTTTTACAACGTATCCATAGCTGACGAAAAGGAAGTTATTTTAATAGTTTCAAGGGCTGCGCAGAAATCGGATATTATGCGCGCGATAATTGAAAACGCAGGACCTTCTACCGAGGCGGGAGCGATAGTTTTTTCGCTGCCCGCAAGCGAGGTTGCAGGGTTCGGAATGTTTGAAGACGCAAGCGGTGAGGAAAAATGAATTACTTTATAAATCCAAAGGCGTTTTCCGCCGTTTTTACAGTGCCCGCCGCCGTTGCGGACAAGCACTTAAAGCTTGCGCGCGGCGAGCATATAAAGGTGCTGCTTTATATTATGCGGAATATGTCGGAAAACCCGAATAACGCCGAGATTGCCGCCGCTGCAGGGCTTTCGGAATACGAGGTTGAAGAAGCGCTGCTTTACTGGGCAGGCGCGGGAATACTTATGCCCGACGGACGGCCCGCCGAAAAAGCGGAAATTAAAGCCCCCGCCGTAAAGCAAAACGCAAAGCCCGACCGTGCCGACGTTGCGCGGCGCGGCGCAGAGGATGAAAAAATACGTTACCTGCTTACCGAAACGCAAATGAAATTCGGCAGAAATTTAAAATCAAACGAAAGCTCTACCCTTGTATGGCTTTATGACGATTTAGGGCTGGATGTTTCGCTTATACTTATGATTGTGCAGTATGCCGCAGCGCATGGCAAGGCGCGCATAGGCTTTATAGAATCCACCGCGACCGACTGGGTAAACCGAGGGATCGGCACAATAGCCGCCGCCGATAAAGAGCTTAACCAAATGGCTATGAGCGAGCAGGCGTGGGGCATAGTTTGCTCCGCTTTCGGGCTTGAAAAGCGAAAACCGAGCAAAAACGAATTAAAGCTTTCGTTTATGTGGGTGAGTGATTGGAAAATATCCCGCGAAATGCTTACTGCGGCATATAACGCCTGTGTGGACGCAATATCAAAATTCGATATGAAATACGTTTCCAAAATAATAGAGGGTTGGCACGAAAAGGGTTACCAAAAGCCTGCCGATATTGAGGAAAAGAAAAACAGCGGCGCGGAAAAGGAAAGCTTTGCCGCGTATGATATAGACCTGTTTGAAAAAATGCTTAACAGCGATGATTGAGGGTGATACAGAGTGATTATTAAAGAGGATGTTTACAAAAAAGCGTTTGAGGCAAAGAAAAACGCCCTTAAAGAAAAAAAGGCACTGCGGGACGCGGCTATTGCGGCGGCTTATAACGCAGAGCCGCGGCTTACCGAAATTGACCGCTTTTTATCGGCTATAGGTGCGTCACTCGCTATTGCCGCGCTGTCGGGCGGGGACGTTACCGACCTTAAAAAGCGCTCGGACGCACTCTCGCGCGAGAAAAAGGTGCTGCTTGATAAATTCGGGGTGCGGGATATAAAGTACGATTGCCCCATATGCTCCGACACGGGCTATGCCGACGGTAAAATATGCGATTGCGTAAAGCACCTTGTAGCGGCGTTTATTGCCGAAGAAATGAGCGAGGAAATGCCGCTCGGCACATCCCGCTTTGATAATTTCGACCTTAAATATTATCCCGATAAGGATACAAAAGAGGGCAACCCCCGCCGCAGAATGACGGCGATATTAAAGGTCTGCCGCGAATATGCAATTAAATTCGACCCGAAAACCTCGGGTAATCTTTTATTTATGGGCAGCGCGGGGCTCGGCAAGACCCACCTTACGCTCGCTGTTGCGGGAGCGGTTATAGAAAAGGGCTATATACCTATTTACGGTGCGGCGGAAAATCTTTTTTCGCAAATAGAAAAGGAAAAATTCACGGGTGAAAGCCGCGGCGCGTACGACGCTATGATAAAAAGCGACCTGCTTGTAATAGACGATTTAGGCGCGGAAATGGCTACGTCCTTTACAAAATCGGCACTATATAACCTTGTAAACACACGCCTGCTTGCAAACAAACCCACCGTAATAAACACCAACCTTACAATGAAAGAGATAGAGGCGCGCTATACGCCGAGAATATCCTCGCGGCTTATAGGCAGCTTTGAAGCGTATAAATTTATAGGCCCGGATATACGGCAGCAAAAGGCTGTTGAAAAGATGGGGAAATAAGGAGTAATAACTTTTGGGTATAAAAAAATATGCCGCAGGGGAATATGACGTTGCGGTTATAGGCGGGGGTCACGCAGGAATTGAGGCGGCTCTCGCGGCGGCTCGGCTCGGCTGCAAAGCAATTATGTTTACAATAAGCGTTGACTGGATTGGCAATATGCCCTGTAACCCCTCAATAGGCGGCACGGCAAAGGGTCACCTTGTAAGGGAGATTGACGCGCTGGGCGGCGAAATGGGCAGGGCGGCGGATAAAAACACGCTGCAAAGCCGTATGCTGAACCGCGGCAAAGGTCCTGCGGTGCATTCTTTGCGCGCGCAAATTGACCGCCGCGCTTACAGCGGTTATATGAAACACACGGTAGAATTACAGGAAAATCTTGACGTTAAGCAATGCGAGATAACCGATATATATTCAGATAACGGCATATGGCACTGCATAACAAAGTTAGGCGCGGATTTTTCCTGCCGCACGGTAGTGCTTGCAACGGGAACATTTCTTGCGGGCAGGGTATATGTGGGCGAAGTGAACTATCCGTCAGGTCCGGACGGCAATTTTCCCGCTACCGATTTAAGCCTTGCGCTTAAAAAATTGGGTTTGCCGCTGCGCCGCTTTAAAACGGGAACGCCCGCGCGCGTGCTTAAAAGCAGCATAGATTTTTCAAATACAGAGGTGCAAGAGGGCGATGAAACGGTTACGCCATTCAGCTTTTCAACCGATACCCCGCCCGAAAACAGCGTTGTTTGCCATATGGCATACACAAACGATGAAACAAAGCGGGTAATACTTGAAAATATTAACCGCTCGCCGCTGTATGCGGGCGTTATTGAGGGGGTAGGCCCGCGCTACTGCCCGAGCATTGAGGATAAAATCGTTCGCTTTGCGGATAAAAAGCGCCACCAATTTTTCATTGAGCCGTGCGGCGCTGAAACCGAGGAAATGTATTTGCAGGGAATGTCTTCATCATTGCCCGAAGAGGTGCAGACGGCGTTTTACAAGACTATACCCTGCCTTAAAAACGTTAAAATAATACGCAACGCCTACGCTATTGAGTACGATTGCATAGACCCGCTTGCAATGCGCGCAACTCTTGAAATGAAAAATTATCCCGGGCTTTACGGCGCGGGGCAGTTTAACGGCTCTTCGGGGTATGAAGAGGCGGCGGCGCAGGGGCTTGTTGCGGGAATAAACGCGGCGTTAAAGGTTAAAGGGGAAGAGCCGCTTGTGCTTTCCCGCGCTTCATCTTATATAGGAACGCTGATAGATGACCTTGTAACCAAGGGCTGCTCCGACCCCTACCGTATGATGACCTCGCGCAGCGAATACAGGCTGCTTTTGCGGCAGGATAACGCCGACGAGCGCCTTATGCCGATAGGGCACAAATTGGGACTTGTAGACGACGGCGTATATTCGGCATTTTTAAAGCGCGAAGAGCAAAAAACGGCGGAAATCACGCGCTTAAACACAGTATTTTTAGCACCCGGCGAAGAAATAAACGCGCTGCTTGAAAATGCGGGCACTGCGCCGCTTACTACGGGCATACGTCTGTCCGAGCTGATAAAGCGCCCGCAGATAAGCTATGATATGTTAGCCCCGTTTGATAAGGAAAGACCGTCTCTTTCACGCAGCGTGCGTGAAAAGGTTGAGGTGGAAATAAAGTACGAGGGCTACATAGCGCGGCAAAAGGCGCAGGTAAACGAAATGCTGCGGCTTGAGGGTAAGAAAATTCCCGAAAATATAGATTATAACGACGTTTACGGCTTGAGGCTTGAGGCAAGAGAAAAGCTTGATAAGGTGCGCCCGACGGATATAGGTCAGGCTTCCCGCATTTCGGGGGTAAGCCCTGCGGACGTTTCGGTGCTGCTTATATATCTTTCAAAATAAGGGGTTTTAATTTATGCTGAAAAAGGGTAAACTTTATATAATAGGGGATAGCTACTCAACCTTTGAGGGCTGCATACCCGAGGGCTTTGCCGCATGGTATTATTCGGGCGGGACTGACGCTACCGACGTTACCGAAAAAACCGAAACATGGTGGCATATGTTAATAAGCAAAACGGGTATGCCGCTGCTTTTAAACAACAGCTGGTCGGGCACTACAATATGCAATACCACTTATGACGGCGCGTATTGCCCCGATACCTCGTTTATAGGCAGATTTGATAAGGCGGCGGCGGAGCTTGCGAAAAATCCGCCCGAGGTGCTCATTATTTTCGGCGGCACAAACGACAGCTGGTCGGGCGCGCCTGTGGGAAAACTGCAGTGGGAAGACTGGACAGACGAGGATTTGAAAAAGGTGCTGCCCGCGTTTTGCTATTTGCTTTGCAGGGTGAAAAAAGTGCTGCCGAAAACGCAGACGGCGGTAATAATAAACACCGAGTTAAACCCTGAAATTGAAAGCGGACTGGCAGCCGCCTGCGAAAAGCAGGGAACGGAATATATTAAGCTTGAAAATATAAGCAAGCAGAACGGTCACCCCGATAAAGAGGGTATGAAGCAGATATGCAGTCAGGTTTTAAAGCATTTTTATAAAAAGGAAGAATTGATATGAAGCTTTCGGAAATACATATACGCGACCCGTTTATTCTGCCGTTTGAGGGGAAGTATTACCTATTCGGCTCGCCGGGTAAATATGCCTGGCAGGGGGCGGAGGGCTTTTGGTGTCATATATCCGAAGACCTAAAAAACTGGTCTGAGCCGATAAAGTGCTTTGATATTCCCGAGGGCTTTTGGGCAACCGATAATTTCTGGGCGCCCGAGGTGCATTATTATAACGGGCGGTTTTATATGTTTGCATCCTTTATTGCAAAAGGTCATATGCGCGCGGTTCAGGTATTGGCATCCGATAAACCCGAAGGACCTTATGAAATTTGGAGCTGCCCGCTTACACCCAATGACTGGATGTGCCTTGACGGAACGCTTTATACGGAAAACGGAGTGCCTTATATGATATTCTGCCACGAATGGGCGCAGATCACGGACGGCGAAATGTGTATGCTAAGACTTTCGGATGATTTAAAAAATCCTGTAGGACAGCCCAAGGTGCTTTTTAAAGCGTCAGAGCCTGAGTGGGCGTCTTCGAAAAAACACGGCGGCTTTATTACCGACGGTCCGTTTCTTCATAAATGCGCAGACGGAAGACTGATAATGATATGGTCAAGCTTTGATGAAAACGGCTATGTTGAGGCGGTGACTTACTCTAAGGACGGCACGGTAAACGGAGAATGGGCACATTGCGAAAAAACAATGTCTGCCGTAAACGGCGGCCACGGAATGATATTTAAAAGCTTTGACGGGAAATTGAATTTTGTAATGCATTATCCGAACGAGCCTTACGGCGCGGAGAGAGCTAAAATAACGGAGATTAAAGAAATCTCTGAAGAGCCGTATCTTTGCGTATAATAATTATTTAAAAATGCACATTATTTATAAGGCATTAAAGGAGTAATATATGTTAAAGCTTTTGCGCCTTTTAAAAAATTATGAAAAAGAATGTATATTAGGACCGCTCATTAAGCTGATAGAGGTTATTTTTGAGCTTACCGTGCCGCTTGTCGTTGCGAAAATAATCGATAACGGCATAACGGCGGGGGATAAGCCCTATATTTTAAAAATGTGCGGCGTGCTGGCGCTTTTTGCGGTCGGCGGGCTTTTATGCGCAATTGTGGCACAGTATTTTTCGGCAAAGGCGGCGGTGGGCTTTGCAACCGATATTCGCAGTAAGCTCTTTTCGCATATAGAAAAGCTTTCGTTTTCGCAGCTTGACTCGCTCGGCGCGTCAACCCTTATAACCAGGCTCACGGGGGATATTAACCAGGTGCAGACGGGTACAAACCTTACTCTGCGCCTTGTTTTGCGTTCGCCGTTTGTGGTTTTCGGCGCGGTTATAATGGCGTTTACCGTAGATCCCGGCTCGGCGGTGGTATTCACGGTTGCCGTGCCTGTGCTGGCGGCGGTTGTGTTTGCGGTAATGCTTGTTTGTATTCCGCTTTATAAAAAGGTGCAGCAGCGGTTGGACGGTCTGCTCGGAAAAACGCGCGAAAACCTGCTCGGCACGCGCGTTATAAGGGCTTTTTGCAAGGAAAATGAGGAAATCTCCGATTTTAACGCTAAAAACGAGCTTTTGAACAATATGCAAATAAAGGTCGGCAAAATATCGGCGATTATGAATCCTGCAACCTTTGCGCTGGTAAATTTTGCGGTTATTGCGCTTATATACACGGGCGCTTTGCGCGTGGGCTCGGGCAAAATGAGCAGCGGCGACGTGGTAGCGCAGTATAACTATATGTCGCAAATTTTAATTGAGCTTATAAAGCTTGCAAGCCTTATTATCAGCGTTACAAAATCGGTAGCCTGCGGCAACCGTATTCAGGCGGTGCTGGATATTAAGCCCGAAATGCAATCGGGCACTGTGACTGACGGCGAAAAGCAGGACTGCTCGGTTGAGTTTAAAAACGCTACACTTTCCTACGGCAGCGGCGAAAGCGCGCTTGACAGTATAAATTTAAAGCTTGAGCGCGGCAAGACCTACGGAATAATAGGGTCAACGGGTTCGGGAAAAACCTCGCTTATAAACCTTATTTCGAGGTTTTATGATGTGACGGACGGCAGCGTTTTGGTAGACGGGCAGGACGTAAGAGATTACGATATAAACGCTCTGCGCGCAAAAATAGGCGTTGTGCCGCAGAAAAAGGTGCTTTTTAAGGGCACTGTAAGAGATAATATTTTAATGGGCAACGAAAACGCGACCGACGAGGAAATCTGGCAGGCGCTGACAGCCGCACAGGCAAAAAATATGATTGAAGAAAAGCAAGGTCGGCTTGATTACGAGCTTGAGCAGGACGGCAGAAATCTATCGGGCGGGCAAAAGCAAAGGCTTACCATTGCGCGCGCACTTGTGCGCCGCCCCGAAATTTTAATACTTGATGATGCTTCAAGCGCCCTTGACTACGCAACAAGCGCCGCTTTGGATACGGCGCTGCGATCGCTTGAGTTTAAACCTACCGTAATAACCGTTTCGCAGCGCGTTTCGGCTATCAGGGGAGCCGATATGATAATAGTGCTTGACGAAGGGCATATAGCGGGCACGGGCACTGATAAAGAATTGAGAGAAAATTGCGAGGTATATAGGGAAATATGCGCGTCCCAGCCTGACGGGGAGGAAGAGCAATGAAAAACAGATCTGTTCTAATGCGGGTTGTATCGGATATAGGGCGGTCAAGAGCGCTTATAGCGGTTTCGCTGCTACTTTCTGCCGCAAGCGTGGTGTTTAACCTTTATATTCCCGTGCTGGCGGGCAACGCGATAGACGGTATGACGGGCGGCAAGGTAGATATGGCAGTAATTACGCCCGCACTTGTGAAAATTTTCATCTGCGCGGCGGCGGGAGGCATTTTGCAGTGGATAATGAGTATTATTAACAACAAAATTGCTTACGATACCGTTAAAAACATTCGCAGCCGCGCGTTCAGCCATATACAAAGGCTGCCCGTGGCGTATATCGACAGCCACCCCTACGGCGATATTGTAAGCCGCGTTATAGCCGACGCCGAGCAATTTGCCGACGGGCTGATTTTAGGCTTTTCGCAGCTTTTTATGGGCGTTATAACAATAGCCGTAACGCTGATATTTATGCTGACGATTTCCCCCGTAATAACCCTTATTGTGGTGGTGCTCACTCCGATTTCGCTTTTTACCGCGCGGTATATTGCTAAAAGCACCTATGATATGTTTAAAAAGCAGAGCGAGACACGCGGCGAGCAGACCGCGCTTATAAACGAAATGATTCAGAACCAAAAAACCGTTCAGGCGTTTTCCTATGAAAAAAGGGCGAACGACAGGTTCGGCGAGGTAAACGAGCGGCTAAGAAAATATTCGCTGCGCGCGGTGTTCTTTTCATCCCTCACCAACCCCACAACGCGGTTTATAAATAACCTTATTTATGCAGCGGTGGGGCTTTCGGGCGGATTTTTCGCAATAAAGGGTATGCTCACGGTAGGCGGATTTGCAAGCTTTTTAGCCTATTCAAACCAGTATACAAAGCCGTTTAACGAAATATCGGGCGTTGTAACCGAGCTGCAAAACGCCCTTGCCTGCGCCGCACGGCTTTTTGAGCTGATTGATGAAACGCCGGAAATTTCGGACGATGGCAGCGCAGAGCTTGAAAACCCGCGCGGTGACGTTTCGTTCAATGATGTTGCCTTCTCTTATAATAAAGATAAAAAATTCATAAGCGGCTTTAATTTTTCTGCCCCTGCGGGCAAAAAAATAGCCGTGGTAGGTCCTACGGGGTGCGGCAAAACCACGCTTATAAATCTGCTTTTAAGGTTTTACGATGTTGACGGCGGCTCAATCACCGTGGACGGAACGGACATAAGAGACATTACCCGCCGCAGTCTGCGCGAGCATTTCGGAATGGTTTTGCAGGATACCTGGATTAAAAACGGCACGGTGCGGGAAAACATTGCTTTCGGCAAGGCAGACGCAACCGACGAGGAAATAACAGCCGCGGCAAAGGCGGCGCGCGCGCACGGGTTTATTAAAAGGCTTGAAAAGGGTTACGATACCGTTATTGCGGACGACGGACTATCCGAGGGCGAACGCCAGCTTTTGTGCATAGCGCGCGTAATGCTTTTAAAGCCGCCCATGCTCATACTTGACGAGGCGACATCTTCAATAGATACCCGCACCGAAATAAAGGTGCAGGACGCTTTCACGCGGCTTTTGGAGGGCAGAACCTCGTTTGTGGTGGCGCACAGGCTTTCAACCATACGCGATGCCGACTGCATACTCGTTATGAAGGACGGCAGGGTTTACGAGCAGGGCAAGCATGAGGAGCTGCTCAAAAAGAACGGTTTTTACGCGGAATTATATAACAGCCAGTTTGCGCATAAAAATATATAGACAGTGTTTTAAGGGGTTGAGGGAATGAAAAAAACGAGAGTTCTTGTATTAAGTGCTCTTATAGCTTTGCTGCCTTGCGGCTGTACGACATACTGCTATGACGATACCGTAAGCGATATGAATATTATGTACGGCAGCTACTTTATGTTCTTTTTAAAATACAATCCCGACGGCGCGGCGGTATCCTATTATACATGGGACGGCGACCCCGAAAAAACCGATATAGTTATTCCCGAAAAATACGGCAGGCAAAAGATAAAATGCCTCGGCGGTTATTGGGGCAAAGGTGCGCCTTCGCCGTTTTTTATAGATTGCGATTCTTATCTCGGTATAAAGAGCGATGTGGACGAAGAGGGAGAAAGTATGACCTTCTCAATGGACGCGTCAATGATCGAGCCGAGCACAAGGGTTATATATACCGATTTCACTATACATTTAAGCAAATATATCGAGAAGATATATGCCCGTGCGGACGTGACCGAATATACGGTTGGCGGCGAGAAAATTGCATATTGCCCGCGGGTGAGAATTATTTGCGATGAGGATAACAAGACCTTTTATTCAAAGGATGGGAAGCTTTATTACCGACAGGATGATACGCTTGTAGACGGTTTCTTCTACGGGGACGAACAGTAAAAGCAATGTGCTTGCAGGTTCTCTTAATTTTTTCTTGACAAATAAAGGAGCTTGTGCTAAAATGGTAAAGCCGCATATTGTGGGCTTTGTAAGCTGCGCTTTCGCGCACGCCTACCGTAGCGAGACTGGAATTTGGCAGGTGTAATAAAAATGTATGCAATTATCGAAACAGGCGGAAAGCAGTACCGTGTTCAGACCGGCGACGTAATTTATGTTGAGAAGCTTAACGCCGCGGCTGATGAGGAGATCACCTTTGACAAGGTTGTTGCCGTTTGCAACAAGACATTAAAGGTTGGTAAGCCTTATGTAAAGGACGCTTTCGTTAAGGGTACCGTTCTTAAAAACGGCAAGGGTAAGAAAATAACCGTATTTACTTACAAGCCGAAGAAGAGCAGCTCCCGCAAGATGGGTCACAGACAGCCCTATACCAAGGTACAGATCGGCGAAATAGGCTGATTATGACTAAGGTTAGGTTTTTTGCCGACGAAAATGGGCTTTACGGCTTTGAAATAAAGGGTCACAGTTCAAAAAACTGCGATGACGAGCTCGGCAAAATTATTTGCGCGGCGGTTTCCTCCGCGGCGTATATGGCGGCTAATACCGTAACCGAAATAATAGGCGATAAAGCGGCGGCTGACGTATCGGACGGCACTATGCGCTTTGAGGTTACAACCCCCTGTGATAAAACCCGCGCGGTTTTAGAGGGGCTGCGGCTGCATTTAGGCGAGCTGTCGGCAGAGTACGGCAGCAATATCGTAATTATCGGAGGTGCAGATTGATGTTAAAGATAAATATACAGTTATTCGCTCATAAAAAAGGTATGGGTTCTACCAAGAACGGTCGTGACAGTGAGTCAAAGCGTCTCGGCGTTAAGCGCGCGGACGGTCAGTTCGTTTTGGCGGGCAACATCCTCGTTCGTCAAAGAGGAACTCACATTCACGCCGGCAACAACGTAGGCCGCGGATCGGACGACACTCTGTTCGCTTTGGTGGACGGCAAGGTTAAGTTCGAGCGCGTAGGCAGAGACCGCAAGCAGGTCAGCATTTACGCTGTTGAGCAGTAAGAAAAAGCAAATCCGGGCGGCGGCTGCTACCCGGGTTTATTTTTTAGAAAGGAAAGAAGATTTATGAAGGTTTGTCATGTTTGCAAAGCCGAGTGCGATGACGCTGCGGAGCTTTGCCCGGTTTGCGGCGCCGACCTTACGGCGGAAATTACCGAGGAAGATGAAAAAGAGGAGAAAGTAATTAACAATCCGGTGCTTTTGGCAACGCTTGACGATGTTGTGTCGGCTGAAATACTGAAAGACCTGCTTACGGATGCGGGTATTCTTTACAGCAGCGATTCGGGAGAAGATGGCACAATGAAAGTAACCTTCGGCGGCTCGTTTGTGGCAGATGATATTTATGTTGACGAGCAGGATTTTGACGCGGCAAACGCGATTTATGAGGAATTTTTAAATTCCGAGCCGCAGTTTGACGAAGAATTTTTTGAGGACGCGGAGAACGAAAACGAATGAGCTTTTTTAAGTGGGGAAGAAAAAAGGAGACAGAGCCGGATGAAAACGAGCCGGTTTTGGCGGCGATAATTAAAAATCCCGTAACCTCGGAAATATTTCAGGACATACTAAAGGAGAACGGCATACCGTTTATATGCCGTCAGGACGGCGCGGGCGGCTCTGTTAAGCTGCTTTTGGGCGCGGGAGTTGTGCCGGATAATATTTACGTTGCGGCGAAAAATTACGAAACGGCAAGAGGACTTTACGAGGCATACCTGCAAACCGAGGTAGAGCCGGAAGAGGAAATAACAAAGTAATATGTTTGTAGATATAGCAAAAATTCATTTAAAAGCGGGCGACGGCGGCGACGGCGCGGTTTCCTTTCACAGGGAAAAGTACGTTGCGGCGGGCGGACCGGACGGCGGCGACGGCGGCAGGGGCGGAAATATTATTTTCAAGGCGGACAGTAATTTATCTACCCTTGCGGATTTCCGCTATAAGCGCAAATACACGGCGCAATCGGGTGAAAAAGGCGGCGGCGGGCGCTGCTCGGGCAAAAAAGCGCCCGACCTTATTATAAACGTGCCCGTGGGCACGCTGGTTAAGGATGCGGAAAGCGGCAGAATAATTGCCGATATATCCGATTCAGAGCCCGTTATAATAGCCAAGGGCGGCAACGGCGGTTGGGGTAATCAGCACTTTGCCACGCCTACGCGCCAAGTGCCGCGTTTTGCGAAAAAGGGCAACCCGGGCGAGGAGCTTGACGTAACGCTGGAGCTAAAGCTTTTGGCGGACGTGGGGCTTATTGGCTTTCCGAATGTGGGTAAATCCACCCTTATTTCGGTGGTGAGCGAGGCAAAGCCGAAAATTGCAAATTATCATTTTACTACCCTTACCCCCGTTTTGGGTGTTGTGCGTATGGGCGAGGGCAGTTCGTTTGTTATGGCGGATATTCCCGGGCTTATTGAGGGCGCGGGCGAGGGCGTGGGCTTAGGCCACGAATTTTTGCGCCATGTTGAGCGCTGCCGCCTGCTTTTGCACGTTATTGACGTATCGGGCAGCGAGGGCAGAGACCCGATTGACGATTTTAATAAAATAAACCGCGAGCTTGCCGTTTTCAGCAGCGAGCTTGAAACCCGCCCGCAAATAATTGTGGGCAACAAGTGCGATTTGACCGACGAAGAAGAGGTTAGCCGCATATCCGATTATTTTACCGAAAAGGGGTATAAATTCTTCCCCGTAATGGCAGCTATAGCCGAGGGTACGGACGAGCTTATAAACTATGTTGCGGCAGAGCTTGCAAAGCTGCCGCCCATAAAGAAATACAAAGCCGAGCCGAAGCCCCTTGAAGACCTTACGGTTAAGAAAAAGCGCGACTTTACAATACGCGTTTGCGACGGAGTTTACTTTGTTGAAAACTGCGAGTGGATAATGGAAATTATGAACACTATCGACCCAGAGGACTATGAGTCGCTGCAATATTTCGAGCGCGTTTTGCGTTCAAGCGGAATTATTTCGGCCCTTGAAAACGCGGGAATAAAGCAGGGCGATACCGTAAGCGTTTACGATATTGAGTTTGAGTTTGTGATGTGATGAAAACGGAAAATCCCAATCTTTTAAGCCCCTCCGTGCTCGCCTTTGTGGGCGACGCGGTGTACGGGCTGTACGTAAGAACCGCCTTGGCAGAGGTAAACCGCCCGTCGGGCGAGTTACATAGGCTCTCTGTCACAATGGTGAACGCCGCAGCGCAGGCAAAGGCGTATGCGGTTATTGAGCCGCTGCTTTCCGAAAAGGAAATTTCCGTTTTCAAGCGCGGCAGAAATTTCCACACCTCGTCTACACCGAAAAATGCCTCGAACGGCGATTATCATATCGCCACAGGGCTGGAGTGTCTTTTCGGGTGGCTTTACCTTTCGGGAAATACCGCCCGCGCTGACGAGCTTTTCGGAATAATATACGATAAACAATAACACCCGAGGTGAAAGGCTTGGCTTTTCTTACACGTTTGAAAAAGACGTTTTTAAATAAAAAATTTTTGGGCTTTTGCTCTATCGGTATAATAAATACCTTTAATACCGCGTTTTTCTCATGGCTTGCGCACTTTAAAATTCAGGAAAATATTTCGGCGCATATCGGCTTTTTTATATCCCTTACAATAAACTATATTCTTAACAGTCTTATTGTTTTTAAAAGCCGATTGAGCGTGAGAAAATATTTGCGGTTTCTTATTTCCTACATACCGAATTTGATTATATATACCCTCGTTTCCTTTATAACCATAAATCTGTGGAAAATGGATCAATTTTGGGCGACCGTATTGGCTACCGCTGCGGGCGGACCGATAACCTTTGTTATAATCAAGCTTTACGCGTTCGGCAATAAAATTAAAAAAGAAGACGAAAAAAGCTGAACTGTAATATGTTCAGCTTTTGTTATATTCCGTTGGCGACATTCCGTAGTGCTTTTTAAAGCAGCGTGCAAAATATCCGGGGTCGGAAAAGCCGCAGCGCGATGAAAGCTCCGCAATTTTTATGCCCTTTTCGTTTCGCAGCGTTTTTTTGGCAAGCTCGAGCCGCAGTATTTGTATATATATCATAGGCGTAAGCCCCGTAACCGCCTTGAACCGCCTGCAAAAATACGCTTCGTCGTACCCGAAACGGCAGCTTAATTCCTTTGAAGATATATCCTCGCAAAAGTGCTGTTCAATATATTCGGTAACATTATGAAAACGCTCGTCGGAAATCGTGCGGATATTTCCGTCCGATAAGCAATGCCTGTAAAGCAGCCCCAAAAGCCGGTAAATTCCGCCCACCACCATAAGTGAAGAGGCGTTTTCGCCCGAGAGCTGTTCGTCGGCTATCGCCTTTGCTGCGGCAAATACCTCGGGCTCATCGGAAACCGAGCAAAAAGATATTTTTTGCTCGGCTATGGGTACAAGATACTTTGCGGCGGCATTGGCAGCGTTATAAAACGCCTGTACGTCAAACATAATAGTCCGGTAAGAAACGCCTGCATTGCCCGCAACGCCGCGGTGCGGCTGCCCCGGCATAAAAACGGCAACCGAGCCCGCTGCGGCGTGCTCCTTTACATCCCCTAAATATATATCAAGCCCGCCGCTTAATATAACGAGAATTTCCATACGCTCGTGCCAATGCGTGGTAAAGCAAAGCTCTGATGGAAAACGGAATACGGAATCGTGAATTTTAACGGCACTGTCGCCGTATAAAACGGGAGTAAGCTCCTTTTGTCCGTCTAAGCGCATATGAATCACCCAAGTCAAAAAAATACAGAAGAAAATCAAAATAATCCTAACCTACGAATTATATTTATGTTAACATAAAGACAGAAAAAAATCAATATTCAAGGGGGATTTTTTATGAAAATAGGAACCTGCGTACATTTGAACGACATAAACGAAATGTCAAAAAAGTTTGACGAGCTGCTTGCAAACGGATTTGACAGCTGCCAGCTTATTTCCTGGAAACCCGAACTTTGGACGGACGAAAACGCCGAAATACTCAAAGGGCTTATAAGCGGTAAAAAAATAACCGTTTCCGCCTTTTGGTGCGGCTGGGAAGGACCTACCGTGTGGGATTTTTACGACGGTCAGATAACCTTAGGTCTTGTTCCCCCCGAGTACAGGGCGGGGCGCGTTAAAAATTTGTGCGACGGCGCAGACTTTGCCAAAAAGCTCGGCATTACCGATGTTGTGACCCATATGGGCTTTATACCCGAAAACCCGAACGACCCGCAGTTTGCGCCTTTCTGCGTTGCGGTAAGAACTGTTGCGGAGCATTTAAAGCAAAACGGTCAGTACCTTTTGTTTGAAACAGGGCAGGAAACGCCGGTTACAATGCTGCGCTGCTTTGAAAAGGTGGGAACGGATAACCTCGGCGTTAATCTTGATACCGCAAACGTAATTCTTTACGGCAGGGCAAACCCGGTGGACGCGCTTGACGTTTTCGGCAAATACGTCCGCAACCTGCACGCGAAGGACGGCAGATACCCCACAAACGGCCACGACCTGGGCGAAGAAACCCGCATAGGCGACGGCAAGGTGGATTTCAACCGCTTGTTTGAAAAGCTGCACGAAATAGGCTATGATTCTTACGTTACAATAGAGCGCGAGATTGAGGGCGAAGAGCAGAACAAGGATATACTCTACGCCAAAGAGTACCTCGGCAATATTATAAAAAGGGTTTACGGTGGGCTTGAATGAAGGGCTTAATGATAGATTGCTCCAGAAATGCGGTTATGAACCTTACCGCGCTTAAAAGGTTTGTAAAGGTAACAGCCGCTTTGGGCTATGATACTTTAATGCTTTACACAGAGGATACCTACGAGGTTGACGGTGAGCCGTACTTCGGGCATCAACGCGGGAGATTTTCAAAAGCCGAGCTTAAAGAGGCGGACGCTTTTTGCCGCGAAAACGGCGTTGAGCTTATACCCTGCATACAGACCCTTGCGCACCTTAACGCAATTTTCAAGTGGCAGGGAGTGTACGGCGATATAAACGACACGGCGGATATTCTGTTAGCGGACGACGAGAGGACATATAAGCTTATAGATGAAATGTTTGCCACGCTTTCGCAGTGCTTTACCTCGCGCAAAATACATATAGGTATGGACGAGGCGCATATGGTGGGGCTGGGCAAATACCGCGATAAGCACGGCGATAACGACCGCTTTAATATTATAAACCGCCATCTTCATAAGGTTTGCAGCCTTGCGGATAAGTACGGCTTTGAGCCGATGATATGGAGCGATATGTACTTCCGCTTAGCGGACAGCGCGGGGGATTATTACAGTACCTCCGATATGGAGAATATTTGCAAAAGAGCCGATCTGCCGCAAAATATCACCTTGGTTTACTGGGATTACTACAGCAAGGATTATGAGCATTATCTTAATATGATAGATAAAAACAAGGCGCTTGCAAGACCTGTTGTATTTGCGGGCGGCGCATGGACCTGGAAAGGCTTTGCGCCCGATAATCGGTTCAGCTTTGATACCACTCTGCCCGCGCTTAAGGCATGCCGCGAAAAGGGAATAAGCGATGTTTTCATTACAATGTGGGGTGATAACGGCGGCGAATGCTCGCGCTTTGCGGTTTTGCCGGCACTTTGCTACACCGCGGAGCTTTTAGAGGGCAATGAAAATATGTCTGACGCAAAGGCGCGGCTTAAGGCGCTTACGGGTATGGAATTTGACGATTTTATGCTGCTTGATAAGCTTGATAATCCTACCGAAAAGCTTGATTACAACGCATCGAAATATCTGCTTTATTCCGACCCGTTTATGGGGGTTTACGACAGTAAAATAACCTGCGGCGTAAACGGTTACTACAAAGAGCTTTACAAAAAGCTTTCGGCGGTACAAGCGACGGACGACTACAAGCCGATTTTTGACTCGGCTGCGGCGCTGGCGGACGTACTGTCGGTTAAAGCCGAGCTTGGCATAAGAACCCGCGCGGCATACCTCGCTGGGGATACCGAAGCACTTAAGAATATAGCCGAAAGCGATTATACCGCCGCCATAGATAAGCTGCGGGTATTCTGCGCGGCTTTCCGCAGGCTTTGGTTCTTTGAAAACAAGCCCCACGGCTTTGACGTGCAGGATATACGTTTAGGCGGGCTTATAATGCGGCTTGAAAGCTGCCGCGAAAGAATTTTAAACTATTGCAAGGATAAATCAAACACCATTCCCGAGCTTTCAGAGCCTGTGCTTGAAAACGACAGACCCAAGCATATTTGGGAATGTATTGCAACAGCTGATATTATTTAATTAAGGAGACGTTGATTATGTTAAAGGTTGCACTTGTAGGCGTTGGCGGAATAAGCGGCGCGCATATTCCCGCGTGGGAATCTATGCAGGACACAGAGCTTGTGGCGCTTTGCGATATTCGCCCCGAGCAAATGGAAAAGTATACGGATAAACGCCGTTATACCGATTTTGACGAAATGCTCGAAAAGGAAGAAATAGATATTCTTGATATTTGTCTTCCCACATATTTGCATGCCGATTTTTCGGTAAAAGCTATGGAAAAGGGCATAAACGTTATCTGCGAAAAGCCCGTTTCGCTTAAAAAAGAGGATGTTGCGCGCGTTTACGGCGCTGCGAAGAAAAACAACGTTAAGTTTATGATAGCGCAGGTGCTGCGTTTCTGGCCCGAATATGAAATAGTTAAAAAATTATACGATGAAAAGACCTACGGTAATTTGCTTTCGGGCTCTATGACCCGCCTCGGCTGCCGCCCGAAATGGAGCTGGGATAACTGGATGACCGATAAAAACCGCAGCGGTTTAGTACCCTTTGACCTTCATATTCACGATCTTGATTTTATGGTATACACCTTCGGTAAGCCTACAAAAACAAATGCGTTTAAATCCACCACCGATACGCAGGACTACCTGAATACCGTTTATGAGTACGACGGATTTTTCATAACCACCGAGGCTTCGTGGTATGCGTCGCCCTATCCGTTCAAGGTATCATTCCGTTTCCAGTTTGAGCATGCGGTTGCGGCGTGGGAAAACGGCGAAATGAAAATATATGAAGAAAACGGGAAAATATGGTCGCCTATATCGGGCGGCGACGGGCTTGACACAGGCAATATAGGTCTTCCCGCAAGCGACGCATATGCCAACGAGATACGCTATTTTACCGATTGCGTTGAAAACGGCACTTTCCCCGACAGGGTAAAGCCCGAAGAGCTTGAAAGCGTGCTTGATATTCTGAATACGCTTTAAAAATTAAGGTTGACAAACCTATAATATGTGGTAGAATATATACAGAACTGAATATTATCCTTATCAAGAGCGGCGGAGGGAACCGGCCCTGTGATGCCCGGCAACCTGATTTTAAAATCAAGGTGCCAATTCCGGCGGATTATCCGAAAGATGAGGCTTTTAAAACCGTCTCGTCCGAGGCGGTTTTAATTTTTTATGAAAGAGGAATTTAAAATGGCAAAAATGCTTTTTACATCCGAATCCGTGACCGAGGGACATCCCGATAAGGTCTGCGACGGTATATCCGACGCAATACTCGATGAAATTTTAAAGAACGACTCCGACGCGCGCGTTGCCTGCGAGACCTTTTGCACCACCGGCAGCGTGACCGTAATGGGGGAAATAACCACAAGCTGCTATGTCGATATTCCGCAAATAGCGCGCGATGTGGTTTGCAGAATAGGCTACAACAACCCCTCTGCCGGGTTTGACGGCAATACCTGCGCGGTTATGACGGCAATAGACAAGCAGTCCCCCGATATAGCGCTGGGCGTTGACAATTCGCTTGAATACAAGGACGGCGAGGAGGATGAATACAACCTGCGCGGCGCGGGGGATCAGGGTATGATGTTCGGCTACGCCTGCGACGATACGCCTGAGCTTATGCCGCTGCCGATTTCTTTGGCGCACAAAATGGCAAAAAAGCTGACCGACGTTCGTAAAAGCGGGGAGCTTGCATATCTCCGCCCCGACGGAAAGACCCAGGTTACCGTTGAATATGACGACGGCAGACCTACGCGCATAGAGGCGGTTGTCGTTTCCTCGCAGCACAGCGCCGATATTGATCTCTCGGTACTAAGAGCCGATATTCTCGAAAAGGTTATAAAGCCCACCGTGCCGTCGGAGCTGCTTGATGAAAACACGAAAATATATATCAACCCCACGGGTCGCTTTGTTGTGGGCGGACCGCAGGGTGATACAGGGCTTACGGGCAGAAAAATTATAGTTGATACCTACGGCGGCTTTGCGCGCCACGGCGGCGGAGCGTTTTCGGGCAAGGACCCCACAAAGGTTGACAGAAGCGCCGCCTACGCCGCAAGATATGTCGCGAAGAATATTGTTGCCGCAGGCATTGCGAAAAAGTGCGAGGTGCAATTGGCTTACGCCATAGGCGTGGCGCACCCGGTTTCCGTTATGGTGGATACCTTCGGTACAGGCATATATCCCGATGATAATATAGCCGAGGCGGTTAAAAAGGTATTTGATCTGCGCCCCTCCGCCATAATAGACAAGCTCGACCTTAAAAAGCCCATATACAGCCGCCTTTCGGCATACGGTCATATGGGCAGAGAAGATCTCGGCGTATCGTGGGAAAAGACCGATAAGACCGAGGAGTTGGAAGGTATTCTTCGCGGCTGATAATATACTACTTGTAAAATCGGGGAAAAAGTGGTAAAATAACGATGTATCATTTTTTCTGAAAGGAAAGCACTAAATGAAAAAATACGACTATATAATTGCAGGCAGCGGCTTGTTCGGAGCGGTTTTCGCCCACGAGGCGGTAAAAAAAGGTAAAAAGGTTCTTGTGCTTGAACGCCGTGGGCATATAGGCGGAAATATATATACCGAAAAGGTCGAGGGTATTGACGTGCATAAGTACGGCGCGCATATCTTTCACACATCAAACAAGCGCGTTTGGGATTATGTTACCGACTTGGTTGAATTTAATAACTTTGTAAATTCTCCCGTTGCAAATTACAAGGGCGAAATGTATAATATGCCATTTAATATGAATACCTTTTCAAAAATGTTCGGTATATCCACCCCGAAAGAGGCGGCGGAAGTGCTTGATAAGCAGCGGTCCGAGATAAAGGGCGAGCCGAAAAACCTCGAGGAACAGGCTATAAGCCTTGTGGGACGGGATGTTTACACAAAGCTTATAAAGGGCTACACCGAAAAGCAGTGGGGCAGAGACTGTAGCGAGCTGCCCGCGTTTATAATAAAGCGCCTGCCGGTAAGGTTCACTTATGATAACAACTATTTTAACGACCGCTACCAGGGCATACCGTGCGGCGGCTATACCGAGCTTATAGAAAAGCTGCTCGAAGGTGCGGAGGTGCGGCTTAACACCGATTTTCTTGCCGACCGTGAGAATTATCTGCAAATGGCGGATAAGTGCATTTACACAGGTCCTATAGACGAATACTTCGCCTACAGTCTCGGCAAGCTTGAATACCGCAGCCTTAAGTTTGAAACAGAGCTTTTGGATGAAGAAAACCACCAGGGCGTGGCGGTTGTAAACTATACCGAGCGCGAAGTGCCTTACACCAGAGTTATAGAGCATAAGCATTTTAATTTCGGCACACAGCCGAAAACCGTTGTAACGCGCGAATACCCCGCCGATTGGCAGGAGGGTATGGAGCCGTATTACCCGGTGAATAACGAAAAAAACAATGAGCTTTACAAAAAATACGCCGCTCTTGCCGAAAAAGAAAACGTGCTTTTCGGCGGCAGACTTGCGCAATATAAGTACTTTGATATGGACGATACCGTTGAAGAGGCTTTAAGCCTTGCGGACAAGCTGCTGTAATACTTGAAAAAATAAATAAACAGTGGTATAATCTAACAAAATGCATTTTCGGAGGAAATTAAATTGGCGGATATTAAAGTTAGCGTTATAATGCCGGTGTACGGCGTGGAAGACTATGTAGGCAAAGCTATAGAAAGTATTCAGGCGCAAACCCTTACCGATTGGGAGTTTTTCTGCGTGGATGACGGAACAAAGGACCGCAGCGGCGAAATTTGCGACGAGTACGCCGCGAAAGACCCGCGCATAAAGGTAATACACAAGGAAAACGGCGGAGCGCCGAGCGCGCGCAACGTCGCTATTGATAAGGCTGTCGGTAAATATATGTATTTTATGGACTCCGACGACTGGGCAGAGCCCGAAATGCTTGAAAAAATGGTTGCTGCGGCCGAGAAAAACGATTCTCAGCTGGTGGTTTCTGGCTATTATATTGACACATATTACAGCGATACCGAAAAATTCACCCAGGAGCAGGTCTGCCCCGACGCGGTTTATAACACTAAGGAGCAGTTCCGCAAAAACGCGTATGCGCTTTTTGATAAAAACCTGCTTTACACGCCTTGGAACAAACTTTATTTATCAAGCTATATTCTTGAAAACAAGCTTTATTTTCCGCAGACGTTTTGGGATGATTTCCCCTTTAATTTAAGCGTTGTGCGCGAGGTTGAGCGGGTTACCGTTATATCGGACAAGTTCTACCACTTTATACGCAAGCGCGCCGAGAGCGAGACCGCAAAATACCGCAGCGATATGTACGACAAACGCGAGGAAGAAAACGGCTGGCTTGAGGAGCTTTTCGGCTATTGGGGTATAAATACCCCCGAAACAAACGAGTTTGTCGCCCGCCGCTATATAGAGCGTATAATCGGTTGCGTTGAAAATGTTACAAACCGCAATTGCCCGCTTTCCGCCAAGGAAAAAAAGGCGGAAATTAAGCGCATAATTTCAACCGACCGAGTAAAAAAAGCGGTTAAAACCGCAAAACCGAACTCAAAATATATGAAAACAATGCTGCTGCCCATAAAGTGGAACAACGCGGGGCTTACCTATCTTGAGGGTAAGGTGATCTCCCGTGTTAAATCGGGCGACACAAAAACCTTTGCTAAGCTAAAGGCGGGGAGATAAATGAGCAGCGTTAAAATAAGCGTTATAGTGCCGGTTTATAATGTGAGCCGTTATCTTGAAAATTGTGTGAACAGCATCACAAGTCAGAATTTCACCGATTTTGAAGTGATTTTGGTGGACGACTGCTCGCCCGACAACAGTGGAGAGATTTGCGATAGGTTGGCGGAAAACGATAATAGAATTAAGGTTATACACAAGGAAAAAAACGGCGGACTCGGCGAAGCGCGTAAAACAGGAATGCAATATGCCTGCGGCGAATGGACCGTATTTGTTGATTCGGACGATTGGATTGAACCGAATGCATTTTCACGCCTTATGAATACCGTCGGAGAAGAAACGGATGTTGCAATTTTCGGAATAAATTTCCGTTATGAAAATAAGCGCGGTGAAGAAAATTATGTTCTTTCGGTAAATCCCGAAAGGACCGTTTGTAAATCGGCATGTGAGATAGGCGGGCTGATTGCCGAATTGGACGATAAGGCTTTGTTCCCGTATATGTGGAATAAGTTATACAGAACGGAATTTTTGAAAGTGAGCGGAGTAGAATTCAACTCTATACAAAGTATGGAGGACTTTTTCTTCAACATAGAGCTTATTCCGAAAGCACGTTGTGCGGAAACGTTTGATTTTCCGCTTTACAATTACCGTAAACCGTTTCATGAAACGTTAGCCTCGGCTTATAATCCCGATTATTTTTTGTTGTCAAAAAAGCGCTATTCAGCGGAAAAGGAGTGTCTTGAGGCAACAGGTGCGGCTACAGCCGAAAATATGCAGTTGCTTTATAAAATATATATAAAGCATATTATTTCATGCGGTATACGCGATTTTTCAAAAAAGGCAAAGCTTACGAACAAACAGCGCAAAAATAATTTGAATTTATATCTCAATGATGAATTAACGAAGGAAGTATCGGAAAAGTATAATCCTGCATCCTTAAAAATGAAGTTGATCAAAAAAGCTTTTGCGGGAAGACATATTGTCATATCCGGTTATCTTTGCAGAACGGTTTCTTTCGTACAGAATAAATTCGGAACGGTGTATAACCGTATGCTGAAAAAATAAGTGAGAGGGACGCGGTTTATTGAAAAAAATTGCTTTTATAGTTTGGGATTATACCTCAACAGGCGGTATAGAGCGTGTTTTGACCACACTTGCAAATGAGCTTTGCAATTATTATGACGTTTATATAATTTCTCTTACAAAATCGGGAAACAGTGTGCCGCATAGAATTGACGAACGGGTAAATAAGGTCTATTTTGCCGTCTCGGAAAACATAAGAGGCAGGGAAGTTATAAAAAAAGGCGGAAATGGCGTTCGCCGCTATATCAAGGATAACGGCATTGACGCTGTTTTACTTATGGGCTTTCAGGCGTCGATGCCCGCAATTGCAATGCTGAAATTCAGGTCGAGGGTATCGCTGATCTTTTGCGAGCATGAGGCTCTTATGAGCAGGTGGCACGAGAAAAAGGTGACGTTTGTACGCTTTCTTTCCGCTGTGTTATCAAAAAAAGTGGTTACATTAACTAAGGCTACGGCAGACGCATACAGGCAAAAATTTCACTTGCCGGAAAAAAAGGTAACCGATATTTATAACGGGATAAACAGGACTATTGAGCAAAATGCAGCAACCTATAATCCCGACGAAAAGACGATTCTTTCGCTCGGTCGCATAAGCGAAGAAAAAGGTTATGATATTTTAATAGATATTGCGTCACGTATCTTACCGCAAAGACCCGATTGGAAATGGTTGATTTTCGGTGACGGTGAAAATAGAGCCGATTACGAAAATACTGTAAAACAGCGCGGACTGGACAGCAGGGTTATTTTTATGGGAAATACCGATACTCCCGAAAAGGTTTACGGAAAAGGCGGAATTTATGCGCTTACATCCAGACGTGAGGGCTTTTCGCTTGTTATTCTCGAGGCAAAGGTAAATCATCTGCCATGTATCAGCTTTGATATTGTAGCCGGTCCCGGGGAAATGATAAGAAACGGGAAAGACGGTTTTTTAATACAAAATATGAATGTCGACGAATATGCCGAAAAGCTGGGAAAATTGATGGACGACAGGGAGTTGCGCATTAAAATGAGCGAAGCCTCGGGCGAGAATCTTTCCGAATTTTCGAGTGATGTAATTATAAAAAAGTGGCGTTCGTTATTAGACGGAATGATGTAAGGAGTTGAAAAAGTGCAAACGGGATATTGGAAAAAGGGTGAGTTTAAGCTTTGGATACTTCTCCTCTGTGCTTATCACTTTTTTCCGTTTATAACAAACAGGGGCAGCATAGTTATGTATGCATTCGCTTATCTTGTTCCCTTGGTTTATATGGTGCTTAATTTTGACCTTTTGGCGGAAACGGTAAGCAAAATTGTATATTCGGATATAATGCTCGGCATTGTGCCTTTAATTTTGCTGTCATTTGCGGCTGCTATAATTCCTATTCTTTACGGAACATACGATTATACATACCTTACCGTTGGAATTATGTCAACGGTGAAAATAATGTTCAGAATGTTGTTTTTGATAATGCTGATCAAAAAGAACATTCCGAATGCAGATTGGAGGACATTCTGTAAGTATTTTATATTCTCTTGCTTACTGTATATAGGTTCAACGCTTGTGATGATGGGTATACCCTCCGTAAAGAATTTTTTCTATGCTATCGTGAAAGAGGACAGTTATTCAAAAGAGTTGGCTTTGGAAGCCAGGTATTCCACCCGTTACGGTTGGGCGGGGTTTTCGGCATTTGAATATACGTTTAAATGCCTCCTTGCAATTATATTCAATAATTATTTTATTCAGAAAAATATAAAACAAAAAGGCGTGATTTGGTCTGTTGCGATTACGGCAATACTGCTCGTAGGAACGCTGTTTTACGGGAGAATAGGCACGTTGGCTGCGCTGATCGTTTTATTCTTCCTGGCTTTAAGACTTATACTTCGGCGACCGAAGATTTTTATGTGGTGCGTTGTGGGTCTGTTACTTTGCGTTATTGCGCTTTTTATTTTAAAAAACCGCATCGCGGCAGTCGACGCATGGTTTGATTGGGCTTTCGACCTGATAATCAATTTTGTCAATAATAAATCGCTCCGCACGGATTCTTCGGATATTCTTTTAAATGATATGCTTTTTATTCCGAAACTGAAAACAATACTTATCGGAGACGGGCGATACACCGAAAACGATTTGTATTATATGGGAACAGACGCAGGAATTATGCGACCGCTTTTATTCGGCGGATTGATATTTGCATTTGTGAGGTATCTCAGCCTCTACGGCATTTTGTTATGGCGAATGTTTAAATATGAAACAGAGAAATACGAAAAAATAGTTCTTTTTTGGACTTTGGTTATGTGTATTTTATTTGAAATAAAGGGCGAAATAGTATTTTCTTGTCTTCCGATTGTGCTGGGCGCAATGATTTTGGGGCATGAGAAAAAGATTTTTGAAATTAGGGAGTAATAATTATGGAAAAAAATTTGAATTTGCGCAAACTCTTTTTAATGTATCTCAGAAATATATGGATAATTATTCTTACGGGCATTATTTTTGCCGGAATTGCATTCATAACGAAAAAGGAAGACAAGAACGCCACAAAAAAGGTATCCGAAACGGTTACAATGGCGTTTGAGATCCCCAACGGTATGGATGAAGGCACATATTCAAGGCGCACGGTTTATTTCGATAATTTCAGAGGTCTTATAGCAGGTAATGCAATAACCGATTCCGATGTTTTTACAAAGAAAGAAAAGGAAATTTTCAAAGATGTAACTACCGAGGAAGATAACGGTACGTTTACCGTTACCGTATCCGTTCCCGCCGCTATGTCCGATCAGGCATCGCTTGAGCTTATGGCAAAGTATATTTCCGAATCCGAAAAGTGGATGAGGGAAGGCATAGACGATCCGACATTCAGGCTCAATGTTTTAAAAAGGGATGTTGAGGATTACCAAACCGGCGGTTTCGTAAAATATGCGGCAATCTTCTTTATAATCGGTTGCTTTATTGCCGTAATAGTTATGTTCTTTGTGTTTGTTATTGAAACCGTAATACACGACGCGGATGATTTGCAATATTACATCGGGGTTTCTCCTGTTTTTGAGGTCGGAAAGAAAAATTCTTTTGCAATTGACGAAATAAGCAGATGGCTTATTTCATCGGGTAAAAAAACGGTAATGTTTTTCGGCAACGAATCTGCCGAAGAAATGAGCGGCAATGTAGAGAAAACGGCAAGCTTGTTGGAAAAATACGGTATAAAAACCGCGGTTTATAAAATTAACAGTGCGGATGATATAATATCGGGAAAAACAGCGGATAAATTGACCGAGGATAAAAACAATAAAGATATGGTGCTGTTGGAAGTTCCGCCTTTAAGCAAATCGCCTGCCGCATTGCATCTGTCGCCGCTTTGCGATTTAAAGGTTTTATATGCAGACGCCGACCGTGAAAACGGCGTAAGACTTAAAAAGAAATTGAAGAGTCTGTCGGCATTTAATATTATTGTTGACGGTGCGGTGCTTAACAGCGGTACTAAAAATAAAATTTTCCGACTGTGAGGAAAGAAATGCTTGTAAGTGTTATAATTCCCGTTTATAATGTGGAAAAATATATTGAAAAATGCATGAGATCCATACTCGGGCAAACGTTTGATGACTTTGAATTAATAGTCGTTATAGACGGTTCTACCGATGAAAGCGAAAATATAGTTCGGGAATTAAAAAAGGAATATCCGGAGAAAATAAAAATCATAACACAGGAAAAAAAAGGACCGGGAGCGGCAAGAAATGCCGGAATTGCGGCAGCCGACGGGGATTACCTTTTGTTTGTTGACAGCGATGATTACATTTCTCCGAACCTTATGGCTTCGGCATACGGGAAAGCAGTGGAGACCCAAAGCGATATAGTTGCATTTGATGTAATTTATGTTGACGAAAACGGAAAACATTTACGGCGCAAAAGTGCGGTTTATTCGGATAATGAGTCAATTCTGAAAGAACCCGGCAGATTGCTTATATTACCCTGCCTATGGAACAAGCTTTATAAAAAATCATTGTTTGATAAAAATAATGTGTCAATACCCGAAAATATCTTAATGGGGGAGGATTTGGCGGTCAATGCCGAATTGCTTTCTTCCGCTCAAAAAATTACACATCTTGCCGAACCGCTGTATTTTTATGTTCAGCGTTCAGGTTCTATAATGTCACTTTCAACCGATGTCGGCAGATTAAAGCGCAATAGGGATATTATTCCGGCTTTTGAAACGATATTTGCTTTCTTCAATAAAACGGGCAGATATGTCGAATATAAGGATGAAATTGAATATTTGGCGGTGTATCATATTCTTTTTACTGCAACAATGCGTGTTAACGAGTGCGACCCGAATAATAAATTACAGTCCGAATTGGTTGATTACACACTTCAAAAATACCCGTATTTTGAAAAAAATAAGTATTATAAAAGCTTGCTTTCGGGTAAAGACAGAATATCAATATGGTTTTTAAGGCATAAGCTTTTCCACACACTTCACACTATTTTAAGATTTAACCGCAAGCTTCAAGGCAGGTGACCGATTTATGAATTTCAAGAAAGGCGTATACAATATTGTTTTCGGAATAATCGGTCAAGTGCTTACGGTTCTGTTTGCAATAATAGTCCCGAAAGTAATTATAATCGGTTATGGCTCGTCGGTTAACGGACTGCTTTCAACCATAAATCAGTTATTCGTATACCTTTCGCTGTTTGAGGCGGGAGTCGGAACCGCAACGCTTCAGGCGCTTTATAAACCGCTGACCGAAAATAACCGAGGAAAGATCAACTCGGTTCTTGCGGCGACGCATAAATATTATATCCGTACAAGTAAGCTGTATTTTGCGGCGCTCGTTTTGTTTTCCGCGCTTTATCCGTGCATAATAAAACGCGGGAGCATAAGCTACCTTATGGCGGCGCTGCTGATATTTTTCGGCGGACTCGGCAATGTGGTTAATTTTATGTTTCAGGGGAAATATAAAATTTTGCTGCAGGCCGAAGGAAAGTCTTATGTGGTAACAAACATAACCACAATAATATCGGTTTTAATAAACTTAAGCAAAATTATTCTGATCAAAAGCGGATTTGACGTTCTGATGGTTCAGATAGTCTTTTTCGTTTTCAATGTTTTGCAGATGGTACTTTTTGAAGTATATATCCGATTAAAATATAAATGGATAGACCTGACCGTTTCCCCCGATGAAGAAGCGATAAGTCAAAAAAATTCGGTATTGGTGCATCAGGTATCTACCCTTATTTTTTCCAATACCGATATGATAATCCTTTCGATTATAAACGGTCTCAAAGCAGTCAGCCTTTATACGGTTTATAATTATATATATACTACCGTACTGAATCTTTTTTCCACCATAAACAACGGTCTTGTTTTTTACCTCGGACAGACATATCATTCCGACAGAAAAAGATTCATTCAAATATATCGACTTTATGAATTTGATATAATGACGGTCGGATATTATATGTTTACGGTAATAGGAATTTTAACCCTGCCGTTTATGAAACTTTATACCTCGGGTATGACAGACTATAATTATATCAATGTGTGGCTGCCGCCGCTTTTTGTATCGGTACAGTTTTTAAGCATTGCAAGATTTGCGGCAAATAATCTTGTAAATATTGCGGGTCATTTTAAAAAAACGCAGAACCGCGCCATATTGGAAACGGCGATAAATATTGTGTTGTCGATTGCCTTTGCTTTTAAATTCGGAATATACGGTATACTGTTCGGAACAATAGCGGCATTGCTTTACAGGACAAACGATTTTTTGATCTATTCCAACAGGGTGATTCTCAATGAGTCTTCTTGGCCGTCGTACCGTGTATGGATTACAAACACTGCGGTGGCAGCGGCTTGTTTTGCGTACTTTTATAATCATATAGATCTATGCCGATCTTATTATCAGCTTGTTGTTACGGGAATTATATATTCGTTAATAATTTTACTCATATTTATTGCAGGCAACCTTATTCTTAACTTCAATATGATGAAAGCAAATCTGTTGCTTATAAAAAACCGTGTTGTAAAGCTGAAAAACCGTTAAAAGGAGATGAATTATTATGGCGGATTATCTTAAAAAGCGCCCCATGCTTTTATGCGCGATTGTTTCAGCTGCGCTGTGCATAGCGGGCTTTTACTCGCAATCCGCCGTATTTTTCTGCGGCATAGTCCTAATAATTCTGTTCTTTTCAGCCCTTTATTTCCGTCGTCCCGCCGAAATAATTGTTACTCTCATACTGGCTGTTACGGCAGTCAGTATTCTTTTGACATCTATTAACGCGGCGGAGCTGTCGAAGCTTAACGGCGACACCGTAAAGGGTGAATTTACGGTTGTGAGTGAGCCTGAAAATCACGGAACGTACACAAGCGAGGTTTTAGAGGTATGCAAATGCGGACAGCTTAAAAAAGGTACGCGCATACTTTGCAGCTGCTACGGCGAGAGCGCGCCCGAATACGGTAACCGCATAGAGGCAAACGCGTCTCTTTCAACCTTTAAAAACGGTACGCAGAAAAGAGCATATTACTCCGAGGGAATATTCTTGCGCGGCAGCCTTAAAAACGTTAAGGTAGAATACGGAAACGACGACCCCGTGCTGCATATAATAGGAAACATACGCAAGTATATTAAAAATACGCTGTTTTCAAATATGGGGTACGACGAGGCTGCTACCGTTGCGGCAATTACAATAGGCGATCGCTCCTACTTTTCCGATGAATTTTACGCAAATATAAAAAATGCGGGCGTCAGCCACGTTATGGTGGTTTCGGGTATGCACCTGTCGGTTATTGTGGGTCTTACCGCATTCTTTATTAAAAAACATTTTTACAATAAATATTTAAGGGCGCTTGTTATGTTTGCAACCGTGCTTTTTATGGCGGCGGTATGCGGCTTTACAAAATCAATTCTTCGCGCGGGCTTTTGCTCGCTCTTTGTTGCCGCAAGCATTCTGTCCGAGCGGGATAACACCGCCGAAAACTCCTTAGGCGGTGCGGCGGCGCTGTTGTTTGTAATTTCGCCGTTTACTGTTTTCAGCGTTTCCTTTCAGCTTTCATTCCTTTCCACCCTCGGCATTGTTTCGGTGGCTATGCCGTGCCTTGACTTTATCAAGGAAAGAAAGCTTTTAAAAACGGGAGCGGCATATGCTTTTGCTTCAGCAATATTTGTAACCCTTTCCGCCACGCTTTTCACACTGCCGGTCTCTATTTACACCTTCGGCTATATTTCAAACGTTTCGGTATTTACCAATTTACTTATAGACGCGGTATCGGGCATAGCCCTGCAAATTTCTGCAGTGGGTCTGCTTTTAAGCCTTTGTTTCCCGCATATATCAAGGCTTTTGTTTATTGCCGCCGAGTTCGCTGCCGACTACATTAACCGTGTTATAAATCTATTCGGTTCTCTTCCGTTTGCCACTTCCGATATGGGAACAGGGGAGTTTTACGCGTCGGTCTTTCTTGTGGCTGCGGTAATAGCCGCACTGCTCGCCTTTAAAAAGCATCTTTACAGGCTAAGGCTTAATGAAATTTACCGAAAGATTGCAAGCGAAGGGGGCAGAAAATTAAAATGGCTGTGATATATGAGGATGCGCTTAAAGGTCAGATTAAAAGCGGTGTTTTATCGCTGGTTTACATAATACTTGGCGAAGACGACTTTTTAAAGCGTATGTATGTTGATAAAATAACAGCGCTTGTAGCGGATAAGGACGATATTTTTAATTACAGCCGTTTCGGTGCGGACTGTAATTTGCAGGATGTATACGACTTTTTGGAGCAGCTGCCCGTAATGTCGGATAAAAAGTGCGCGGTGCTTTGCGATTACGATATTGAGCACTGCGGTGTAAATGACTTTGAAAAGCTTTTAAGCCTTGTTACAAACCCGACCGACGACGCGGTTTTTGTTATATGGTTCGATTCGCTGTTTCCCGACCCGAAAAAAAGCGCGCGGCTTAAAAAGCTTATTTCCAAAGCCGAAAAGGGCGGCGGGTGCGCGGTGCTGCTTAATCACCGCAGAGTGCCCGAGCTTGTTAAAATGCTGACCGACGGCGCGCAAAAGCGGGGCTGTACCTTTGAGCCTGCCGCAGCAAAATATCTTGTGGAAACGGCGGGAGAAGACATTTCTACATTGCAAAATGAGCTTAATAAGCTCTGCTTTTATCTGCCCGGCGGCACTATTACTCGGCAGGATGTGGATTTAGTTTCGGTAAAAACGGTGGAGGCGTCGGTTTACAATCTTTCAAAACACATATTTTCGCGAAATGCGGGCGAGGCGCTGAAAACTCTTGACGAGCTTTTCTTTATGCGGCTTGAGCCTATGATTATATTATACACTGTGTCATCGGCTTATGTTGATTTATACCGCGTTTTCGTTTGCCGCAAAAAGGGAATGAAAAACCCCGAAATCGCGGCGGAGTTCGGCTATAAGGGGCGCGAATTTGTAATTGACCGCGCCGCGCAGAACCTTTCAAAATTCGATTTTAAAAGGCTTTCCTTAAGCTTTGAGGCGCTGCTCTCGGCAGATAAACAGCTGAAATCCTTCGGGGCTGACCCGCGCACCGTGCTTGAACAGTTGACTGTGCGGCTTATATACATTATTGCAAAGGGTGAAAGCGTTGATAAAGCTTGACCGACCCGTAATTGTTGAGGGAAAGTACGATAAAATAACCCTTGAAAATGTTATTGACGCGCTTATAATTCCGACAGACGGCTTTGGGATTTTTAAAAACCCCGAAAAAACGGCGCTTATACGGGCGGCGTCGCGGGGAAAAGGCGTTATTGTTATGACCGACTCCGACAGCGCGGGGGCGGTTATTCGTGCCTACCTAAAAAAAATTCTCGGCGACGCCGAGATTATAAACGTCTATGTTCCCGAGCTTAAGGGCAAGGAACGGCGAAAGACGAAATATTCAAAAGAGGGGCTTTTGGGCGTTGAGGGAATGTCGCCCGAAATTATAGCCGCGGCACTTGAAAAAAACGGCGCTTTAGTTGAGTGCGCACCCGAAAAACGGCGGATAACCAAGAACGATATGTTTGCGGCGGGGCTTTCGGGCAGAGCGGACAGCACCGCCGCCAGACGTGAATTTTTAAGCTTTTTAGAGTTGCCGCAGAGCCTTTCATCCTCTGCAATGCTTGATGTTTTAAACAATATGATGACATATGAAGAGTTTTTGAAAAAGGCAAGGCTGTGGCAGGAAAGCAGGCGCAAGGGTTGATAATTCAATCCTTTGCCGTAAATATCATAACAAGCGGCAGCGCGCAGGGAAAGATCGGTGCGAAAAAGAGTAAAAATGTTTCTAACCCAAACGGGAATAAAAGGAAAAATGCAAACGAAAATATTACAAAAGCAAGCGGACCTACGGCTGCGAGAAAGGCGACCGCAAACAGTGCGACGGCAGTAATTCTGTTCAGTTTATTCGCGCACAAAAGCGCACCGAGAGCGGCATAAATACCCGCCGATACGATACCTTGCGGTATCCACAGCATTGCGAAATTCGGCCCCGGATCTTTTATAATGCATGATAAAAAGTAAATTCCCGAAGCCAAAAACGCAATTGAGAATAAAAACGAAAGGCAAATAGGAAAAATTCGCTTTTTCATAGATAATACCTCGCTTTATTTTTCTATAAACTCCAAAATATCATTCATAACGTCCTGCCTGCAAATATCGTTGTGTATTTCGTGGCGGCAGTTTTCATAAAGCTTTATATTAACATCTTCCATACCTGCGGCTTTAAGCCTTTTATAAACCGTTTTAACTCCCTTGCCGTAATTTCCCACGGGGTCGTGCGTGCCGGAAATTAAGAGTACAGGGAGATTTTTGCGCATATTTTTAAACCAAGCGCCGCGGTTGCTGAGCTGATTCAGCTTTACAAGGTCGTGCATGGCGGACACTGTGAATTTAAAGGTGCAGTATTCATCCGCCGCATATTTTTCGATAACCTCGCGGTCGGATGTTACCCAATCGTACTCGCTTTCCCCCTCAAAGCGCTTGTTATACGCGCCGAAAGCGATATTGTTTATAAGCTTAGAGCGGTGCTTTTGCCCGAAAAACAGCTGCATTATGTCGGTCAGCAGCAGCCCGAAGGGCGCTGCGGCGTTAGGTCCGCCCGTTCCGCAGATTATGAATTTTTCAATCCCGTCGCCGTAATTTTCGGCGACTATACGGGAAATAAACGAGCCCATTGAGTGCCCCATAAGGTAAAGCGGTTTATCGGGGAACATTTTTCTCACTGCGTCTTCAAAGGCTTTAACGTCGTTCACAAGGTATTTCCAGCCGTTGCGGTGGGCTATAAAGCCGAGTTCATCCTTATTTTTCGCCGTTTCGCCGTGACCTAAATTATCATAGCCGCAGCAAACATAGCCCTTTTCAGCCAAAAATGCGAAAATATGGTCGTAGCGCGCTATATATTCGCACATACCGTGAACAATATGGAAAATGCCCTTAATTTCGCCCTCGGGTATATAAATTCTGCCTTTAAGCGTGTGAATATTATCAGTGCCCGGCACTTCTATTGCTTTAAGCTCGTATTGCATAGATATTCCTCCTCAAAAGGCTTTGGTGCTGCGCACGGCGCGTTTCCAGCCGTCCGTCAGTGCTTCGCGGTGTTTTGCCGTAATTGCGGGTTTAAACTCGGTCTGATTATCGGGCAGGCGAAGTATCTCGCTTTTATTCTTCCAAAAGCCCACGGCAAGCCCCGCAAGATAAGCCGCCCCTGCGGCGGTAGCCTCGGTCTGCGCGGGTCTTATAACCCCTACATCCGAAATATCCGCCTGAAACTGCATTAAAAAGTTATTTGCGGCGGCTCCGCCGTCCGCTCTTATGTGATTGATAGGCAGCCCCGTGTCCGCTTTAAGCGCGGTTATAAGGTCGTTAGTCTGGTAGGCTATAGCCTCAAGGCAAGCCCTTATTATGTGGTTTTTGCCGCTGCCGCGCGTAAGCCCGCAAATTGTGCCGCGGGCGTACATATCCCAGTAAGGCGCGCCCAACCCCGCAAAGGCGGGAACAATGTAGACCCCTGCGGAATCGGGAACGGAAAGCGCCGCTTTTTCGCTTTCGGCAGCTGATGCTATAAGCCCCAATTCATCGCGCAGCCACTGAATGACCGCGCCGCCCACAAACACGCTGCCCTCAAGCGCGTAGCATATATTATCGCCCGCGTCGGCGGCAATGGTGGTTATAAGCCCGTTTTTGCTTTCATAAGCGGTAGTTCCTGTATTCATAAGCAAAAAGCAGCCCGTGCCGTAGGTGTTTTTAATATCGCCCTCGCAAAAGCATTTCTGCCCGAAAAGCGCCGCCTGCTGGTCACCCGCAATGCCCGAAACGGGTATTTCCGCGCCCAAAATGTTTACATTGCCGTAAATTTCGCTGCTTGAGCGCACCTCGGGCAGCATACATTCGGGAATTTGCAGTATTTCAAGTATTCTTTTATCCCAGTTGAGCGCGTGTATATCGTAAAGCATTGTTCTTGCGGCGTTTGTGCGGTCGGTAACGTGAATTTTGCCGCCTGAAAGCTTCCATATAAGCCAGGTATCAACCGTGCCGAAAAGCAGTTCGCCGTTTTCGGCTCTGTCGCGTGCAGAGGGCACATTATCAAGTATCCATTTAATTTTGGTGGCGCTGAAATATGCGTCAATGCGCAGCCCCGTTGTTTTGCGTATATATTCCTCTAAGCCGTCGGCGCGTAATTTATCGCACATTTCGGAGGTGCGGCGGCATTGCCACACTATCGCGTTATAAATCGGCTCGCCCGTATTTTTATCCCATATAATCGTGGTCTCGCGCTGATTTGTAACCCCCACTGCGGCAATTTCCTCGGCAGAGGCGCCTATTGCCGTTATAGCCTCGGTAACGGCGGCGTACTGAACCGAGAATATTTCCACGGGGTCGTGCTCCACAAAGCCCGGCTGCGGGTATATTTGTTTAAATTCCCTTTGTGCTACCGATACGACGCCCGCGCCCTTATCAAAAAGCACGGCGCGGGCGCTCGTTGTACCCTCGTCAAGCGTTAAAATATACTTTTTCATATCGCACCGTTTTTTACTATTATTCGCGGAACGCGCGGGGATATGCCGCAGATTATTTCATAATTTATTGTGCCGCACATATCCGCAAGCTCCTCAACGGGTAATTCCTTGCCGAATAAAATTACCTCGTCGCCCTGCTTTACGTCCTCAATATCCGTCACGTCAACCGACATCTGGTCCATACATATCCTGCCGATTATGGGGGCTTTTTTGCCCTTTATTAAAACATAGCCTTTATTTGAGAGCAGCCGCGGGTAGCCGTCGGCATAGCCTGCGGTTACTGTGGCGGTTTTCATTTCCTTTTCGGCGGTAAAGGTTCTGCCGTAGCTTACGGTATCGCCCTTTTTAACGGTTTTAACCATTGAAACAACCGATTTCACCGTCATTGCGGGTATAAAATCTTCTTTCAGCTTTAAGCCGGAAGATGGGGTAAGCCCGTAAAGAATTATACCCGGGCGGCACATATCAAGGTGCTTATCGGTATCAAGGCAGAAAGCCGCCGAATTGCAGCAGTGGCAAATTTTCGGGGTAAGCCCCGCCATTATAAAGCGCTCTTTTGCCGCAATAAAGCGCGAATACTGCGCGGCGGTAAAGCCGTCCTCCTCTTTGGGGGTGCGGTCGGAAACGGCAAAATGCGTGAAAATTCCGCCGAAATCAAAGCCCGGCAGCCGCGCGGCGTCAATTGCGTCCTCAATCCCCGCAAGGGAGCTATCGCGGCAATCAAACCCTATGCGGCTCATACCCGTATCAAGCTTTATGTGTATTTTAATTCTTACCTTATCCGCCGTAGCTTTCTGTGAAAGAGCAGCGGCGTATTCGGGGGAGTAAACGCTTTGGGTTATATCGTTGATATAAAGCTGCGAAGCCATACTTACGGGCGTATAGCCCAAAATCAAAATAGGCTTGGTTATACCGCAGCCGCGCAGCGTTACCGCCTCTTCTATATTTGAAACGGCGAAAGCGTCAGCCCCCTCTGTTTCAAGCAGGGGAGCGACGTTGCGCGCGGAGTGACCGTAGGCATCCGCCTTTACAACCGCCATTATTTTAGCGCCCGCTGCCTCTTTTTTAATAATACCGAAATTATGTACAAGGGCGTCAACATCAATTTCCGCCCAGGTTCTGTGAAGAAATTCCACTTTTATTTCCGCCTTATTTTTTAATAATATTATTGCCCAACTGTTTTTTTACCTTGCCCGCAAACGGAATACACACAAGGCTTAAAAGCACCCAAAGGCAGGAATAGGGCATACAAATCTGCCCGCCTATGTTCATTGGCATTTTGCTGTAATCCCAAACGTTCTTCTTTAAAATTATATTAAATACAACGCCGAAAATGAACTCAATACCCGTAACGAAGGTGCTGCCTACAAGTCCTTTTATCAAAAGTCCCGCTTTTTTGAGCTTTTCGCTTATTGTGCCGAAGAACACAAAGCAAATTCCACCCGCCCCTAACATTGACCAGTGCGTGTAGCCGCGCCACATAACCTCAATAAGCCCGTAGCCCACAGCGCCTATTGAAAAAAGCATAAATCTTATTTTTCGCTGTTTCATTTTATCACCCATAGTTATTATGGGTGATAATTCTTTCGGCTATTCAGCCAAAGCCGTGCAGTAAAAATTACCGCCTGTTTCTCTTGGTAAGTGCCAAAAGGCGTATAAGCTGCGTAAGCGATACAAGCAGCGCCGCAACATAGGTCATAGCCGCGGCGGAAAGCACCTTGCGAACCGCTTTTTTCTCGTCTTCCTTTATAAGCCCCGAGGAATCAAGCGTCACAAGCGCGCGGTGAGATGCGTTGAACTCAATAGGCAGCGTTAAAAGCTGAAAAAGCAGCGCCGCGCAGAAGAAAATAACGCCTAATTTTACAAGAAAATAAAAATTGAAAATAAGCCCGATTATAAGCAGCGGCATGGAAAGCTGCGAGCCTAAATTACATACCGGCAGTATTACCGAGCGCACCTTTATGGGCACATAGCCCTTTGCGTACTGAACGGCGTGCCCCGCCTCGTGCGCGGCAACGCCCACGGCGGAAAGGTTGTTTGCGCCGTAAACCGAATCGGAAAGGCGTATAACGTTAGTCCTCGGGTCGTAGTGGTCGGTAAGATTGCCCGAAACGCGCTCTATTTTAACATTGTATACTCCGTTTGCCTCAAGCACCCGACGCGCAGCGTCTGCTCCTGTAAGCGGTGAATGGTGCGCACTGTATTTTGAAAAAGCGGTCTTGACCCTTATCTGCGACCAGAGCATTATTATAATAGCCGGCACTACAAGATAAATGTAAAGCGAGTCTATACCGTAGTAATAAAAATCACTCATAAAAATATCAACTCCGAAAAAAATCAAACATTAAAGCGGAAGAGAACAATGTCTCCGTCCTTCATAACATATTCCTTGCCCTCGCTCCTTACAAGTCCCTTTTCCTTCGCAACCGTCATATTGCCGCCGCATTCGTTTATAAATTCGTCAAAGC
The DNA here is from genome assembly GCA_934486705.1 of uncultured Eubacteriales bacterium. GTDB lineage: Bacteria > Bacillota > Clostridia > Oscillospirales > Acutalibacteraceae > UBA737. Next base: position 53,152 of record CAKSQS010000005.1, read on the forward strand.
CTATTACCTCGGCGCGAATAAAGCCGCGCTCAAAGTCGGAGTGGATTTTGCCCGCCGCCTGCGGCGCTTTTGTGCCCTGCTTAATAGTCCAGGCGCGCACCTCGGGCTTGCCTGCCGTAAGGTAAGAAATAAGCCCTAAAAGGTGGTAGCACTTTTGAATCATACGGTCAAGCCCCGAGCGCTCAAGCCCCAATTCCTCAAGGAACATAACCTTTTCTTCATCCGAAAGCCCCGAAATTTCAGCCTCCAGCGCTGCGCATATCGGCAGAATTTCCGCCTTTTCGCGCTCGGCAATTTCCTTTACCGCATTGTAGTTTTTGTTTGACTCTATGCCCGAGGTAAAGTCCTCCTCGCTCATATTGCAGGCGTAAATTACGGGCTTTGCCGAAAGCAGCGCCGTGGTATCAAGCACGTTTTGCTCGGTTTCATCGTTAATTTCAACCGAGCGGGCGGGAAGCCCGTTTTCAAGGTGGGCTATAAGCCTTTTTAAGAAATCAACCTCGCCCTGAAGCGATTTATCTCCCTTAAGCGCCTTTGCGGTTTTATCAAGGCGGCGCTGCGCCATTTCAATATCCGAAAAAATCAGCTCTAAGTTTATTGTTTCAATATCGCGCGCGGGGTCAACCGAGCCCTCAACGTGAATAATGTCGTCGCTTTCAAAGCAGCGCACAACGTGAACTATCGCGTCCACCTCGCGTATGTTGGAAAGAAACTTATTGCCGAGCCCCTCGCCCTTTGAAGCGCCCTTTACAAGCCCCGCAATATCCACAAATTCAATAACCGCGGGGGTGAACTTGTCCGGGTTATATATCTCCGCTAATTTTTCGAGCCGCTCGTCCGGCACGCTCACCATTCCTACATTCGGCTCTATTGTGCAAAAGGGGTAATTCGCCGATTGCGCCCCCGCGTTTGTTATTGCGTTGAAAAGGGTCGATTTGCCTACGTTCGGCAGCCCTACCATTCCTAATTTCATTTATTCCCATATCTCCTTATTTTATTAGTGTTCGGGGCGTTTTTATTTGCCCGACTACACCATTTCTACACCATTTTGCAGAAATGAATAGCTTTCAAATTGATGAACGGCGTTTACAAAAGAATCCTCGGTCACATGCACATATCTGTCCATAGTCATTTGAAGACTTGAATGCCCCAAAAGCCTCTGTAAAACCTTCGGCTGCATACCGCTTTCTATCGCCCGTGTTGCGTATGTATGGCGTAAAGCGTGCATACAAAAGCGCTTAATGCCTGCTTCGTCGCACAATTTGTATAGATGTGTGTCATATGAGCTGTTTTTTGCAGGTTCGCCCGTTCTCCAATTTATAAATACAAGGTCTTTCATTTCAAGAAAAGATTTCGCCCCGGTATGCCTGTCAATAAACTCCAATGTCTGCGAAAGCGTTTCGGATGTCTTGCGAGTTTTTGCGGTCTTGTAAATATCCTTTAGAATTTCGTAAGCTTTATCGGTTAACGGAATAGTGCGGTAGCTTTGCGGTGTTTTCGGCGGTCCTGCTCTCCAACAGCCTTGACCGTGCCTGTATTCTAAAGTTTTATTAACGGTTAAAGTACGCTTTTTCCAATTGATAGCATCCCATGTCAGACCGATCAATTCGCCCGTGCGAAGTCCCGTTTCGAGAATAAGCGAATATTGCGCATAATTGTGTGAGCGTTTTGCGGCTTCTAAAAATTTATGCTGTTCGCTTATTGTAAGATATTTAATATCGTTTACTTCCCGTACAGGTTTGGTGTACCTTACGCCGTTCATAGGGTGCTTTTCAATTATATCGTTCATCAATGCGGATTTAAGCATAGTTCCCATACAAATATAAGTTTGCCTTATTGTCGAGCCTGCGTAATCGCTGTCCATTTTGTTTAATACCAATTTGCAGTGCATAGGCTTAACATCTGATAAAAGCATTTTGCCGATAACGGACTGTATATTGAATTTATACCGTTCACGGTAATTCCTTACGGTATTTGGGGCTAAATCACCCACAATATTATTTATCCAATATTCAAACCATTCATCAACGGTCATACTTGACGGGGCAAAAATATTGCCGTGCTTATCTGCATATTTTGAGTCCTCTAACCAGTTGCGAGCTTCCGGAAGAAGCGAAAAACATTTTTCGTGTCTTTTACCTGTTCTGTCAACAAATCTTGCGGTATATAATCCGTCCTTTCTTTGGCAAATACCTTTTCCTATTTCTTTTCCTTTAAGGTTTTTACCCATTTTAAAACTCCTTTCTCCAAACGAGAAAAAGAGCCAATGCAACTATTATATTATAATGCATCAGCCCTGTTTTTTCAATATAAAACATATAAAATTAATATGACCGTATTAAATTGTTAATTTATTGCTGATGAATTGCTCAAATTCCTTGCGTTTAACAAGCTTTTTTGTTCCTACATATAACACGAACGGACAATTCGGACTCCGCAGCATACGGTCAATGCGGTTAATACCTATATTGCTGTATTCTGCGGCTTCTTTTACTGTCATTGTAAGCTTTATATTAAGCGGTATACCTACATTGCTTTGTTGCATTCAAACACACTCCTTTCCGTCAATCTTCAAAATAATAAGCCTGGAAAACCGTACCGTCATATAAGATAAATCTGCCTGCGGTATCTTTGGGTATTTGTTCTGCCGCGGCGGTACTGTCGAGTATAATCTGTGACAGTATGTTATCGGCTCTGCCGCAAATGCGGCAATCAATATTGTTTCGTATCTGCCCCGAAAGAACGGCGGCGTCAGGTCTTTGCGTTGCAAGTATCAGATGAATACCGAAAGCCCGCCCCTGTCGGGCTATTACAGATAGCTTACTTTCTATTAAACTTACCCGCTCTTTCTGTTCTTTTGTAAGTCCGGTTTTATCGAGTACCTCGGCAATTTCATCACAGGCAAATATACAGCGCTTCAGTTCTTTTCCTGTTTGTCGGCAGTATTCGTCTATGTTTCGGCAATTACTTTCACGCAATAAGACTTTTCGCCGCTGCAATTCATCAGCAAGCCCGGTCAGCAGCGTTATAAGCTCGTTTTCATCAAAACACATTTTGCAGTTCTCCTGCCAGGCGGAGGGAAAATCCACTCCGCCCTTAAAATCCGCTATGCTGACCGACATATTTTTCTTTAATGCCTGCATAAGCAATAGCTTTAGCAGAACGCTTTTACCGCTGCCTGTCGAGCCGCCGAGTAAAATGTGCGGTATTTTTTTCAGATCCACCGTGACCGTTCCCAAAAGGCTTTTACCGAGCACGAGCACGGAATTACTGCCTGCAAGATAATTGTCGTTCCACACCATACGCTTTAAAAGGGAATTATCCGCCTGAACCGCATAAAGCATAATTTCCTGTTTATCGCTGCCCTCTTTCAGATTTACTATATTCAAATTGAGCGCCGCCTCTATTTTTTGCCGTTTGTCTTCCCATTCTTTAAGCGGTATACCTACGCCGTAAAACCGATATACGGTTACCGAATTGTCTTTTTCGTCCGTTTCCTTTGAAATAAGCATAGGTATTTCTCCGGCGCTGTTTGTAAACCCGATTCGTTTTAACCCGTTTGAAACGGTTTCGCTGCCGGCAGGAGTGCCGAGCAGTATAAGCACGGCAGGTGCGACGGCAATAATCATTAGGGGAAAGAAAAGCTTTAGCAAAGCGATAAATACAGGGGAGATAAAGTCCGTCTTTTCAATATCAAAGTAACTTTTGCAGAAAATCCAAAATATTATAACAGCGGCATAAACCGCCAAAATAATATATCTCCCCGATTTATTTTCTCTTACAAAATCATATCCGTTTTTAATACGAAGTAATAAATACCGCTTTTGCGTCTGCCTTTTCAGTCGTTCCTTATCATTATCAGTCATAGAAACCCTCCTCACTTGAAATAAATTTCTTCTGTCTGCCCGCCGGCTTTATAAAAGAAAACGCGGTGAATACGGCGTATAAACGCTTTCCATGTTTCGGGGTGATTGTGCCTGACATCAATATACTGTTCGTTTAAGGGCAGGTTAGAGGTTATATACACCTTTGTATAACACGCGGTGCGGTCGGAATACCGTGCCGGTAGTGTAAGCGGATATATGTCAAGATAATTAAGCATTGTTTCTATCGGTATTTGAGAATTAAATTCTTCAAAAACCAATATATCCTGCCCGTGGTACGAATCAAATCGCACACCGTTTTTGCCGTTGTAATCGGTAATTCTGCATATTTCGCTTGCAGGGTGCTTTTTATATATGCCGCTTGTTTTTCCCGTGCCAGACGCTCCGAACAGATATGTAACGGTAAGCTCTCTGTTTTCGGAACGGTAGCGCTCCGAAAGATATGCCTCGCGCAAAATATCTATATCCTTTAGTTTAAAGGCAAAAGAGGGCGTTTCGTCTATTATTTCTGTCGTTGATAAACCGTCCTTTACATTGCAAAGCAGCTTATACATTTTCGGTTCGCGCTCCTCACATTCATTCGGTATATTTCCGAATTCGTAAAAGCTGTCCTTGTGTGAGGTTTCACTCTTTTTATCGTCCGCCCATTTGCCCTCCTTGCGTATATAGTCGCGGTTTTCCTTTGCGCTGCCGAATGCCTTTTCTATGTGTGCGGTGGGAAAACGGTTTTTAACTGTTGAAAAGCGAATAGGGGATTTAGAGTAAATGAAAATATGGGTATGAAATGTTCCTGTTGTTGCCGTTTCGTCCGCCATACAGTAATAATCCGGACAAAACAGATTTAAAATTTTGCGAATACCGTCACGGTCAAGCCCGCAGTCCTGCGGATTATTGATTGTAAGCGTCCATTTGCGCGATTGCGGATTAGAAGCCATATGAAATTCCTCCTTTCATTGCTACTGCTACTCATGCTTCCATAAGGGTAATACTTGCCCTTATGGAAGTGCGGCGCTGCGCTGCCGCCGGGGAATATTTTTACTAAGGCAAAAATATTCTGTTTCCCTGTCGGCATTACAGCGCCGCACAGCATTATGGCTTTTTATTAACCAATGAAATACCTGTAGCCTTTGCGCTGATTTGTGTTTTTCCCTGGCTTTCGTATGCCGACACTTCAAGTCCGCTGAATTCAACCTCCGCATAACCGTCCGGCTTTTCCATAAGCTGTTTCCCGTCAATTTTCACGCCGAGCTTTTCAAGGCTTAAATCCGGTAAAGCGACAATATATCGGTATCCGGTAACGGTTTCCGTGCGGTGTCCGTCCTTATACTCATATGTCGGGACAATATCCACCAACAGCTTTTTTGCGCCGAGAGACGCAGGATCAATTTTCAAATCACGAATGTTTAACATTTTTTGTTTCTCCTTTTTAATTTTATTCAGGTTTGGCGCGCACCCTTAACCTGATTGCATTGTATCAGATTTAGCAGGTGTGTTTTGCTTCCCCGGCGAAACAAAAAAAGACCGCCCTGCAAAAAGCAGGACGGCATACAAATTTTACTCGTCTATGGGGCTTCCCAACAGAGGCAATCCCTCGTCATAAAGGAAGCTGTTTGCTTGATCGATGTTCATTTTCTCGGCTATTATTTTATCCCAGCATTTTAAATAGGGGAATGCGAGACTGAACAATTCTTTTGTTTCTTTTGAATCTAACCCTAAAGCCACACAAACGCTCATAACAATGCGGTCTGTAGGCTGATATGTACTGCCTTTATCGTTGCTGTTACGGCATATACGGCTTACGGTAGCTCTTGTTAACATACTCTTTCTGATTAAATCAGCTTGTGTCATTTTTTTGATCTTCAGATACTTTTTAACGGAGTCTGAAAAACTGTTTACTTCTTTGTTGTAGTTGTTGTTTTGCGGGTTAATTGTCAATAAGACAACCCCGATTTTCGGTTAACCGATTATTCTGCACTCGGAGGCGGAGACAAGTTTAAAATATGCCCAAATGCTATGGATACAGAAATACAGTGTATTAACCATGGCACCACCTCCTTCTTAAAAAGGGTGAAAAGTTTATAGGTTGACTTTCCGCCTCCGGGAGCAAAAACAACAAGTTCTCTCTTGGTAGTGAAAAGAGTACAACAATAATGCTGTACTCTTCCACCTTTTTCTCTTATGGACTCACGTATGAGTTTTAACCGTCAGGGCAGACTGCCCCTATACACGGGTTGTAAATGGTCATTTGATATTGCCGTCAGTCCCGATCACGCTAAAGCATGTCCGACAGCAAGACAGGCGGGGTTTTCCTTGTTCTGCGGGTTGTGCGGAACGATGGATTTCGCCTGGGCCTGTCTCGGCTACTTTCCATTACTAGGCACTAAAAAACATAAACGGACTCATTACTCAAACCAAAATCATTGCGGACACGCCGCATTATTTCACATCAAACCTTGCACCCTTAGCCTATAACTCCCGAAGTTCGCACTTTGTCCGTCCTAAAGGCGTCGGGTAGGTCGAAAGCGGTGAGCAAAAAGTGTGGTTCACAGTCTTTTCATTTGCGGTACTAACCCACCGCAAGCAAGAAACTGTGCAAATTTTACCAATTTCATTCTAACTCTGTTTAACAGTAATGTCAAGCATAAATTTTGAAAAAACTTGTTTACTAAGAATTAAATGGATTTAGGAGAAATGTAGTGATATAAATCAAGTATAAAGTGCAATTCATTTTGTGCTTTTGAAAGCGAAACGCATAAAAATGACTTTGTTGTTCTGCCGAAATTAACAAATATCTGTTCCGAGGTGCTTCTTAGGGCTAAAACACTTTACATTTTTCCTTATTATGGTATAATAAACTCATGATTTATTTTTTGAAAAACAGGTTTCGATTTATATACAACATAATGCCTATCGTGTTATAATTATAATCGGTGATGGGGTTGTGCTGATATGCTGTTTTTAAGAATCCCAGTTAAAAAGTGATGAATTTTAACAGGTATTTGTCGATTTGAGAATAAGAGTACTATTTATTATTTTGCAACATAATGGCATTAGTAAAAATAAAAAATGAGGGGAAAAAGCGCAATGGATTTTAAGGAAAATATTGATGAAAATTTAAATTGGGAAAAAGTTAATAAAAAAGATGCTCATTTCTCAAAAAATATAACAGATAAATCCGTTTTAAATTTTTCCTGTACAGAATGTTCATGGTGTAAATCTAAGCTGATTAAGACACAAAACAAAAACGAATATGAGATGTTTAAAAAATTAATCAAAACTGAAATTTTAAACATTCCTTTTGATTTTGCTGCCAAAAGCGAAGAAGCTGCATTTAATAAATTCAAAAAAATGGGATTTCCAATATATAAAAATGAATTACACCTTCCATTGAGATGTAATTACAGTTATGAAAAACTGTTTGCTCCAAAAAACAATTATAGAATTAAAGGTTCATATCATTTTGAAATAAGCACACAATCAATTGATTATTATCCATACTTTAAGGTATGCCCTTGCTGTGGAAATGATGTTTATTCAGCAAATGAAGAGATTGAGAAACTTGAGAAAATGGAATATGATAAACTAATAACCAAATATAAATCGAAAGCTGAAAAATTCAATTCCAAAATTGATTTATCTAAATTTGATATTTGTGGCTATTTAGGGACTTTAGTTGAATTATATAAGGAATCATATATTCTTGAAAAACAAATTAAGAGTTTAATTATTGAAAAACATTCCTGTCGAAAAGAAAGCCTCATAGTTAAGACGGCATATATTAATGCTAACAGAGATAAGAATATTTCTTGTCAATACATTGCTGCCGAGAAAAAGTTAAATGAGCTTCAAGCTGAAAAGGCAAATGGGATTTTATTATCTTCAATTGAAAAAAATGCTGCTTGGGAAACATTTCTAGCTAATGACGATGAATGGAATATTTTGACAGTCAAAACGCCGATTGAGCCAGTTAAACCCGAAGAACCAACTGCTCCTGAAAAACCAATAAAAGTACAGCCTGCCCCTATAAATTTTGATATGACGCGATTAATCGAGCCTACAGAACCTAATTATTTGCAAGGTAATTTTTTTAATAAGAGGAGGATTACAAAACAAAACACAGAATTAAAACTCAATTATGAGAGGGCAATAGAAGATTATAAAACTTCATGTCAAGAATATGAAAAAGCATTAGCTGAATACAAAAAGTTATGTAATGATGCTGATAGGAATTATCGGGTTTCATTAGAAAAATACAATCAAGATCAGATTACTTATACAAATAATTATAATGAATTTCTTAACAAAACAAATTTATACTTGATTGAAAAAGCAAAGTATGAGGAGGAAATGAACAATTACAATACAAAATTAAAGAAAATTGAAATTCTATCACAGCGCATAGACGATAAAAAGAAAGAAATCTATGAAAAGGCATTACAGAATAAAATCAAACGGATATCTAATGAAGAGGCTGAATTGATTAAAATTTTAAATGATTTTGATGCAGAATTAAGGGCAAAACTTGAAAAAGAAACATCAGAATTGCCGAAAAAAATTGCTAACGATACTATGGTGAAGTTTTTAGATGTTGAGACGGCAAATTTGATAAAAGATTTGTTTGAAATTTATGCCGCTATCGATGAATTAAAATCACTTAATGTAATATATCCAAAATACACTGAATTTTCTACATTGTGTACCTTGTATGAATATTTTTTGTCGGGGCGAACAAATGAACTTGCTGGACCTCAGGGCGCTTACAATTTATATGAAAGTGAAAAAAGAGCAGATAATATCATTAATAAATTAGATATAATCAATTACAAATTGGATGACATTTTAAATGAATTAAATGAAGTAAAAAACAACCAAGTTCTTTTATACTCAACAATGAAAGAGATAAAAAAGGGAGTGGATAAGCTTAATAGTAATATTTCAAATATGGTTGTTGAAATGGAAGAAATTGGGGATGATTTAATATCTCATAAAGATTCTGTAAATTTAAATAGTGATTCGGTTTCTTCAAAATCGAAGCTGCCAACTTCGATAACTTCGCTTTCCTCATATTTGGCGTTGTCATCTTTTATGGATTCACAAAGGCAATCATTTAATTCTACTGTTAAACAGGCCAGTGTAATAAAAAGAGGAATAGCAGGTGGATTGATAGCCGGACCTGCAGGTGCTATTGTTGGTGCACTGAGTGCAGTTGACAAAAATAGAAGAAATTAAATAATAAAACTTAAGTGTAGAGGAAGAGAAAAAATGTATCCAATAAATAATATTCAGGGAATATATAAACAGGAAAGCGAATTAGAAGGTAATCATGTAATAATTTTACTTCTTGTAAAGCCATCTGATACAGGTGCAGATGATTATATAAAAAAGTTCAATTATTTACACTATCGTTCTAAACGGTACTGCTCGATATATTTGCTTGGATACTCACAGGATTTTCAAGGAAAATACATAGATGCCATTTCTGTACAAGGTATAGACCATCAAAAATGGCAATATAGCGATCAATGTTTTTCTGACGCATGCGATGAATTACAAAACCGCTTGTCAAACTGGCACTATTCCGGTGAGCCAGAAATGATTATTTTGCAGAATAGTTCGAATTCGGATTCAAAGAAATGTTTGAATTTTACAAATTATAATTACATAGATATCAACTATGGTATTGAAAAACAATACATCGATAGCTTCCCGCGCTTTATGGAAAGACTAATTCAGTCTTGTAAAAATGAAGTCACAGCGGTTGAAGCAATTACTTCAGCCAATAGAAAGCGCATAAGTCCAAGAAAAGTTATGGAATATGCGATAGAAGAATGCCCTCGCTTACCGCGCCCTGTCAGAAGTATTCTTAAAGACAAATTGTTTTATAAATCATGTAAAAACAAAGTGGCATAATTTGACTTATAATTTGCAATCAAGCAGTAATGCTTGAAATAAAAACTAAGGAGGAACCTTTATGAAAGTGTTATCATTAGTAATCTTGGTGACTCTCTTGGTGTTGTAGTGTGCGAAAGCCATTACAAAAATCAAGGGAGTCCCGACCCCTGGTTGGGTAGAGATATTGATAAGCATCCTCGCCGTAGTAAAATATGGCTTGAAGTTGCTGTCCTTGACTCTCTCTCAATTTTAAGGGTAGGTCTGAACGGCCTAGGGGCACTGCTTTTCAGCGGTGTCCTAAATTAATGCATTATGAATCTAATATAGCGATGTGGCAAAAAATAATTTTGCCAAGAGCACAAGCGGTAGGGTAGCATTTGCAATTAAATAAACTATTTAAAAAGCGAGAATTTACTAAAAGTTGTAGATTCTCGCTTTTTATTACTGATTCAATAAATATTGCTGCATAGGCTCTTTTTTCGTTTTTAAGATAAACCTTACTTCACCATTTACTACACCATTTTGGTGTGGACTTGCATAGAGAAATATAAAGATGTATTAAAGTGATTTTTTTAAAACCCGCGGTACTATCGGGTTTTATGAGATTTTAAGGAGTTATAGGGACATATGAAACGCGGTTCGGCAATTACCATTCCTAATTTCATTTATTCCCATATCTCCTTATTTTATAAGTATTTGATTATTGTAATATATACAGCTTTTCTGAAAATACGAAAAGAGCTGATACGACTTTTATATTATAGCGCATCAGCTCTTCTTTTTCAATATAAATAAGTTTAATTTGTTTTTGCGGCGGGGAATAAATAAAAAAACGGGCGAATGCGGAACGGGTTCTGATTTTTTGAGGTATTTTTAATAAGTATTTTGCTTATCTTCAGTTTCAAGTTTTTGAAGGGTTTTCTTTTTAGCCTTTTCTAACAAATTATAGGGGATATTAGGAATTATACATTCAGAGCACTTTCCAAACTCATCAACTGAAATCGTATCAAGTGTACATTTTCTGCTTTTTTGGTATATACAGTATTCATTTTCACATATCATTCTAATTACCATAATTTATTATACAGTATCATTATTAAAAATGCAACCAAAAAAGGTTATATAAATATAACCGAAAATAAGCATAATATTATTGAGGGTGATATTATGTTTAAGGTGGATAATGAACTGAAAAGTGCAAATATTCCGCGTACGGTGCGGTTTACCGAGCCGCTTTTTGAAAAGCTTAATAAAACGGCGGCGGAAAACGGCATTTCATTCAATTTGTTGGTTTTGCAGTGCTGTAAATATGCGCTTGACGATATGCGGGAAAATGATACGCAAAAATAATTTTTGATATAAACAAAAGCCGAATGACGGACATATCGCACTCGGCTTTTATTATATTTAATGCGTGGCTGCTTAAAGGGCAATATCCTCGGCGGGGGTGGTGTTTATAAAATCGGGCAGAGTGTTTTTAACGCGCTCATAATACCCCTGCTCCCAAAAAAGACATTTTGCGGGGTCAATGCCCAATTTATTGTTTGTAAGCGCCAAAGCGATAGCGCGGCAGCCGCCGAGACAGTGCTCAAAGTATTTGCATTTCCCGCATTTATCGTTCTTTTCGCGGAGCGTGCCGACCGTCAGGCAGACTTCATCTAAATATTTGCCGCCGCAGAGCAGCTCGCGCAGCGGCTCTTTTTTTAGATTGCCCGGAATATCGTTATGCTGCTCATAATAGCCCGATTGCTGGTGGCAGGGGAAAACGTTTCCGTTTGCCGCTACGGCTATCATTCCGCGGTTTCCGCGGCACACGGGCAGGCTGTCGCGGTATTCGCCGCTGCATGCGCCCACCGCCGCAAGGGAGTAATGCCGTGTTACGGGGTACAGCGTGCCGAACTGCCACACGGTAAGTACCATTTTGTGTTTTCCCGCGGCATAAGCTTTCCAAAGCTTTAAGGCTTCTTCGTAATATTCATTAAGCGATAATGCGGCGTTGCCCGCGTTCTGCACCCAGCGCGGCGCCTCTGTTGTGCGTATTATGCGCATTTCGGAAACACCCATACTGTCAAGTAACTCGGCGGTTTTAAGCATTGTGTCAAGGTTTTTTCGGTTCACGTTCGTTTGCACCTTAACGGGAAAACCGTTTTCTATGCAAAGCTTTATTGCATTAAGCGCGTTTTCCTCAGCGCCTTCGCGGTTGCGCATCCAGTCGTGAAAGCCCAGCCCGTCAAAGGAAATTTTCATAAGCGGAACGCAGCCGATTTTTTTAAGCCTTTCAAGAGCGGCGGCGGTTATGTAATAGCCGTTTGTGTTAATTTCCTCAACAAACATATTACGTTTATAAATCCCCTCAATAATATCAAAGAAATTTTTGTGCAGCATAGGCTCGCCGCCGGTTATTGTAAAGGCGTTTATTCCGCAGTCATACGCCTCGTCAAGCAGCTTTTCCGCCTCTTCTGCCGTCCACTCGCTTTGCAGCGGCGCATTATCCGCCGCGTTAAAGCAGTGAAGACAGTTGTAATTGCACTTGCCGGTTATCATCCAGTTCATAGCGGGAAAATAGCGGTTATCGCAAAGCCGCGGTCTGCTCCACGGTTCTGTCTCCTCGCCATCTTCCGCTATGCGTATAAAGCCGTTTGCAAGAAATTTTTCGGCAAGCGGGCTGTCCGCAGCGCTCGGTAATTCTGTTTTTCCGTCGCAAGCGGATAAAAAGTCAAATTCTTCGCCCTTAAGCCCGCACGCGTTGCGCTCGCCCTTTATGTAATAGGCAAAGGGTACAAGCCGCCATGAGCGCAGGGCAATATTCGGATTTAATACATAATGCATAGCTGTAACCTTACAGGCCGCCGAAAAAACGGCAGCCTGCTTTCCTTTATGAGTATTGGGCGATAGGCTTACTTTTTACTGTTTTCATAGTTCTCACAGTACATTATTGCACCTACCGATTTAGAATAATAGCAGCTCGGGCAATAGGAGTTGCGCAGGCAGGTTTCGTCCCTGTTGCCGTTTTTATGGTCGCGCCCGCACTGAGTACATTCAAATTTATCGCAGGAGTGGCGCGAGGTAACTATAAGCTTGCCCTCTATATTGTAGCATCCGCCGCCCGATACGTTATCAAGCTCTTCATCGGAAAGCTCGCCCGCCTTCGGGTGCAAAAGCTCAAAATATGCCTTTGCGCCGTCGAGTGTCATTTCTTCGCCGTTTTCTTTTGCAAGACACAGCAATTCTTCAGGAGTTTTTGCAGCTTTCGCTTTTGAAATAAGTTCACTGTTCATTTTTATAATTTCCTCCCGTATTCGGTATTGGGGTTATTGCAAAGCCACAGGCCTCTTTCATACGAGCAATACTTGCAGTATTCGCACCAGGTTACATTTCCGCAATTTCTGCATACCCGGCGGTACGGGAAAACCGAGGTTTCAACCGTATCCTTTGCGCAGCCGTTTTTGCACTGCCAATCCCAGCAGCGGAATCGCGTGGTAACAACAAGTCTGCCGCTGTTGTAGCAGTTGCCGCCCGATACATTGTCAAGCTCTTCGTCTGCAATTTCGCCCGTCTTCGGGTGCAAAAGCTCAAAATATGCCTTTGCGCTCTCTTCGGTCATTTCTTCGCCGTTAGTCTTTGCCATTTCAAGTAATTCTTCGGGGGTTTCAGCCGTTTTCGCCTTGGCAATCAGTTCTTTGTTTATTTCCATTTTAATGCACTCCGTTCGTCTAATTTTTTCGGTGATTGCTTTTGTTGCAAAGCCACAATCCTTTTTCGTATGTGCAGTATTTGCAGTTGTTACATACTGTCAAGCGGCCGCATTTGCATATCCCGACACTGACTGCATTTTTATTGATTTGAGTGCCGCATTTTTTACACTCAAAACCCGTACAGCCGTGACCGACGGTCACAATTTCTCTGCCGTCATCTGCATGACATCCGCCGCCCGAAACGTTTTCAAGCTCTTCATCGGCAATTTTGCCGGTCTTCGGGTGCAAAAGTTCAAAATATGCTTTTGCGCTCTCCTCGGTCATTTCCTCGCCGTTTTCCTTTGCAAGACATAGCAGCTCTTCGGGGGTTTTTGCTTTCTTTGCTTTTGATATAAGCTCTTTGTTCATTTCCATAATTATCACCCTTTTATATTATTTTTTCATTCTGGCGGGGTTGTTGCAGAGCCACAGACCCTTTTCATATGTGCAGTAGTGGCAGGTGTTGCAAAACGCGCCGATTCCGCATGTATTGCAGTATACCATCGCACCGTATATATCGCATTGCGAGCCATCGGTTTTGCAGCGCCATTCGTCGCAGTAATTCATTACGGAAACAACAAGTCTGTCGCCCTTGTAACATCCGCCGCCCGCTACATTGTCAAGCTCTTCGTCTGCAATTTCGCCCGTCTTCGGGTGTAAAAGCTCAAAATATGCCTTTGCGCTCTCCTCGGTTATTTCTTCGCCGTTTTCTTTTGCAAGACATAGCAGTTCTTCGGGAGTTTTTGCCTGTTTCGCCTTTGCTATAAGTTCGTTATTCAGTTGCATATCAATGCGCTCCGTTCGTCTAATTTTTTCGGTGATTTTCTTTGTTGCAAAGCCACAGTCCTTTTTCGTATGTGCAGTATTTGCAGTTATTACATACTGCCATGCAGCCGCATTTGCATAACACAATACCGACCGAATTGATAATATTTTTGCAGCCGCATTTTTTACACTCAAAACCCGTACAACCGTGACCGACGGTCACAATTTCTCTGCCGTCGTCTGTATGACATCCGCCGCCCGATACATTGTTAAGCTCGTCATCGGTAATTTTGCCTGTTTTCGGGTGTAATAGCTCAAAATAAGCCTTTGCGCTCTCCTCGGTCATTTCTTCGCCGTTTTCCTTTGCAAGACATAGCAGCTCTTCGGGAGTTTTTGCAAGCTTAGCCTTTTCAAGTATTTCATTTGTGTTTTTCATAATTTAACTCCTTAACGCCCAAAATTGCAAAGCCACAGACCTTTTTCATAAGAGCAATGCTGACAGTTTGTGCAGTTGGCTAATCTGCCGCACTCCTTGCAGCAAGCACTTTTTACGGCGTTTACTATGCACTTACCGCCGCATTTACTGCAGGCATAATTATTGCATATGCAAAATACCGAAACGATTTTTCTTCCGTCGTTTTTGTTGCACCCGCCCGCTACATTGTCAAGCTCATCATCGGCAATCTCGCCTGTTTTCGGGTGTAAAAGCTCAAAATATGCCTTTGCACTGTCAAGGGTAATTTCCTCATCGTTTTCCTTGGCAAGACATAGCAGTTCCTCGGGGGTTTTTGCATTTTTTGCTTTCGCAAGCAGTTCTTTGTTTATTTCCATAATTATCACCCTATTATATTATTTTTTCATATTAGCGGGATTGCTGCAAAGCCACAGACCCTTTTCATATGTGCAGTAACGGCAGGAGTGGCAAAATGCAGCAACTCCGCATTTACGGCAGTATAAAAAATCATTTCCTTTTGAACCGTCATTTTTGCAGCACCATTCATCGCAGAAATGCATTGCGGAAACAACAAGCTTGTCGCCCTTGTAGCAGCCGCCGCCCGATACATTATCAAGCTCTTCGTCGGCAATCTCGCCTGTCTGCGGGTGCAAGAGCTCAAAATATGCCTTTGCGCTCTCCTCGGTTATTTCCTCGCCGTTTTCCTTTGCTAAACATAGCAGCTCTTCGGGGGTTTTTGCTTTCTTTGCTTTTACAAGAAGTTCTTTGTTCATTTTAAAACTCTCCGTTCGCATTATTTTTTATTTGTTGCAAAGCCACAGTCCTTTTTCATAGGTGCAATATTTGCAATGGTTGCAAATCGCTGTTTTACCACATTCTTTACATACCGGAAACGTAGATGTATCTAAATAACGGCCGCCGCACTTTTTGCATACAAAACCTCCGCAGGTGTGACATACCGTTACAATTTCTCTGCCGTCATTTGCGTGGCAGCCGCCGCCCGATACATTGTCAAGCTCGTTATCGGCAATTTCGCCCGTCTGCGGGTGCAAAAACTCAAAATATGCCTTTGCGCTCTCCTCGGTCATTTCCTCGCCGTTTTCCTTTGCAAGACATAGCAGCTCCTCAGGTGTCTTTGTGTTCTTTGCTTTTGCAAGCAGCTCCTTGTTCATTTCCATTTTAAAAATCCTCCTAAAAATATTTTTTAAGCTCTGTAAGAGCTTTATTATGTAACAGCTTTGTGTGGGAATAGGAAATTCCTATAGCCTCCGCTATGCTTTTAAGGGGTAAGCCGTTATAATAATGTAAAATTACGATATTTCGCGAGCGCTCGTCTATGCTTTCGAGCGCGGCGGCTAAAGCTTCAAGCGTTTCGTTTTTAAAAATTGAGGTGTCCGCGTTTTCCGCCGTCAGGTTTTCGTTAAGCTCGGCGGTATTCTTTCTTGTTCGGTAGTAGTCAATTACCGTGTTCCGCGCCACTGTGTATATCCAAGTGGAAATTGACGCTTTGGTTTCGTCAAAGCTTTCTATACTTTTAAAAACTTTTAGAAAAACCTCGCCTGTAAGGTCTTCGGCATCGTGCGGGTTTTGCACCTTTTTCAGCATATACCGCATTACTTTTTCCTTATACTCGGTATAAACCTTATCCCTTAATAGAAATACGTTCATAACGGCTTTTCCTCGCTGTTCGGCTTTTTACCGTTATCTATTTCGCCCGCCGCGTTTACAAAATCAAGCTCATCGTCCGATAACTCTCTGCTGTAAATCTGCGATTTATCAATAAGCTTTTTAAGCCGCGGGTTTTCCTCAATTTCCTGATAATCGAAAAGGGCGGTCAGTAATTGCTGAAAATTATTGCTTTTCTCCACGGTTACCCTCTCTTTCCGTTTTGTTTTTCCCTTTCACTTATTTATACGAACGAATTTGCAAAAGGGCTTATTTTTTTAAAAATATTTTTTATGTATCGAGCCGCTGCCGTGCCACAAGCTCTGCAAATACGCCGTTTTTGGCTATCAGCTCGTCGTATGTTCCGTCCTCTGTAATTTTTCCGCCGTCCAGCACCAAAATGCGGTCGCACTGCTTTATGGTGGAAAGCCTGTGGGCTATTACTATTCTTGTGCATTTAAGGGAATCAAGTGATTCCGAAACCTTTTTCTGCGTAAGGTTATCAAGCGCGCTTGTAGCTTCGTCAAGCATTAAAATTTTAGGCTTGGGCGCTATTGCGCGGGCTATCATAAGCCGCTGCCGCTGCCCGCCCGAAATGCCGCCAGAGCCCTCGGAAATTATCGTGTTCATTCCCATTGGCATACGGCGTATATCCTCGGCTATTCCCGCTTTCTCGGCGGCGTCCCACGCGTCGCTTTGCGTAAGCCACGGGGCGGATATTACTATATTGGAATAAATATCCCCCGAGAAAAGCTTGCCGTTTTGCATTACTACGCCTATTCTGTGCCTGAGGGATTTAAGGTCTATTCGCTCAATATCCCTGCCGTCATAGTAAACGGCGCCCTTTTGCGGCTTTTCAAAGCCTAAAAGAAGGCGCATAAGCGTTGATTTTCCGCAGCCTGTTTTGCCCACTATGGCAACATACTGTCCGGGGCGAATTTTAAGGGACATATTATCAAGTATAAGCGGCATATTTTCATTGTACCTGAAAGAAACGTTGGTAAGCTCTATTCCGCCCGAAAGCCTTGTTATAACCTCTTTGCCCTCGGAAATCTCGGGCACGGTGTTAAAAAACGGCTGCACCGTTTCCAAAATCGGCTTTATCTGCGCTACGGTAAGCGCCATTCCCGCAAGGGACATAAAAGCGCCCGAAACCATACCGTAGGCTGTGCCGAACGCATAATAATCTGCCACCGAAACGCCCGATTTTACCGCCGCCGCATACATAACTATATTACCTATAAGCGAAATGGCAAGGCTTATAACCGAATTAAGCTTAATAAATGCGGGCGGGTTGTATGTAAGCTTTGCGTTTTGCGCATAAAGGTTGCCCCAGCGGGCAAAGGCTCTTTTTTCTGCGCCCGCAAGCTTTATTTTCTGTATGCCGCTTATAAGCGCATAGCTCATTCCGCTTTCCTTTGCCGAAAGCTCCATTTGCTTTTTTGAAATACGCATTTGCGCAAACGAGGAAATAAGCGAGAAAGCGACCGTTACCAAAATGACAGCTATTGCAGGCACTACAAGCAGGGGAGCATATATAAATATCTGCGAAATGTAGATAAGCGAAAAAACCGAGGTAAGCCCCGTTGTAAGCACGGCGGAAACCAGCATATTGCAAAGCGATGATATATGCGCCGCGCGGCTTGACAAATCGCCCGAGCCATACCCCTTAAAAAAGTCCGCCGGCAGGCTCATTATTCGCATCATTGCCGCCGCCTGCACCGAAACGCTCATTTTGGTATTTATTCTTGCGGTTATCATTTCCTTGGTGGCGGAAATAAGTAAAGAGCTTACAGATACCGAAACCGTGAACACCGCAATTGATAAAAGCAGCCTTACACTGCCCGACGGCAAAACCGCCGCAAACAAAATATTGTTAAGCTTAGGCGAGAGCATACCTATTAAAGAGAGCGCTAAAGTTGCAAGGGCAATAAGCGCAAAATCGGCGGGGGAGAGCGTTTCCGCAATATATTTTGCAACCGAGCCGAGCCCAATTTTTTTAAGCGGAAAGGGCTTGTAAAAGGCTATAGCCTCGCTATCGAAAAGGCGCTGATTTTTGCGGTTTATTTTAATTTTTTTGCCGCTGTCCGGGTCAATATAGCAGTAGCCCGAAAACCCCGCGGGAATAAGTGCGACCACCCTGCCGCTTTCCTTCATAACGCCGAGCATTGCGCCCACCGCGTCGCGATACCAGCCCTTTTCAAGCCTTACCGTGCGGCGCATTATGCCGTAGGGGCGCATTAAATATTCAAGCTGCTCGTTTGTGTCCTTTATATTGTCGGGCACTTCGCGGCTTTTTACGTGGTAATATTTTAAAATTTCGTCAATCGCGCTTTTCGCCGCCGCGCTGCCGTCTGAAAGGCTGCCTGTTACCTTTGAGCCTAAAACGGCAGCCGCCATATTTACAAATGAATCGGCAAAAACATCGTCGTCGTTTTGCTTTCGCTGCCTTATCTGTTCGTCAAACCAACCCATTAAGTCTTTCCCCCTTTACTCGTTAGTTACAAGCTCGGCATACATTCCGCCCTTTTTCATAAGCTCGTCGTGCGTGCCGCGTTCGGCAACCCTGCCGTTATCCATTACTATTATTTCGTCGCAATCCCGTATAGTCGAGAGCCTGTGCGCCACAACTATGCAGGTTATGCCGCGATCCTTAATGGAGTTTACAACGTTGTACTCGGTTTTAGCGTCAAGCGCGCTTGTGGCTTCGTCCAAAATTATAATCGTGGGGTCTTGCGCCAACACGCGCGCTATTTCCATTCGCTGCCGCTGCCCGCCCGAAAAGTCCTTGCCGCCCTCGGTCATTTTGTACTGATAACCGCCCTCGCGCTGCATAATATCCTCGTGCAGCTGTGCGTCGCGCGCCGCCATTATCATTTCAAAATCCTCTATCGAGTTATCCCACATTTTAATGTTGTTGGCTATTGTATCTTCAAACAAAATTATATCCTGGTCCACTACCGCCAGCGAGCCTGTAAAAACGCTGCGGTCAATTTCGGATATTTTTTTGCCGTCGAAAAGTATTTCGCCGCTCCAAGGTTTATAAAGCCCCGAAATCAGCTTTGAAAGGGTGGATTTTCCGCAGCCCGATGGCCCTACAAATGCCACGCGGCTGCCGGTTTTAAGCGACAAATTAAAGTTTTCTATAAGCGGCTCTGCAAGGCGGGAATAGCCGAACGTGACGTTTTTCATTTCAATATTGCCCGAAAGCTTATCGTACTCGCAGTTATCGCTTACGGGAGCATCCTCGGGAACGTCGGTGGGGTAGCGCATTACGTCCTCTATGCGCTCCATTTCGGTGCGCATTTCCTGCAAGCTTTGCCCTGCCGAAATCAGCGACGTTGCGGGGGAAACAAACGAGCCTAAAAAGCCCTGAAACGCCATTATCATACCAACGGTAAACCTGCCCTGCATTGCAAGGTACACGCCCACCATTAAAACCGCCGTATTGCAAACCGAGCTTACAAGCGCAGGCAGCTGACCGAGCAGCTGATTAAGCTTTTGAAATTTTACCTGCTGCGTATTGGCACTTGCCTGATAGCCCGCCCATTTTTCAAAAAATCCGTTTTCTGCGCCGCTTGCCTTAATTGTTTCAATCATTTCTATTCCGGCAACGGTAGCGCCCGCAAGCTTACCTGAGTCGCGCATTTGCACGCGGGTAATATTTATCCGCTTTTTTGAAATAATGTTTGAGAAAATAAGGTTTATAAGCACCGATAAAATGCCTATAACGGTTAAAAGCAGGCTGTACCTTATCATTACAACAAGGTAAAACACCATCATTACCGCGTTTAGTGCGAGCGGCGCAAAGGTATTTACAAGGCTGCCCGCTATGCTCGCGTTTGCTGACTGCCGCCCCTGAATATCACCCGCCATACGCTGCGAGAAGAATTCCATAGGCATACGCAGCACTTTCCACATAAAGGTTGTGCTGCCCACCATGGCAAGCTTTCCGTTAATTTTAAGGGAATAAACGGCGTTTATCCACCCCACAACAAGCTGCAAAACGCTAAGGAGCGATAAGCCTATAATAAACGGTATAAACCACTCGGGGTTTTTGCCCGTCAGCAATCTGTCAACAAAAACGCGCGAAAATGCGGGGCTTATAACCCCCGTTATGGCAGATATAAGCGCGGTAATTGCCGCAAAGGCAACCGCACTGCCCGCACCCTTAAGCCGCTTTTTGGCATATGCCAAAACAGATGGCGGCTTGCCGCCGGGGGTAAAGATTTCGGTCGGCTCAAACAAAAGGCAAATGCCTGTAAACGAATCGTCAAAGGTTTTCAGAGATACGGCGTATTTTCCCTTTGCGGGGTCGTTTAAAATCGCCTTGTTGCCGCGAAAGCCGTCCAACACCACAAAATGGTTGAAATTCCAGTGAATAATGCAGGGAAATTTTCCGTCGCGTCTTAAGTCGTTCGGCTCATACCTGTAACCCTTGGCGGCAAGCCCGTAGCTGCGGGCGGCTTTTAAAATATTGCGCGCGTTAGAGCCGTCACGCGATACGCCGCAGTCAAAGCGCACCTGTTCAAGCGGCAACCATTTGCCGTAGTAGGCAAGCACCATTGCAAGGCTTGCCGCGCCGCATTCAAGCGCCTCCATCTGCATTATTACGGGCACGTCGGCAGCACCGTGCATTACGGGCTTTTTAAGTTTTTTAGTCTCTTTTATCTTTTCCATATAAGCTTCCTCAGTTAAGAATAAAGGAGATAGGGGAGACGCGCTCCTTAATTACCGTCGCCTTATATGTGCCGTCGGGCAATCCCGCCGCGCTTGCGCGAACCTCATACACCGCGTCGGTCGCGTCTATTCCCGCAAGGCTTAAAATACTGCCGTCCTTTTCCTTATCGAGCCGTATGGGAGCGGCCGCAATATCGGTTACGGGGTATTCCTGCTCATTTACCGAGATAAACGCATTATCGGTAAAGCCCGATATATCCGATTCTTTTACATAACATACAATTTCGCCGTTTTCGGCTGCGCCTGCGGTTTGAACCGATGAATCAAGCTGCCCGAACACGCCCCAAACGCACGCGCCCGCAAGCAGAATTACAACCGCCGCCAGCACCGTCCATACGCCGGGGTTTGATACCCTTATGTAATCGTTAAGCTGCTCGGGCGAGGTGACCCTTTCCATACTTTTCTTTCTGAACAAATCGCTCATTTTTTTTTTGCTCTCCTTACAGGTATTTTATTACGGACAGTATGTTTTTTCCGTCTTTACGCTCGTATTTTACTTCGTCCATTGTCTTTTTAACAATGTAAATTCCAAGCCCGCCTATTTCGCGCTCGTCAGCCGAAAGAGTTACGTCGGGGTCGGGCTTTTCAAGCGGGTTGTAGGGCGCTCCGCTATCGGTAAAGGTGAGTGTGACAGCCTTCGGGCTATCGCTCTTTTCGAGTCTTATTTCTGCGTTGCCCTCTCCGTTTTCATAGGCGTAGTGCGCTATGTTTGAAAAAATTTCATCCGCCGCTATATCTATTTGCTTTTGAGCTTTCATATCGCAGCCGAGACTTTCAAGCTCCGCATTTATAAACTCGGTAATTTTATCAATGCTTTCTGCTGCGGCAGATACGGTTATAACGCAACCGTTCCCCATTTTTGCCTTGTATTCAAGGCAGAGCATTGTTATATCGTCAAACTGCGGCGCGCCAGATACAAATTTGTCAATATCGGTCTTAACTGCGCCCAGTATCTCGGCGGGAGCGGTATTTTTAACGCTGTTAAGCGCGGTTTTAAGTCTATCCATACCGTAAAGCTCGTTTTCGGAGTTTGTAGCTTCGGTAACGCCGTCGGTGTACTGAAAAATTTTATCGCCCGCACTGAGCGTAATGCTGCCCGCGCGGTATTTCATATTTTCCATACCCGCAAGCACAAAGCCCGGGCGTATTTTGTAAGGCTCAAATTCGCTGCCCGCCCTTAAAATAAACGGCATTTCGTGCCCTGCGTTTACAAAATTAAATTCACCTGTGGCAAGGTCGAGCACGCCCTCAAACGCGGTTATGAAAAGTCCCTCGCTGTTTGATTCGCAAAGCATATTGTTTACTTCGGTGAAAACCTCGCCCAAGTCTTTCCCGGGAACGGTGTGGTCGTTAATAAGGGTTTTGCCTATAACCATAAACAGCGCAGCGGGAACGCCCTTGCCCGAAACATCCGCCATTACAATTGCCAAATGGCGTTCGTCCACCATAAAGAAATCGTAAAAATCGCCGCCGACCTCCTTTGCGGGGTCCATTGTGGCGTAAATATCAAATTCGCGCCTTTCGGGGAACGCGGGGAAAATGCAGGGCAGCATTGAGGCCTGAATATTCTTTGCAATATCAAGCTCCGCGCCTATTCTTTCCTTTTCGGCGGTGACTTTTGAAAGGTTGGCAATGTAGCCTTCAAGCTTTTCAAGCATATAGTTAAAGGAGTTGCCCAATTGCTCTATTTCGTCGCCTGTTTTAAGTGAGATACGCTGATTTTCAAATACACCCGTTTCGGTAATATTCTTTGTAAATGCGGCAAGCTTGCCTATAGGCTTTGTAACCACCCTGCCCACAAAGAATATATAGGCTAAAATGGTAAGACCTATAACCGCAAAGGCTATTAAAAGCATATTTATAAGGAAAGAGTTAAGGTGCGCCCGCACCTCGCTCATATCCAGTATATACTGTATTTCGGCAATCGCTTTGCCGTTTTCATCGGTTATAACCGATATTCCCGTGTAGTTATAGCCGTAGCTGTTATCGGTTACAATCGGCTTTTCAAGCCCCTTGTTTTGCGAGTACATTTTCCATATTGTTATGTATTTTTCCATATCCCGCGGGTCGTCGGGGTTAGCCGCCTCGGCATACGGCACGACGCTGCCGTATGCCAACCGGTTTTCGGGGCTGTCGCCCATTTCCTCAACCATTGCGTCAATGTAAAAATGAACGCTGTCTTCATCCGGCACAACAAGCGAAAGAAATGTAACGTTTCCGTCCTTTTTAAGCTTGTTGAAGAGCGCGGCTGTTTTTTTGTAGGTATCGGTTTTATCGCCGCCGCTTGCTATAATTGTTTTAACGTCCTCGGCGGGCAGCATTGCGGCAATGGCGTTGCTGTTGGTCATAACCCGCTCGGCATACATATTTTCAAGGTATGATTTTGAGGTGGCGTAGCTGAAAAGCGATACCGCAACCGTCATAACAAGACCTATTACGCCGAGCGAAATAATAAATTTAGGTAAAAGCCTTATTTTCATACCCTTAGTTCCTTTCCTGTTTTTTTAAAGTATATTTCCGCCCCGCAGCGGCAGCGCCCGCCGCATATGGGGCAAATAAGCTGCTTTTCATCGTACCATACATTTTCGGCGGACGATAAAAAGCTAAAGCCACAGCTTTTAAGCGCGGGGGCTAAAAACGCGCCGCCCTCCGCTTTCCAACAGACCGTAAACACCGCGCCCGCTCCCGCTTTTTGCAGGCGGTCTGCGGCAAATTTTATAAGCCGCGCCGCAATGCCGAGCCCACGAAAATCCTCTCTTATTCCTACCGATTGTATCTGCCCGATACAGTCGCCGCTGTCGCTCGCTTCGAGCAGAATTTTTTCATCAAGCTTTGCATATTTTACAAGGCTTTTAGTATCGGTCAATTTATAATAAATATATCCTGCCGTTTCTCCGTTTTCGGTTTTTAAAAGCCAAAAAAACTGCTTTTTATTTTCTACAGTGATACCGAGGTCTTTTTCGGAATACAGATTTTTACCCACGCATATATCGCAAAGCGCCTTTGCCGTGCTTATTTCGTTGAGCCGCAGTGGGCTTAAATAAAATACCGCTCCGTTTTCCGCAGCTATTCTGTTTTCCATTTATAATCACGGCTTTCTTTTGCAGGCTGCAATTTTAAGACCCATTTTAATTTCGGTTTTATTATCGGTAATAACGTGGTGCAGTTTTTCGTAATTTTCCCGCAGCCAATCGGAAAAAGCAATAAATTCGGCGTTTTCGGGGTCTTCTTCAAGTAAAAGCTCAACATCATCGGGAAGATAGGAAAAAAACGTTGTAAATATATCTTCCTTTTTCTCTTTATCGTCGGCTTTTGCCGATATATATTCGCAAAGCGTTTCGGTATCCGAATATCCGCATTTGCTCAAAATGTCGGGCAGTGTTTTACCCGTTTCGCGGTTTCCCGCATATTTATCTTTTTTAAGAATTTCCAAAGCGCCGCGTAACAGCTCTGCGCCGCAGGGGGATATATCCGATATTCCGTCGTTCCCCTCGGTCACAATAAGCAAACCGTCGGGCTTTAAAAGGCTTTTAAGCCTTACAAGCAGCGCTTCGGGGTTGCGCAAATGCATAAGCACAAATGATATGTAAATTATATCAAATTGCTGTATATTAAAATCTTCGGCAAACGCGGGCGACTCAATATCCGCTTTGTAAAAGGAAAATTTCTGTGAGCCGTAAGCTTTATTGGCTTTTTCTATAAGTTCTGCGTTACAGTCTACGCCTATTACCCGCGAAAACATATCGTGTGAAAAAAGCCCGAACGCCTTAGCACCGTTATTGCAGCCTATATCAAGCACCGAAAGCCCGCTTTTGCCTGAAAAAAGTCTTAAAATCAGCGGCTTTTCAAGCTCTGAAAACAGTCGGTTTTGCACTTCAAGCCTTTTTATTTCCTTTTCATTGCCGAATATGTTCTTACCCTGCACTGCCTTACTCCTTATAATACCGTATATAAATAGTTGAATATCATTTTACGCTGATAATCGCAATATTTAGTTTTAGCCTTTATAAGCCTTAAAACTCCGCTGTCTATTTCGTCGCCGTCCGATTCAAAGGGGTTATAGCGCGATACGTTATCCCGTATGCGGAGAATACAGTCCCCGTTCTTTTCCATAAGCTTTATTGAAATATAATATGTTTTGCCGCCGCCCGACAGCGCGAATTTAATTATATTAAGCAGCATTTCCTCGCAAATAAAGTTGATGAAAAATGCGTGCTGAGGCGCTATATCCCATTCGCCGCAAATCCTTTCAAGGTCGGCGGATATTGAAAAAGCGCTTTCGGTTTTTATGGCATAAACGCTTTCAAAGCATCTGCCCTTTGCGCCGAATTTATCCGTTACATACTTTTTCGCCGCGGCGGTGTATGAAAATATAAGTATTACAGCCGTGCAAAGCGCCTCGGTTACAGCATATGTAAGCGCAAGCCCCGTAATTCCGCTTTTGGGTATAAGCACCGCGCCGAGCGAGAGCATAAGCAAGCAATTGCGCATTACCGATATCGCACCCGCAAAGCCCGCCCTGCCGAGGGACTGCCAGTAGGCGGTAAGCACCGTGTTTATTCCCGTAAAAACAACGCTTATTGCAAAAATGCGCAAAGCCGCAGCCGCCGCGGTATTCCTTATTCCGAAAAAGCCGACAAGCGTATTCGGAAACGCCGCAAATAAAAGTGAAATTGCCGCGCCCGCAATTAAAGCTGTTAAAACCGCACGCCTTCTTACGGCGAAAATACCCTTTATATCCGCTTCCCCCGCCGTAAATGCCGTTACGGTGGAAAGCGCGCCCGATATTCCCTCAAATATTCCGCCGGGAACAGTGCCTACGGTATAAAGCACGCCGTATATTGCAACATACAAAGCGCCGTTTGATACACCGAAACGCAAAAGCAAGGTGTTAAAAACAAGCATTACCACTGCGCCGAAAAAGCCCGATGAGCCTACCCCGAAGCCGTTTGAAACAAAATCCTTAATATCCGATTTTCGCGGCAGGGCTATATGTAATTTTAAAAGACTGCTTTTTTTGAAAAAGTGGGCAAGCAAAACCAAAACGCCCAAAGCCTCGGCTATGCAAAGCGAGGCGGAGGCGCCCATAATTCCGAGCCTTAACACCTGCATAAAAATAATATCAAGGGTTATATTTACAAAAATAACCGTGCCCGAGGCTATTGCGGCAAGTATGGGGTCACTGTCAGACCGAACGGACGCCGACAATATGTGATACATAATAAACGCCGGCGCGGAGTACATTACTACCGTGAGGTAGCGGTCGGCTTGCGGGTAAAGCTCCTTTGTAACGCCTAAAAATGTAAAAAACGCGTCCTTAAACAAAAGGGGCAGCAGCGCCGCCGCGCTTAATATAAGCCCAAGACCGAGCACCGCCGAAAAAGCGCGGTTTGCCGCCTTAATATCAGCCGTGCCGAGTAAGCGCGCTATTCCCACATTCGCGCCTATGCCCACCGTCATACCGATAAGGGCATAGAAGAGAAACACGGGGGTTGAAATATTCGCTACGGCAAGCCCGCTGTTGCCTGTGAGATTGCCCACAAGCAGCGCGTCAACTATGGTACATACCATAACCGAAAGTGATGAGCAAATACCCCATATAAGAAAATGTCCGAATGCCCCGACGGCGAAATCCGCCCCCGCCGCTTTGCGGGATAGGCGCTCTTTTTTCATTCTACCGTCAGAACATCGGAAAATCCGGTTATCTCAAAAATATCCGATATTGTATCGTTTACGTTCTTTATTATCATTTGCCCCTGCCTGTTCATAACCTTTTGCGCGGCAAGCAACACGCGCAAGCCCGCCGATGATATATATTCAACGCCCGCAAAGTTCATAATAAGTGAGCTTACGCCGCCTATTTCCTGTTTAAGCTCCTTTTCAAGCATAGGGGCGGTTGTAGTGTCAAGCCTGCCCTCAAGCGTTAAAACAAGCTCAGAGCCGTTTTTCTCTTTGTTAACTGTCATTTCCATTCTCCGTTTGCAAAGAAATTTTCATATGCTGCGCGGTAAAGTTGGCACGCATATTATATTATCATTATATCGCATAACAAAAAATAAATCAATATAATTATTATAAAGGCGCGGTCATTTTTGAAAAATTTACAAATAAAATAATCACCGCAGGCGGTTGTATTCCGCAAGCGGCGACTTTTTCGTATCTTATTACATATTTCGAAGAAACAGGGGGCTATATTTTCCCGCTGTCCTTTAAAAGCTTCAGCTTTAAAACCGCCGCCTGCGTTTTCGCGTCGGTAATCTCACCGGCGAGTATCATTTCAACCGCCTTTTCAAGCGGTATTTTTTCCACGCTTAAAAATTCATCGTCATCGGGGTGCTGCTCGCCGTATTTAAGCCCTGCTGCGGCAAACATCCAGATTATTTCCCCGCAATACCCGGGAGATGGGTAAAGCTTACCTAACGGTATAAATTTTTCAGCCTCTGCGCCCGTTTCCTCTTTAAGCTCGCGCTTTCCGCAGGCAAGGGGGTCTTCATCGGCACTGTCCCGCTTTCCCGCGGGAATTTCGGTTACAATTTCCATATACGGGTAGCGGAATTGTTTTACAAAAAGCACCTCGTTATTATCGGTCAGCGCCGCCACGCAAACGCCGCCGTTATGCTCTATTACCTCGCGTGTGGCGGTTTTGCCGTTCGGCAGTAGTGCTACATCGCGGCGCAGCTTTATAATTTTGCCCTTGTAAATGTATTCGCCCGAAATTTGTTTTTCCTCTAAATTCATTAAATAAAGCTCCTTCAAATATATATGTTTATGGGAGAGTGGTATTATGAGCAAGCTTGTAAAGCCTGCGGTTTATGATTATTTCGCGCGCAGAAAGGTAACAGAAAGCCTTTGCGCGGAGTACGAATTTATAAAACGAAGTATTATCGGCCGCAGCTGCGGCGGCAGGGATATACCCGCGCTTAAAATCGGCTCGGCTGCGGAGTACAGCCTTATTGCCGCGGCCTTTCACGGCAGCGAGCATATAACCGCGGTTGTTCTGCTTATGTTTATTGAAGAACTGGCGGCAGCAATAAAAAGCGGCGGTTACTTATGCGGCTTAAACGCCGCGCGCGCATTAAGGGATAGGGGAGTAATATTTATTCCCTGCGTTAATCCCGACGGCTGCGAAATAAGCATTAACGGTATAAACGCCTGCGGGGAGCTCGGAAGTACCGTAAGGCGGCTGTGCCTTGGGGATTTTGAGCATTGGAACGCAAATTTGCGCGGGGTTGATATAAACCACAATTTTAACGCCGACTGGAAAAACCTGAAAAATAAGGAGATAAAAGCAGGGATATTGGGTCCTGCACCTACCCGTTTCGGGGGCTACAGACCCGAAAGTGAGCCTGAAACGCTGGCGCTTACAGAGCTTTGCCGCACGGTAAATATACGCCAGGCGGCGGCGCTGCACTCACAGGGTGAGGTGATATATTGGAACTACGGCGAAACAGTGCCGCCCCGCTCAAAAAAGATGGCGGAAATAATGGCTACCTCATCTGGCTACGCGCTTGATGTGCCCACGGGTATTGCCGACGGCGGCGGGTTTAAGGATTGGTTTATAACCGAATTTTGCCGCCCCGGGTTTACAATTGAATTAGGGCTCGGCAAAAACCCGCTGCCCGCGGCGGACGCCGAGAGAATATACGAACGGGTTAAAGAAATGCTTATGCTGTTTATTATGATGTGAAAATATGCTGTCGCTGATATGCGACAGCATATTTGAGCGTGTCGAAAAAGTCGACACGCTCTTGGACGGGAATGCCGCTCGCAAAAATCGGAGATTTTTGACTGCGCTCTATCCCCGCCAATACCACCCCAGTGCCCTTGAAAAACCGCTTATTAAGCGGTTTTTCGCTTACAAGGTGTTTTTCCGCCGCGCGTGTCAGCGGAAAAACGTAAATTCGGCGTTCACGCCGCAAAAATAGAATTTGTGGCTTATCTACAGACTGAAATATGCTGTCGCATATAGGCGACAGCATATTTAAAAAAACTCAAACGGACAAGTCCTCAACAACAAGCTGACGAACGCCGTTTTCATCAATATTTGATGGGGTCTTCTTATCCCTTACCGCAAAGAATTTTTCGGCAACCTGCGGGAACAGTGCGTAGCTTAATACGTCCTCTTCCGATTTGCCTATGCCCTTATCGCGCATTTCCTTTGCGTAATCGGTAAGCTCGGGCTTTAAAAGGTCTGCGGGGCGGCAGGTTATAACCTTGTCGTCACCTATAGCCTTTTTGCGAACCTCTTCGTTTACCTTGCCGGGCAATCTGCCGTATTCGCCGCGCAGAAGTCCCTTTGATTCCTTGGTGATCATCTTATAGCGTTCGCCCGAAAGCACATTGAGCACAGCCTGTGTGCCTACTATCTGGCTGGTGGGCGTTACAAGTGGGGGATAGCCGAAATCTTCTCTTACCCTCGGCACTTCCGCCAAAACGTCATAGTATTTATCCTCGGCGTTAGCCTGCTTAAGCTGAGATAAAAGGTTTGAAAGCATTCCGCCCGGAACTTGATAAATAAGGGTCTTTGTATCAACGTTAAGCACCTTCGGGTCAAGTATACCCTCGGCTTTAAGCTTATCGGCAACCTTGCGGAAATGCGCCGCTATTTCGCTCAGCCTCATAAGGTCAAGCCCGGTATCGCGCGGAGTACCCTGCAGCGTTGCCACAAGCGCCTCGGTAGAGGGCTGCGAAGTACCGTTTGCAAGGGGGGAGAGCGCGGTATCAACAATATCCACGCCTGCCTGTGCCGCCATAAGATAGGTCATATCGCCCGTGCCTGTGGTGTTGTGGGTATGCAGATGAATCGGCACATTAACGTTCTCTTTAAGTTTCTTAACAAGCGAATATGCTTTATAAGGTAATAAGAGGTTAGCCATATCCTTAATACAGATAACGTCCGCACCCATTTTTTCAAGAGTCTTTGCCATTTCAACAAAGTATTCCTCATTGTGAACGGGGCTTACGGTGTAGCTTATGGCCGCCTCGCATATACCGCCGTATTTTTTACAGCTTTTCATTGCCTGTTCCATATTGCGCGTATCGTTAAGCGCGTCGAAAATACGAATAACGTCAATGCCGTTTTCAATCGACTTTTTAACGAACATATCAACCACGTCGTCGGCATAGTGCTTGTAGCCCAGCAGGTTCTGACCGCGCAAAAGCATTTGCAGCTTGGTGTTGGGCATATGCTTTTTAAGCGTGCGCAGCCTTTCCCACGGGTCTTCGTTCAAAAAGCGCATACACGCGTCAAACGTAGCGCCGCCCCAGCATTCAAGACTCCAGTAGCCTACCGAATCAAG